>JBBSAT010000280.1:0-10760 GCA_038252025.1 Polyangiales bacterium | reverse complement strand
GATCGTGGCTGCCTGCGCGGGCAGCGCGCGCATGAACGACTCGAGGTCGTCGATCGGGCTGGTCGCGTAGCGCACCTCGTAGCGCGTCACGCGCTGGTCGTCGGTCGGCGCGACGAACGAGAGGTGCGCGAAGCGGTGCGCGTCGCGGCGCACGGGGTAGGCGCTCACGACGAGCTCGTCGATGCCCCCGGGCGGCGTGTTCAGCTCGCACATCACGGGCGGGATCACGGAGGCCGATGCGCGCAGGCTGCCGGTCATCGTGAGCCGATCGGCTCCGCTCCCGGGCAGCGTCGTCGGGTCGTCGGAGATGTTGCCGTCCATCGCGAAGATCTCGCCGCCGTCCGCCCCGCGGCCGCTCACCGAGCCGTAGCCGATGGGCGTCACGGCGCTGGCCGCGTCTCCGTCGGGCCCGAGGTGCACGTCGAGCCGATAGACCACCGAGGGTTGACCTCGGAACGGATAGCCGTAGCTGACGGCCCAGTAGTCCCAGCGTGTGCCGCTTCCGCCCGCTCCGTCGTCGGTCGGTGTCGGGTACTGCGCCGGGCCGAAGTGAGCGTTGTAGTCGCCCTCGACGTTGATCTCGATGAAGACCGCGTAGTCGCCGTCCGGCCACTCGTCGGGCGCCGTGAACATCACGCTCGTCTCGGCCCCGCCGCGCGGCGTCGCCATCGAGACCGAGTCGATCTCCGGCATCACGCGGCGCGCATCCGCTGCGAAGAGGTCCACGTCGGCGTGATCGAAGCACCCGGCGCCAGGCGTGCAGCGCACGATGTCCCGCCGGGGTGGATAGAGCGACTCGAGATCGAGGGCGTAGAGATCGCGCACGCCCGCCGACGGATCGAAGGGCTCGGAGTAGCCAGCGGCCACGTCGGACGGCGTGACGTAGCGCCCCTTGTCGCTGTTGAAGACGCTGGCGCAGCTCACCGCGTCGAGCGCATCGCGCGAGGTCGTCGAGCTGTTGAACGAGAGGCAGAAGTATTCGTCTCGCGACGAGTCGCTCGAGGTTCGCGAGGCGTAGCCTTCGGACCCGCGGTCCTGGAAGATCACGCGCGGAAACGGCAGTGCGCCCGGAGCGCTCGCGCGACGATGAGCCCAGACGGGGAGCGCGCCTTCGCGCCGGCCATAGGGCCATCGGAAGCCGCTGTTCATCTGCGACGCGCCCGGCCGGTTCCCGATGCCGCGGTACGCGACCGCCTGCGTGAGGGCGAGCGCCTGCAGGTACTCGCCGTCCGGCCCCTCGATCCACACGGCGATCTGCGCGCGGCTCGCCGGCGTGAAGGAGACCTCGATCACACGCTGGGCCGAGCCCGCGGCCGGCGCGAGCAGCACGAGAGCGAACAGCAACGAAGAGAAGCGCTTCACGGCGATCCCGGAGAGCATGACCGATCTCGCGGGGCGCTCAAAGAATCCCCTGCCAGGAACCTCACTCGGCGCCAGCGACGGTGGCTCTGGCCCGGTGCGGCTGCGTGAGCATGAACAGCCCGGCGTTGTTCCAGCTCGTCGCATAGATGCGCAGCTCGAGGCCGGGATGGATCGCGAGGCCCACGATCTGGTCGGCGCCCTCCACCTCGTACGTCCGGTGATGGTGCCGCAGCGTGTCGACGAGCGACACGTCGCTCGAGCCGAAGTTGGCGCTCGCCACCCATCGGCCGTCGGCGCTGCGGTCGATCGAGCGCGGATTGCGCGCGAGCCAGCCGGTCCCGAAGCGTCGCCCCACGCGCGCGTCGTAGAAGCCGAGCGAGCCCATCGAGCACGTCACGTAGAGAGTCTCGCCGTCCGGAGAGAGCACGAGATGCCGCGGCAGGTGACACGTCTCCCAGCGCGCGCTCTCGGTCGATGCGCCCGGCGGAAACACGTGGATCACGTCTGCGTCGAACGCTGCCGCGAGCAGCGTTCCGTCCGGACGCACCGCCAGCCCCCGCGGATGCGTCCCCGTCTGGAGCCGCCGCACCTCCGCGCCGCTCGCAAGGTCGACGACCGAGACGACGTGATCGGCCCAGCTCGCGACGTAGAGCGTCGCCTCGTCGGGCGAGAGGGCCATGAACTTCGGGTGATGCGCGGTGGCGATCTCCTGCACAGGCGTGAGATCGCACGGCGCTTCGGCCGTCGCGCTCAGGCAGCTCTCGAAGTCCAGCACCTCCACGACGTGCCGGCGGAAGTTCGACACGAACAGCGTGCGAGAGTCGCTGGTGAACACGCTCTCGACGCCGTTGCCGAGGAAGGTGGCCATGCCGACACGCTCCAGCGTGAACGCGTCGTAGACGTACACGCTGTCGTGATCGGTGAAGCCGAAGTTGCAGACGACGACGCGGGTCCCGTCCGGGCTCACCTTCACGCTCTTCGGCTGCACGCCGGTGAGCGCGTGCCCGCTCACCTCGAGCCTCGGCCCTCCGTGGGTCGTCCGGAAGGCCATCGGCCGGGCGCCGCCGTCTTGCCCAGCGATCGGCAGCGCGATCGCCAGCGTGACGAGCGCCAGCGCCAGGCCCCCAAACAGCTTCATGCGCGCGCGATTCTCACGAGGGGCCGGTGGCGATCGGCTTCTCGTTGCGGGACCACTCGGAGAAGCTGCCGACGTAGAGGGACGCGCCGGGAAGGCCGGCGAGCTCCATGCCGAGCAAGAGGTGGCACGCGGTGACCCCCGAGCCGCAGTACGTCACCACCTGGCTCGCCGGGCGGCCCGCGAGGAGCGCGTCGAAGCGCGAGCGGAGCGTCTCGGCCGGAAGAAATCGCCCATTCGGACCCAGCAGGCTGCGCTGCGGCGAGCTCACGGTGCCCGGGATGCGACCCGGGACCGGATCGACGGGCTCGACCTCGCCGCGGTGCCGCTCCGCATCGCGGGCGTCGACGACGAGCTCCGTACCGCCCTGGATCGCAGCCTCCACCTGCGCCATCGTTCGCGTCGGCAACCGCCACTCCGTCGCTGGGTAGGGCGGCGCGGAGGCGCCGGTGGCGCTTCCGAACGCGGGGAGGATCCGCGCGGCCAGCGCGGCGGCGAGGCCACCGTCGAGCACGGATACCTTTTCGTGGCCGAGCGCGCGCAGCATCCACCACGCGCGGCTCGCGGGGTTCGCCCCTGCCTTGTCGTCGTAGATCACGACGTCGCTCGAGGGAGTGATGCCGAGCCTTCCGAGCGTGGCCGCAAAGGCCTCCACGCTCGGGAGCGGGTGGCGTCCTCCGTCCTTGGCGTCCGCCGGATGCGTCGCGAGGTCGTCTTCTCCGCTCACGAAGAGCGCACCAGGAAGGTGCTCCGCGAGATAGCGCGCGTGCCCATCGGCGCCTGACCGTGCGTCGAGCAGGACGAGGCCGGGCGCGCCGAGCCGGCGCTTGAGATCTTCAGGAGAGGTGATCGGTGCGTGCATCGCCGCGACGATGGCGTGAAGCGGGTCGTTCGCGCAAGCACACCGGACCGCGGCGCTTGACGTCGAAGGCCGTCTCGCTCTACGGCTCGCGCCCAGGCCAACCCAGGGGGACGAAGAGATGGCGCTTCAGGATGTCGTGCGGTGGTTCATGCCTCGCGAGGACCATTTCTACCGGTTCCTCGAGAAGCAGGCGGTCGTGGCCCATCGCGGCGCGCAGGCGCTCGGCGAGTTCAAGCCCGGAAAGAACATCGAGGACGTCCAGGCGGCCGTTCAGATCCTCGAGCACGAGGGCGACAAGATCGTGCACGAGCTCGAAGAGGCGCTGCAAAAGACGTTCGTCACTCCGATCGATCGCGAAGATCTGCAGCAGCTCTCGGCCGAGCTGGACGACATCCTCGACCTCACGAACAGCGCAGCCCGCGTGTGCGCGCTCTTCGGCGTGCAGACGCCGACCGCTCCGATGCTCCAGCTCATCGAGCTCCTGATCAAGGCGACGGCCGAGCTCGAGACCGCCCTGCCGCTGCTCGGGAAGCACGACTACGCAGGTCTGATGACGACGAGCCGCTCCATACGTCAGCTCGAGAAGGACGCCGACGCGGTCTTCCGCAGCGCGCTCTCACGCCTCTTCCGGGACGACGCGATCGACGCGAAGGAGCTCCTCCGCGAGAAAGAGGTCCTCGAGAACCTCGAGCACGCCATCGATCGCTGCGAGCGCCTCGCGCACACCCTCGCCAACCTCTCCGTCAAGCATGGTTAGCGTCCTCGCCCTGGTGATCGTCTCGGCGATCGTCTTCGACTACATCAACGGGTTCCACGACGCGGCGAACGCCATCGCCACCGTGGTCTCGACGGGCGTCCTGCCGCTCCGCACCGCGGTGATGATCGCGTGCATCTTCAACTTCGTGGGCGCCGTCACGGGGACGGCCGTTGCCACGACGATCGCGACGGGCTTCGCCGACCCGGCCGATGTGACCCAGACCGTGGTGCTCTCCGCGCTCCTCGGCGCGAGCACGTGGAACATCATCACCTGGTGGTTCGGCATCCCGAGCTCGAGCTCGCACGCGCTCATCGGCGCGCTCGCTGGCGCGGTCGTCGCGCACGCGGACTTCGCGGCGTTCCACTGGAGCACTCTCGTCCAGAAGGTGCTCGTTCCGCTCGTCGTCTCGCCCTTGCTCGGCTTCGTCATGGCCTTCGCGGTGATGGTCGGGCTTCTCTGGATGGTGCGCGGCACGCGACCGACCACGGTGCACCGCGTCTCGCGCCGCATGCAGCTCGTGAGCGCGTGCGCGATGGCCTTCTCTCACGGCTCGAACGACGCGCAGAAGTCGATGGGCATCATCACGCTCGCGCTCGTCGCGTTCGTCACCGCGGGTGGGACCGGCATGCCGGAGGTGCTGCTCCCGAACGGCACCGACGTGCCGACGTGGGTGATCGTCGTGTGCGCCGCCGCGATCGCGCTCGGAACGCTCTCCGGCGGAGAGCGGATCATCAAGACGATGGGCTCGAAGATCATCCGCATCTCTCCGCTCCAGGGCTTCGCGGCCGAGACGGCAGGGACGCTGACCATCCTCGCGGCGAGCCACTTCGGCGTTCCCGTCTCGACGACCCACTGCATCAACGCGTCGATCATGGGCGTCGGAGCGAGCAACCGCGTGAGCGCCGTGCGCTGGGGCGTGGCGGGGAACATCGGGCTCGCCTGGGTGCTCACCCTCCCCGTGAGCGCGGCGATCGCCTGGGTCCTCACGCTCCTGCTCGAGCCGCTCCTCGGCTAGGCAGCGGGAAAAGGCGGCGCATCGCCATCGCGGCCCTCGCTGGTACGCTCCGGCCATGCGCATCGCCCTCGCCCTCGCCGTGCTGCTCCTTCCCGTCACGGCCGCGGCGCAGGACTGGTACGACGCGGACGAGCTGCTGGTGCACGTCCACGAGGCGCAGCGCGCAGATCTCGCGGCCGAGCTCGAGGTCTCTTCGCTCTCCGAGCTCCCGCTCTACGATCTCCACGTCTCCATCCCCGCGGACCTCGAGGGCTTCGGCCTACGCGAGACGATCTGGGTCACCAACACCGAAGCGCGGCCGATGCGCGACGTGGTGCTCCGCATCTTCTCGAACGTCACCGCGCCCGCGAGCGGCCCGCCGGTTCACGTCGTCCGCCGCGAGTGCCTCGACGGCGTGACCTGCGCGTTCACCGATCCGTCGGCGAGCGCGATCCGCGTGCGACCGTCCAGGCCCATCCCGCCCGGCGGCCACCTGCGCATCCAGCTCGACGTGCAGGGCGTGCTGCGCGAGCTCGACGAGTCGCAGATGACCATGATGGCGCAGGCGATGCAGAACATGGCCTCGATGGAAGGCGGCTCCGCGGGAAGCACCGACTACGGCCTCCTCGCGCACGGCCAAGGCATCGGAAGCTTTGCGAATTTCTTCGCCGTCCTCGCGCGCCGCGACCGTGAGCACGGGCGCTGGAGCACGGCCGACGAGGGCACGACCGGCGATCTCGGCACCGACGCGGTGGGCAACGTTCGCGCGCGCATCGTCCTGCCGCAGTCGCTCCACCTCGCGGTCAGCGGGTCCGAGGTGCAGCGCGTGCTCGTCCGCGACCCGAGCGGCACCCCGCCGCGCGTCGAGGTGACCGTCTACGCGGGCGTCATCCGCGACTTCGCGCTGCTCGCCGGGGCCACGCTCGAGAGCGGCGCGCGGCGGGTCGGTCAGACGCTCGTGCGCTCCTACTTCTTGCCAGAGGATCGGGCAGCGGGCCTCGGCGTGCTGGACGTGACGGCACACGCGCTCGAGATCTTCGAGGCGCGCTTCGGGCCGTATCCGTACACCGAGCTCGACGTCGTCGAAGCGCCGCTGGTGGGAGGCGCTGGTGGCGTCGAGTTCACTGCGCTCGTCACCGTCGCGAGCATGTTCTATCGCCCCGCGATGGCGGGTGGCGGGATGGGCGGCCTCGCGGGGATGCTCGGTGGCGCGACGGATCTCTTCGGCGGCGAAGGCGAGGGCGAAGGCGAGGGCGAGGGCGACGCGCCGGAGGGCTCGATGGGCCTCGATCCGATGCAGGCCTCGATCCTCGAGTTCGTGACCGCGCACGAGGCGGCGCACCAGTGGTGGCACGGCATCGTCGGCTCGGACTCACGTCGTCATCCGTTCGTCGACGAGTCGCTCGCGCAGTACTCGGCGATGCTCTACTTCGAGGATCGCTACGGCGCCGAGCGCGCGGCGCACGAGGGCGAGCGCCAGGTCGCGATGAACTTCCACATGATGCGCATCCAGGGGCACGCCGACGGCGCGGTCGATCGCGCTGCGAGCGCCTTCGCATCGCCCATCGACTACGCGGGGCTCGTCTACGGGAAGGGCCCGTACATGTATCGGGCGCTCCGCAGCGAGCTCGGCGACGCGGACTTCTTCGCCGGGATGCGCTCCTACGTCAGCACGTACCGCATGCGCATCGCGCCGCCTCGAGGCGTCATCGACATCCTCGCCCAGGGCACGCACGCCGCCCGAGTGCGCGCGCTCGCGCATCGCTGGCTCGAGGAGCGCCACGGCAACGACGATCTCGGTCCGTCGACGACCGACACGCTGCTCGCCGGGATGCTGCCGCCGGAGATCGCAGAGAACCCGGAGATGCGCGCCATGCTCGGGCCGCTCCTCCAGGGGATGCTCGGCGGAGATGGCGGCGGCGGTGGGGGTGGGGGCCTCGCGGGCTTGCTCGGCGGCGGCGGCGGCGGTGACGATATCTCGCCAGAGATGCTCCAGCAGATCGAGCAGCTCATGGGCGGCGGCGGGATGGGGGGTGACGACGAGTCGTCTCCGGGACCGCGCCGCGCGGAGTAATCTACAGGAGTGCTCGCGTAGACGAGGGCGAACGGGTGCGCGCAGAGCACGGACGGCAGTATCAGGCCGCCGCGCGTGGATCCTTCGGCCCTTCGACGCTCTCCACTTCGACGCCGTGCGCGCGGAGGTACTCGACGCCGTTGTCTCCGACGTAGCCGCCCATCACGACGAGCACGCGGACGATGCCGGCGTGGTGGATGAGCTTGCTGCACATGAGGCAGGGCTCGCCCGTCACGATGAGCCAGGCCCCGCGGCACGCGACGCCGCTCGCGGCCGCGTTGCAGATCACGTTCATCTCCGCGTGGTGACAGCCGATCTCGATGCGCGTTCCGCTCTGGATCTGCATCGTGTCCCGCAGGCACACCTCGCCTCCGCAGAGCGTCCCGCCCCCGCGCGGCGCGCCGTTGTAGCCGTCCATGAGGATGACGTTGCGGTCCGGGTCGAGGAGCAGCGCGCCGAACTTCCGGCGCGGGCAGTTGGAGGCCTCCGCGAGCGCGAGACACTGAGCGATCCGGATGCGGACGTGCTTGTCCTTCATGCTGCGCATGAGACGCGATGCGCTGGGCGCGGTCAAACGCTTCCCGTGCTCATCCCGCTCGGCCAGACTGCCCGCGTGGAGGTGGCTTCGGCCTAGGACGTCCCTTTGGTCGTTCGACGCCGCGCGATCTCGAGGAGCGAGAGAGGCCGGACCGACTGAGCCGGCGCGGCGGGCGCGACCGCGATCGACCGATCGAACGCGTAGAGCAGGCGCGGAACGTGCGCTGCGATCAGCACGCGGACGTTCGCCGCGAGCTCGCTGCTTCCTCGCCGCTCGCCTCGAAGATCGCCAGCGCGCGAAGCACGAGGCACAGCCCCCGACCTTCGTATTGGGCGCTCAGCGAGCCCTCGTGGGTGCTCGACCATCGTCCCGCCCGAGGCGGCGACCGATCGTCAGTCGAGACGAGTGGCGCGCCACGCGAGCGCAGTGAGCTCGCCGGCGAAGCCAGCTCCGCTCGCGCGCGCGCGTCTCACGGCCGAGACCTCGTCGCGGAGCACGCGAGCGACCCCAGGGATCACGAGGAGAGGCGCCAGCGCCTGCTCGACGAGCTCGGCGCTGGCCGTCTCCGTTCGTGCGGCGATCTCGAACACGACGTTGACGCCCGCAGAGAACCGAAGCCGAGGCTCGAGCGCGATGCCGAACGCCGTGGGCGAGGCCGCCAGCAGCCGCGCACCCCGCCCGCGCGCGTCGGCGTCGCCCGCTTCGAGCAGCGCGAGACCGAGCCACCTGCGCGCGAGCAGACCCGGAAGCGGCTCTCGTTCGAGCGCCTCGCGCACCTCGTCGACGTCGAGCGCCTCTCGGGCCTCGCCCCACAGGCCGTTCGCCGCGAGCGCCGAGCCGAGCGACGTACGGACCCAGGCCGTCTTCGCGCGCCCTCGCGGTCCGGGATCGAGCGCAGCCTCGTCGAGCGCGAGCAACGCCTCCTCCCGCGCCTCGTCGACTCGCCCGAGGCGCCCGAGCGCTTCCACGCAGTACGCCCGGCTCCGCGCCGCGTCGCGGGGAGAGCGCTCGAGCGTGATCGAGAGCGCTTCGCGAAGGAGCAGGAGCGCCTCTTCGTCCGCCCCGCGCGCCAGCGCCACGAGGCCCGCACAGCCGAGGTTCTTCTCGAGCTCACCGCGGAGGCGCGCCTTTCGCGCGATGCGGACGGCCCCCGCAGCTGCACGCGAGGCGTGCCCGAAGCGCGCGCGGCTCTTCTCCGTCATCGCCTCCTGTCGGGCGAGCATCGAGCGCTCTCGATCGCTCACGGCGAGCCGGCCCACGTCGCTCGCCGCGATCGTCGCTGCGAGCGCGAGCGCGCGATGGCTCGCATCGAGGTCGCCGAGGTGTCGCTCCGCAGCCGCGAGCCGCGCGAGCACGTCGACCGCGAGCTCGGGCCGGCCTGGCGGAACGCGCGCGAGCGCGCGGCTCAGAGCCTCCTTGATCGCGCGCCAGCGATAGCCGCTCCAGCCTTCGCGAAAGGCTTCGCTCGCGCGTCGTACGAGGACCTCCGGGTCGGTGGAGGCGACCTCGCGCGCGAGCGCGCTCTCGGCGAGCTGGGCGAGCGTGGCCACGAACGTCACGGGGACGTCTTGCTCGGCGATCGCCAGAGATCCGCGCTGCGCGGCGGGCGCGAAGAACGCGCGGGCGCCGTCCACGCGCGCCGCCTCGAGCTTCGCTTGGAGCGACCCGACGCTGGCGATCGCATCGTCTCGCACCTCGCCCGTGACGACGACGTTCGGCAGCACCGGGCGATCGGAGAACATGGAGAGCGCGGAGACGAACGCGCCGGCGGAGAGCGAGCGTCCGTCGACGGTGACCCCGAGGCGCAGCGCGCTCGACGCGGCGACGAAGCGGTACCGGCTCGGATCCGGGGGCGCGGGGAGGAGCGCCGCGGCGCGTGCGATCGCGTCGCGACACGCCGCGTCGGCTTCCGCGCCGAGGCCTTCGGGCTGCGCTCCATACGGGTCGAAGCTGACGTTAAACCGACGCACGAACGCCCGACCGTCGGGCGCGACGAGCGGAACGCCGACCGCGTGAGGCGGCGCTTCGCGCCTCGCGGCCCGGATCGCGTCGCGGCTCGCGCCGAGCGCCTCCGCTCGCGCGGCAGCCTCCGCCGAGAGCGAGCCCGGATCGGCTGCGTAGAGACCGCGCTCGAGGGCGGCGAGACCGAAGCGCCGCTCGGCGACGCCGCGTGCGACGGCGACGCGCTCGATCAGCCGCTCGAGCCTCCCTTCGAGGATCTCTCGCTCGACCGAGCCCTCCTCGGCGTCCGTCAGGAGAGGAGCTGTTCGAGGAGCACGAAGTTCTCGCGCTCTTCCTCGGAGATCATGCCGTCGGCCGCGATCACCTCTCGCGCCGCCGTCAGAAACAGCGTGCGGTGTGCGTGCGGAACGAGCGCCGGATCGACCTCTTCTGCGCGCGGCGGCAGCTCGAGCCAGCGCTCGACCTGCTTGGCCTCGTCGGCGTCGAGGTGGAGCTTCTTCACGAGCTTGTGAACGAAGCGCCGCTCCTGATCGGCGATCTCCAGGTCCGCCCAGGCGAACGAGCAGACGAACTTCATCAGCTGGAGGCGGGCTTCTCGGTCGAGCTTTTCGAGCTTCATGGCGCGGGGAGCATACCCGAGAGCGAGGCTCCGCGTCAGGGCCAGACGACCAGCGTCACTCCGGCTCGACGACCTCGAGGAGGAGCGCGCCATCGGCCACGACCTGGATCTGACAGCAGAGCCGCACGTCCTTGCCGTCGCCGAAGACCTCGAGCACGTCGAGCTCGTCGTCCTGCGTCTTCGAGAGGAGGCCCATCCCTTCCTTCACGCGGACGCGGCACGTCCCGCAGCTCGCCGAGCGGCACGAGAAGGGCACCTCGGACTCCGGGTGCTCGTCGCAGACGTCCACGAGGGCGGCGCCCACCTTGACCTCACAGGAGAAACCGGACGGGAGAAATCGGACGGTCGCCATATCGCGGCCGGATATACGCGCTCGGCTTCCAGGGTCAAATTGCCTCGCGGGGCGAGCCCCCGCGGCGGCCGACGCTCGCCCCCCTTTCTCGCGGCGGAACCACCG
>JBBSAT010000279.1:0-10827 GCA_038252025.1 Polyangiales bacterium | reverse complement strand
GACTGAACGAGCCCGGCGGGCCCCGCGCCACCCACCCGGTAGGGTTTTGGTCAGACCTTGAGCGCGTCAGTAGCGGCCGGTGAGCGTCACGCCGACGTGCGAGGGGCTGAACGCCGGAGCCACGAAGAGCTCGACGGCGTCGCGCGCCGCGTGCTCGTCGCTGTGCGCGTGGACGAGCGCGAGGATGAGCGTCGTGAGAGCCGCGGCCTGCACGAGGCCATTGATGACCAGCCACGTGGCCCAGTCGTCCTGCTCCAGCCCGGTGGGCTTGAGAGCCAGCTGAATCCACGGCCCGAGCACCGGAACCACGGAGGCGGCCGCGAAGGGCTCCCAGCCGAAGTCGCGCGTTCTGGAGAAGAAGATCCCATTCGTTCCGGCGAGGAGGCCGCCCACGACATTCGTCACCCAGCCGACGACCAGGAGAGCGATCCCCGGGATCGTGAGACCCACGGTCCGGTTGCGGTCCCGGACGTGCGCGGCTCGGATCAAGATGGCTCCGCCTTCGGCCGCCGCACCGTCACCGAGGCTCGCCTCGCGCTCGTGCGGCGCGGACTCGACGGCCGTCGCCTCAGCCTGCGCCGCGGCTCGCGTCACGCCGGCCGTCGCGGCGAGGAGCAGGACCATCCAACAACAGGAAATGAGGCGCATGTCGCCCCCGCCAACGCAACTCGCACGCCATCCCTGCTGCGCAGCAACCACGCGCCGGCGCGGGTGACTTCTGCGCCAATCAGCGCCAAGGGCTGACCGCGTCGTCGCACGTGTCGATGACCCCTGGTGCGCTCGGGCCATCGGTGGACCCACAAGACAGGACGCTGCACCGCATCGTGCGGGAGCACCTCGAAGACTTCCTCGCCGTAGACGACGACCTCCCACGTGGCGTTGCCGATCGAAGAGCCGATCTCTCCGTGAGGCTCAAGGGCGGCGTCGGACCAGCCGCCTGCGGGCTCGCAGCTCGGGGCCGGCTCGAGCCGTACGAACCAGAGAAAGGCTGACCAAGAGCTCTGGTCAGTCCCTTTCAGTCTTCGTGGTCCGGCGGCTGCGGCTCGACGGCGCGGACCGTGGCCGCGAGGCCGAGCAACTCGGTCCATGGGTGCTCGCCGGCGAGCCGGCGCTCGCGGAGCTCGCCGGAGACCATGGTGATGCGGGCCACGGGGCCGTCCGTGATCTCGACGCGCGCCTCGTACGCAGGACCCTCGTCACCCGACTCGTCGGGCGGGACGCTCGGGCCCGCCACGTCGTCGCCGTCCTCGTCGACGCAGGTGACGTCGACCCTGGCCTGCCCGGTGCGCCTCTCCCCGCGATCGATGCGCACGCACGCCGACGCCGCGAGCGAGCACAGCAGCGTGACGTCCAGCACTTCGTCGCGCGTGGCCGAGATCTCGTAGCAGGAGTAGTCGGGGTGCTCGTCCCACTCGTGCTCGTTCTCCGTGTCGTTGCTCGTGCGGAGCGTGAAGTCGATCCGGAGCAGGCCGTGATCGAGCACCATCGCGCCGAGGCTCGCATCGCTCGCGTCGTTCGAGCCGTTCTCCTGGGTGTCGACGAAGCCCGCGTCGGTCGCGTAGAGGAGGTAGCCGCCCGCGCGGCGCTCGAGCGCGATCACGTAGGAGACGTCTTCGAGCATCGTGCTGTGGTCGTTCACGGAGAATAGCAGCGCGCGCCGGAAGAGGCCTCCCTCGGGGAGCGCCAGCTCCTCGACGCGGTCGGCGCTCGCCGGGGCGAGCTCGTCGTCCCACGACTCGCCGGCGAAGGTCTGCGCGAGGACCTCGATCAGCTCCGCCTCGCCGGCGGCGTGGACGACGAGGTCGTCGGCAGGCGCGTCGCGCTCGCCCGCGCCGAGCGACGCGCGCCGTGCGCGCACCACGCCGTTCGGGCGCAGCCGGAGGGATCGATCGTAGGCGCCCGCTGCAGCCTCGCGATCACCGCGCGCCTCGTAGACGAGGCCGGCGTTGTAGAGGCACATCGCGGTGGGCACGCGCATGTCGGGCGCGAGGCGCTCGTCGGGGCCGAAGCCGCGCAGGGCGAGCTCGATCCGCGGCTGCGCGAGGTCGTCGCGGCCGGCCTGGTGCGCGACGAAGCCAGCCTCGCATGCGAGCCGCGGCGAGCGCGGCGCGGCGCGGAGCATCTGGTCGAAGCGATCGATCGCGACGGTGTAGTCGTGGGCGCGCGCAGCCCGGCGCGCTTCTCGGAGGAGGCGCAGCTGGGCGACGGCGCGCTCGCGTGGTGAGGCGGCCTCCACCGCGACGGGCACGAGCGTCGGCGCGACGGGAGGCGCGGTCGAAGCGGCCGGCGCCGGCGCAGGGGGCTCGCGCACCTCCGCGGGCTCGCCACCTCCGGAGCAGGCGACGGCCAGACCGAGGAACAGGCACATCGCGCTGCGCATGGCCGCGATGGTAGATCGCTCCCGCGGCGCACGCGACCGTCGTCGCCGCCCTCAGAACAACGACGCAGGCGGGAGCTCCGCGTCTGGGCGCTCGACCTCTACCGGCTGCTCGCCAGCGTACAGACCGACCACCGGTGGGCTCTCCTCGCCGCGATGCCGGGGCCATCCCGCCGGGAGCGAGACACGGCAATCAGAGCGGCAAATGAACCGCTGTGGCGCCCAGAGCGACGATCACTCGCGAGGAGTGCCCAGCGAGATTACGGCACGCGAACTTGCTCTCCGGCAGCGGCAGATCGGCCACGGGTGCGCCGTCGAGCGCGTCGAACACACCAATGTGGTCGCCCTCGAAAGCGACGATGCGCGATCCATCGGGCGTGCTCGCGAGGCGCGCGCGGCCGTCCGCGAGCGGGATGGACAGACGGCGCAGCGGACGAAGGTGTTGCGAGTCGACCACGGCGACCTCGTCCATGTGCACCGTGGCCCACCCGTCGCTCAGACGAATCAGCCCGTCGAGCGCGGCCTCGACGTCCCAGCGCGCGCACTCTTCGCCGGTGCTCGTGTCCACGCGGCGCAGGCTCCGGTCCACCCGATAGACCAGCGATTCGCCGTCCGCCGAGAATCGGACCGTAGACGTCGTCGCGGCCTCGTGCTCCCAGCTGAACAGGCGCGTTCCCGCGACCGCATCCCACAGCGCGACCGAGTTGTCGGCGCGTGCGACATAGCGCGCCGACGCGGTGGCGACGAAGCGACCCGAGGGCGACCAGTCCACGCTCCAGATCTCCCCTTTCGGATGGCCCGCGAGCTTGATCCGCGCCGTGCCCGTGGGCACGTCGTAGAGCGTGAGCCCGGTGGTCCCGATTGCGACCCGGTCACCGTCGGGAGAGAAGGCGACGTCGTGAATAGGCCTCGATCCGACCTTGATCCGATGGAGACGCGCACCGGTGCTGCCGTCCCAGAGGTAGAGATACGAGGCCGCGTCTACGCCGGCTACGACCCGCGCATCGGTGGAGATGGCGACGGCATTCAGAGGCTCCTCGGCCTCCCACGGTCTCGCCGCGGGTCGCTGTTTCGCGCCGACCATGGCCTTGATCTTCGCCTTCAACGCTGCGTCGAGGATCAGAGGCCTCCGATCCGCGTCGGCGAAACGGACTTCGCCGGGGGGCGCCGCGCCATGGGGCCCGAGCGAGGCATCCCACGCGACGGCGTTTCCATCGGGATCGAAGAGCGCGTAGTCCACGAGAACGACGTCGCGGCCGCCGCGCTTCTTCGTACCGAGAACGCGCAGACCGCCGGTCAGTGGTGTCCCGGTCGCCGCGAGCGAGTCGAATGCGCGGCTGGCCGAAAAGGCGCCGCCCGTGTCCGGAGCCCAGGAACCATCGATCCCGAGCGCGTTTCGCAGGGCGATGTAGAGCGGGAGATACCAGTTCGCGCTCGCCGTGCAGGGCGCCCGGACGGGAAACATGGATAGATCGAGCGCCGCGCCTCTCGGGTCCATTTCGTGATCTTCCTCTCGGTGCTACGGCGCGGAGATTCCTCGAGAGAGAGACCGACTCGAGCTCCCACCGCGTTCCTGCCTGGTGCCGGGTTGCCACCATCGCCCTGGACCGATTCGACTCTCGAGCCGGCGCGCTTTCGCACCTAGCCTTCTACCACGAGGAATCTCGCGCCAGGCATCGTCCAACGCGCGGCCGACCCGTGGTTCATCGAGGTTCGCTCTCGACGAAGGCACCGCTGACGCGCGACATCGTCAGCGCGTACGTCAGGCCGAGACGGCTCGCGGTCGCCGCGTCGGTCACCGGGTAGATGCGCTCCGCCGGAACCATCAGGTCCGCGCCACGGTTCGCTCGCTGCGCCGCAACCATCTCCGAGATGTCTTCGATCGAGACGATGGACTCACCTCCGTAGCGCCTGAGGACGTCACCTCGCAGACCTAGCTGGACCGCGCGGCGCTCGGTCGGCGCGCCCGAGGGATCGTGGTCCGGGTCCCACTGGAGGCGAACGTCCGAGTTCCTCACGGCATCCTGCCAGGACTCGCGCGTGGCAAAGCTCTCCCGGTCGAAGCCCGACGGGACGGCGGCGGCAAGGATCGCGTCGAACGCGTCACGCTTCAGGCGAACCGCCAGCGTGACCTCTTGATCGTCCTTCGTGCCCCAGCCGGAGCGGAACATCATCCAGAGGAAGTTCGGCTTGATCCAGCTCATGCGCGAGAAGCTGAAGTCACCACCGAAGTAGCCGTGGCTCGCGGCGAAGTGGCCGATGGCCGGCCGGTAGGCCTGGTACACGACGACGCTCGTCTCGTCGTACGACGCGAGGATGTGCCGCCCCGACTGCGGCCAGGTGGCGGCGATGGTCCGATGGGGCGCGAGCTCCATGGTCACTCCCGTCGACGCGACACTCACGGAGAGAGATTGCCACGCAACAAGCCGCGGTGGGCGCATCCTCTTCGCCGTGGACACCATCGACGAGCTGCTGGCGCGCTGCGCGGAACAGAAGCAGGAGACGCCGACACCGGCGCTGAGAGCGGCCACGGGAGCGTTCCTGGCGATGGTCCGCGATCGGTCCGAGGGAATCCCGACGCCCGCCCTCGAGGCGATCTCACGGCTTCCACCGCGGGGCGCGGCCTGGCTCGCCATCACGTTCGGCTCGGCCATCGAGAGCGGCGCTCCGCCCGAGCCGAGCGGACGCGCGGTGACGGAGCTGCTTCGCGCCTGGCTCGACGCGTTGCCGGTCGGTCCCCCGGATCCCGAGGAGGCGCCCCTCGGCGACGAGCACTACGCGCTCGTGCTCGCGATGCCGTTCCTCTGTCAGTCGGTCGTCGCGCACCTCGCGCGTCTACCCGCGCTGCGTCGCACGCTCGCCAGCGACCGGCCGCTGAACGATCGGCTCGCGCGTGCGGAGGCCTACACGCATGGGGCCACCTGGGTCCGCGGCCTGCTCTACCGCACGTCGGGCGCGCTCGTGGTGCTTCACGCAACGAGCCGGCGCGCGCTCGCGCTCACCTACGAGAACGTCGGCGCGGCGTTCCATCTCTTCACGCTGCTCCAGGGGGCCCTCGGCACGAAGCTTCCCGGCGGACGCGAGCCGAACCGTGCGCTGCTCGCCTCGGCGCGCGGGCGTGGGCGCACCGCCGAGACCGACGAAGCCTGGTGGCACTACCAGGATCATCGCCGCTCGGAGCCGGAGCTGATCGGCTCGATCTGGGCGGAGTCCAGCGTCGACGAGATCCCTGAGCTCGACGACACACGGGTGCTCGTCCTGTGGCCGAAGATCCTCGGCGCACGCCACTGGGATGCCGGGTTCTTCGGACCGACGCTCGAAGCTGCGTCCCCCGACCTGAAGCTCGTGCGGGAGCTCTCACCCGAAGAAGCCGAAGCCTGGTTCTCGCGGCTGGCGATCCGCTCCCAGGGATGAGCAATCCGCCGATCAGCGCGCGGCCTACGCCGAGCTCGACCAACGCTGCGCGATTCGACCGAAGCGCTACGTTCTTGCGTCGGAGCGCTCTGAGTCGGCGCATCCCGCTCACGACGCCACGAGGCTGTAGATCTCTCGAGCGCTCCCGAACGAGCGCTCGACGCGGGCGCTCCAGGCCCAGGCGCGAGACCGACCCAGGTCGGCGCGCCACGATCTCCCCGCGCATTCTCCGCCTGAGAGCCGCGCCTCGACGCCGACCTGCAGGCCTCGAGCGAGGCGTGCGCTCTCCGCGCCTCGACACGTCGCCGCGAACGCCTACTGTGGCAGACGGGCGCGCGCCCGTGATGGGAGCAGACGATGAAGGTCGCACGATGGCTCGTCGGAGGATTGGCCTTGGTCGCCGCGAGCGCCTGCAGCGCGAGCACGGCTGGCCCGGACGGCGGCACATCCGTGTATTCCTTCGCTTGTCATTGCGACTGCGCAGGCTGTCTGGTCGCGGACGATGCCGGGGTGTGCACGACTCGCGGGCGCGTCGAGATGGATGTGGCCCCGTGCGCCCGCGACATGAACGACGCCGTGGAGGCGTGCGCGACGACGTGCGCCGACACCGTCGGGACCGACTGCGTCAGCACGCCGGGCGCGCAGCAATCGTCGATCGCGTGCGACATCCCGTTCGACGGCAACGGCATCGATCGCTGACTCGCACGCGCCCTACGGTGGGCCCGCGCAGAGGGAAGATGGAACGCGTACGGAATCAGAAGTGTCGCGCACTGCCGCTCAAGAGCACGAACCGCACGCCGACGAATTCCCGCTCTTCGGCGAAAGTCGGGCAGTGACTTCGCGTGACATTCCGGCGTGATGGACGAGGTTCGACGCGCCGACCCATCGACACCGGACCATCCGGCTGCTCTCTCTCGAAGGTGCAAACCAGGCGGGAGCGAACGAGATGGGCCAGCGCGGGAAGATCCTTACACAGATCGCGGGAATCCGCGGCTTCAAGGTGGTGGTCGAGCGGTGGGAGAGCGCGGAGGCGGCGCTCTGCGTCCCGATCGGCAGCGGCGCGTCGCGGTAGCCGAAGGGGCGGAGCAGCGGGCCGAGGCGATCGCGCACGAGCTCGATGAACTTCATCCGCCGCCGCACGGGCAGGCGGCGAGCACGTCTACACCGATGCCGTACTTGCAGAGCTCACAGTCGCTCTTGCGCGGGCGCCTGTCGTCGCGCTCGCCCGGCACCACGTCCTGTCGGTGCTTCGCGTGGCCGGCGAGCACGCCAGTGTAGAGGATCGAATTCTTGCCCGGTCGCGGCACCAGCGTACAGAGGCGCTCGAGGAAGGTGCTCGGCGTCATGGTGATCCAGTCGGTGCCGTCGGCCCACGGCGTCTTCAACTGCAAGGCCACACCGCACCCCAAGAAATCGAAGCCAAGCGCTCGACCCGCGTCGAAGGCGCGTTCCTCGAGGCGCTCGCCGCCGAGATGGATCGGGACATCGAAGCGCTGCAGAAGCGCGCGGCGCGCTGATCAGGCGACGAAGTACTTCGTGCCGCGCGTGTGTCCGGTCTTCCGGAGCTGCTTCGCGTCGACGAGGCGGGCGACCTGGCCCTTGAGAACGCTCGACGGCACGGCGAGCGCCTTGGCGATCTGCTCGACGCCGCTGCCCGGAGTCGCCTTCACGTAGCCGAGGATCGCGTCCTCGGCGCCCACGAGCACCGTCGAGAGGCCCTTCGCTCCGTTCTTCGCGCGCGCCCCGTTCGGCTGCCGTGGCGTCCGTGTTGCGGCAGTCTTTGCGGCAGTCTTCGCGTGAGCCGCGTGAGCCGCGTGGGCCTCGCCGAGCGCTTCTCTGACCGCGTCGAGCGCGGCCTGGCTCACGAGATCGCTCAGCTCGATGGCAAACCGGTCGATGAGGGCGGAGATCTGCGACTGGCTACTCATCGGGGCGCTCCTCGAAGCGCCAACTCTTGGCGCCGCGCGCAGGCGTACTCAGCATCTCGATCACAGTCAACGCCACACGCTCTCCCTCGCGCGGCGATTCACGAGCCACCAGCCGACGAGAGCGACGCGCTCCGTACCACCACCACACCTCCGCTCAGGCGAACACGGCAGGCGCGTTCGACGCGTACCGCAAGCACGTTCAGCAAACACCGCTAGCGTGTTCAGCAGCCGCCCGAGCGCACAATCGCCGGAACGTGACGGCCAAATATCGAATTATTCCTGAAGGCGCCTCACCCCGCGGGGTGATGTCCGCGGGGCCCAACCGCGTGCGTCTTCGTCGTCCATCGGGCGCGCACGAGCTCAACGAGCGCTGCCCCAACAACACATTCGTACCGTGCAGAGCACGACGAGACCTGGGCTGAGACGGCGGCCCTGCGCGTCGGTATCGGCGTGGTGACTCTGCTCCGGGCCCTCGCACTTCGAAGCCTGCTCGATGCGGACGACTCTGGCGGATGGGCCGGTGGACTCCTCGTGCTCTTCGTCGTCGGGGCCTCGGTCGTCGGGGCCTCGGTCGTCGGGGCCTCGGTCGTCGGGGCCTCGGTCGTCGGGGTGCTGTCCGGTGGCGCTCCGCAGCTCGCCCCGAGGATGCTTCATACGATCGACTCGCGAGTGAGGTCGAAGAGGTCCGGGTCGGCGCGCTCGAGGAGCTCCTCGAAGCGCGGCCATCCTTCCCTGTCCACCAGCGCGACCTCGGGCGGCAGAACCGGGAATAGCCAGGCCACGATCGTCTTGGGATCGGAACCTTCGTAGACTGCCATCTCGTCAGGAAACACGACAGGGACCGAGACATAGAGGCTATCGGCGCCCGAGCCGGCGCACACTCTGTAGCCCAGGGGAAAGACCTCCCCGGCCAGCACCGCCCGATGTTCCCGAACGATCCGCTCCGCGACGTAGAGGAGTAGCATCGGCAGAAGCTCGTCAGCGAAGCGCTCCGCAACCGAGAACACGAGCTCCTGGCGCACCTCGCGGCCCTCATGCATCGCCAACCGGTGCCGGCTCAGGCCGAGCGTCGCGTAGCTGACCACACCCTCGATCGGCTGGCTCTCGAAGAGCGCGACCTGGACACCCACGGGTTCGCCGGGCGAACCCCAGCCGCGGGCCAGGGGTCCGAGATGGTGCTCCAGATGTTCAATCACGTTCGTTGGCACTTGGTCGGCCCGCTCCGCGTGATCGTCCGCCGGATCCCCACCGCCCGCAAGATCGACTGCCGTCATCTCCTCCGCCGATCCGGCGCCGATGGCCCGGATTCCGTGCCGTCTCGGCGCGACCACACGCCCTCGAATTCGTCACCAATGATCTCCGTCGGGACGAACACCGGGTCAGTCGCGATCTCGCTGAGCTCGGGGATCCTCGAGACGCTGCCGCGGCTGGCGGCGTCGGACTCGTCGGACATCGATCCGGGCGACGTGCTGACGTACTGGTTCGAGATCGACACGAGCCCGATGTTCGACTCGGAGGACCTGGTGGCGTCGGGGCCGCAGCCGGCGGGCGCGGCGTTGACGGCCTGGCAGCTGAGGACGCCGCTGATGCCGGGTCGGAACTACTACCGGCGTGTGTGGGCGGGCGGAGGTCTCCATGAGTGACGGCGTCGAGGTGGTGCGCGGCAAGCGGGTGCTGATCGCGTTCGAAGGCAAGCGCTGCATCCACTCGAGACAGTGCGTGCTCGCGCGGCCCGTCGTGTTCGTGCCAAACGTGCAGGGGGAGTGGATCCATCCCGATGCGGTCCCGGTCGACCAGGTCGTCGCCGCTGCGCTCCAGTGTCCCTCGGGTGCGATTCGCTACGAGCGCCTCGACGGCGAGGCGAACGAGCTGCCGCCCGGCGTGAACACCATCCGCGTGCGCGAGAACGGGCCGCTGGCCGTGCACGCGAACCTCACGCTCGGCGAGCGGGCCCTCGGGTTTCGCGCCTTGCTCAGTTCCTTCCGTGCCCGCTCTTGGCGACGCAGTCGTGCGCTGAGGTCGAGCAGAGCGCGGGTCGCCCTCCTCCGAGTGGGCTGATAGAGTCCCGAGCATGACGTTCGCTTCCATCGGCCGCGGTCTGGTGCTGAGTCTCTTGGTCGTCGGGTGTGGCGGCAGCCCAGACCCCGACGGCGGAACGGGTAGCGACGGCGGGGCAGCGAGCGACGCCGCGCCGAGCACCGACGCCGCGCCGAGCACCGACGCCGCGCCGAGCACCGACGCCGCCCCGACCCGCGACGCCGCGCCGAGCACCGACGCCGCGCCGACCGGCGACGCGGGTCCCTCAGGAGACGGCTATCAAGGCACCGTGTCGCTCACCCACGCCGAGCTGCCGACGGGCGAGCTGACCATCCTCGGTGGCTTCCTGACTTCTGCGCCCGACATCCGGCGCGGCGCGCTCCCCGGCTGCACCGTCGTACGGACCGTGGGCGCGTGCCTCGAGGCTCGGTGCACCAGCCTCGATCCGTCGCTCGGAGGAGGCACGTTGACGGCGCTCGTCAATGGTACGGAGCTCACCTCGTCCGTGGGCGGAGCGAGCGGCTATTTCGCGTCCGTGATGGGACGCGCGTTCGTGGCGGGCGATACCCTGACGTTCTCCACCAGCGGCGGCGTCGTGCCAGCGTTCAGCGCGGACGTGCTCGCGCCCGCGCCCCTCGAGACCACGCTACCCACGACGTATCTCCCGGGCGCCGATCTGACGATCACGTGGGCCCCCACCGTGTCGGCGGACGAGGTCGAGGTCGGTCTCTCGGGGGCGGGGATCGGCGTCGTCTGCGTCGTCGCGGCGAGCGCCGGGAGCCTGACGGTCGACGCCTCCATCACGGCCGACCTCACGGGCTCGCTCCAGCTCAGCGTCAAGTCCGAGAACATCGTGCCGACGATGGCGGGCACGTCCCGCATCGCAGTGGTCGCAGCAGACTCGATCGGCACGATGCTCGCGGCGGAGTGACCGCGCACCACCGTGGTGCACTCGAGGTCGAAGCCTTCCACGCGCGCCTTCAGCTTGCCGGCCCAGTCGGGCTCGCCGTCGTGGTCGGGGCCTTCGCCCTGGGGCGCGTGCTTGCTCGCGCCGAGGCGCCACGCCGAGCG
>JBBSAT010000278.1:0-10876 GCA_038252025.1 Polyangiales bacterium | reverse complement strand
CGCCTCGATGACGCCGGCGTGATCGACTCCGGCGGCGTGGACGCGGGGACCGACGCGGGCTCCCCCGACACGGGCACGGACGCAGGGACCGACGCCGGCATCGACTCGGGGCCGCGCGACGCAGGGACGGACACCGGGCCGGTCGACGCGGGCTCGGACTGCACCGGGATCGCGTGTCGCGGCACCGTCGTGATCAGCGAGCTCACCACGCAGGGACCCGGGGGCGGCACAGACGAGTTCATCGAGCTCTACAACCGCGGGACGGGCACCGCGACGCTCGGTGGCTGCGTCTTCTCGTACTACTCGGCCTCCGGCGTGACGCGGACCGTCCGTGCCACCCTCCCCGCCGGCGCGATGGTCCAGCCGCACGGGTACTATCTGGCGGCCAGCGCGGGCTACGCCGGTCTGGCTGCCGACTTCGTCTGGCCCAGCGCGACGGGCTCGGCCGACGCCGGCGGGACGATCACGCTCGAGTGTGGCGGGAGCTCCATGATCGTGGACCGCATCGGGTACGGCACTGCCGCGCTGGCGGAGACGGCTGCGATCATGCCGGCGATGTCTCCCTCGGGCAGCTACGAGCGCAAGGCCAACGCAGGCGCGACGGCCGCGTCGATGTCGTCCGGCGGAGCGGACGAGGGGCTCGGCAACGGCGAGGACACCGATCACAACGAGCTCGACCTCGTGGTGCGCGCGACGCGCGACCCGCAGTCGTCGGCCTCGCCCACGGAGCCCTGACGCCCCGCATCTTGGCGGAAAACGAGCGTGGCTCATGCTACGGTCCTCAGCAGATGACCACGGTCACCGAGGCAGCAAAGCGGCTGGGCATCGATCGCCATCCGCTGGAGCAAGCTGATCTCGACATGCTCCGGGGAGACCCGGTGCTGGCGCAGCAGTTCGCTCGTCGTCTGGCGCTCGCCGGCAAGGAGATCGCGCCGAACGCCGAGTGGTCCATCGAGGACCTGCGCGACGTGCTCGAGGTGGCTGTGCAGGGCGCGGCGCTCGAGGGCGTGCGCGTGGTCGAGGGACGCTACCTCCGCAAGCGCGTGCGCGAGCAGTGCGCCTTCACGGAGCGCTACGGCGAGCCGTTCGCGCTCGTGGTCGTCCAGCTCGCGCCGGAGCCGCACGACGGCCTCTTCGCGAAGGTCGTCGAGTCGGTGGTCGAGAAGCTCCGCCGGACCGACATGATCGCGATCTATCGCCGCCGCTTCGCCCTGCTCCTTCCGCGCATGGAGCGAGCCGCGCTCGCGGGGCTGCTCGATCGAATCGGAGCGCGCGTCGACGAGGTCGCGCACCAGAAGATCGTCGAGAGCGTCGCTGGCGTGATGTACCCGGACGAGTCGTACCCGGACACGCAGTCCATCCTCGACTGGCTCGAGGACGGTCTCCGCACCGACTGAGGGCCCGCTCCCGTTCGTGCTCGAAGCGAGCACTGCCGTCCGCGGTCTGCCGTCCGCGGTCTGCCGTCCGCGGTCTGCCGTCCGCGGTCAGCTCCCGCGAGCACTCCTCGGGCTAGATCGAACAGAAGAGCGCGCCGAGCGCGATCTCCTTGTTGGCGTTTCCCGCGAGGTGCTCGTCGAGCTCCCGCAGCAGCTCGCACGCCTTGGCCGCGCGCGCCGCGCCGAAGTGCTCGGCCCGCGCGCGGATCTCACCGGCGCGATGGCGAAACGCCAGGCTCTCGTCCCCACGGCCCAGCGCCGCGGCGGCGACGTCGCGGTAGTACCGAGCGAGCGCCTCGAGCGCGCGCGGCAGAGGCTCGAAGCGCGCCACCTCCTCGGCGGCCGCGACGATGTCCCCCGGCCTGCCACCGGCGACCGCCCGATCGACCCGCATCGCGAGCGCGAGGAGCGCGTCGGCCGCTCCGAGCTCCGACAGCTCGATCGCGCGATCGGCCCGCCCCTCGGCGAGCGCCACCGCGGCGATCCGAAGGTCGGCCTCCACGCCCGCGCCCTCGAGGATCTGGTCGAGCGTCGCGTCCGGGAGCGGCGCGAAGCGCAGCCGCTGGCAGCGCGAGCGGATGGTGGCGAGCAAGCGATCGGGCCGCTCGGCGAGGAGCACGAAGTGCACGCCCGGCCTCGGCTCCTCGAGCGTCTTGAGGAGCGCGTTCGCCGCCTCCGGGTGCGCCTCGGGGAACGACACGTCAGCGTCGGGAAAGATGATGAACGCGTGCTTCGCTTCGAAGGGCGCAAACTGCGTGAACGGCAAGATGTGCTCGCGCACCGTCTCGACCTGGAGGTTTCGGCTTCCCGTGTCGCGCGGAGCGAAGACGCGAACGTCGGGGTGCGCGAGCGCGTCCACGCGGCGCTCGACCTCGGTGCGCTTGCCGGGCTCCGCATCTGCGCCGACCACCGCGCGCGCGAGGGCCATCGCAGCGCGCTGCTTTCCGACGCCCGTCGGCCCCTCGAAGAGATAGGCCGAAGCGAGACGGTCACCCGCGATCGCGGCGCGCAGGATCGACACCGCGCGATCCTGCGAGAGCACCGCGTCGAACGCGTCGGTCACGAGAGCGCGCTCGGGATGGGCTCGAAGAACGCCGTCGCGATCGCCTCGACCGCCTTCAGGAACTCCTCCGTGTCGATGGCCGTGTCGTCCACGAAGTGCTGCATCACCAGCCCGTCGAGCAGGCCCACGAGCAACCGCGGGATGAGCTCGGGCGCGACCTTCGGCCGAAGCCCCACCAGCACGAGGTGGGGCACGAGGACCTGGTTCACCTGCTCGGCGGCGAAGCGGTAGTACGCGGCGATCTGAGGTCGAAGCGCGGGATCGTAGAGGCTCTGCGCGAGCAGGTCGGCCACCACCGCGACCTCGTCGGTACGGTTGACGCGCAGGATCCAGAGCTCCTTCACGGCCGAGCGCAGCGCGAGCATCGGGTTGCCCGCCGAGCGCACCCAGGCCTCGAGCGTACGAACCGCGAACGTCTGGAGCGCGCTCTCGAGCACCTTGGAGACGAGCGCCTCCTTGCTCGGGAAGTGATAGTGAAGCGCACCCTTGCTCATCCCCGCTTCGCGAGCGATGTCGAGCAAGCTGGTCCGCGCGTAGCCCTTCAGCGCGAGCACGCGCGTCGCAGCGGCGACGATCTGCGCCGCGCTACGCTCGGACTTCGCATAGGGCGGCATCGCGCGAGCCCCCGGGGTCGATCAGTTCGCCACCGGCAGGCACGCTTGCCGAAACTCCGCGCCGCTCACGCCGCGACACGTGAAGCCCTCCGCGCACTCGGTCGAGCTCGCGCAGGCCGTCCGGCAGCTCGCGCGGTTCGGGTCGGTGTAGGCCGCCGTCGTGGCGTGATCGGGCGCGCAGATGAGCCCGGTCGCGCACGCGCCGCCGTAGCCATCCGAGTAGACGCTCTCGGAGATGCTCGGAGACGAGCAGGCCTCGCCTTCGTTGGCGAGACGCGCGCAGCCGGAGACGGTAGCGAGCACAAGAGCGATGAAGAAGACGCCGAGGGAGCTACGCATGCGATGACCTCGTGAACGGACGAGGGCCGAAGCTACCGGCGCGCTCCCTCTCGTGCAAGCACGGATGCGCGGCCGGTCGCCCGGCGAGCCACGTCCTCAATTGGCGTAGCCGAGGGCCCGAAGCTGGGCGCGGAGCGCCTCGTCCACGTCGGTCTCCTGCGTCTGGAAGTGCGTCGCGCTGCTCTGCGTCGCGCTCCACCAGCGACCACGGTCGGTCGCACCCAGGTACTGGCCGAGGAGGATCCGGCAGTAGCGCTCCGCGATCGGCCAGCGGGTCATGTCGGTGACCTCGGTGCGCTCGCCGGGATCCGTCCCGAGATCGAACATCTTCGTGTTGCTGCCGTTCATGATCATCTTCCAGCGGCCCGCGAGGATGACGCGTCGGTCGTCGAGGAAGTCGCTGAAGGCGACCTGGAAGCCGGTCGGGACGTCGCCGCGCACGTCCGGCATCAGGCTGCGGCCCTCTGCGTGGGTCATGCCCGGGATGCCGGCCGCGTCCACGATGGACTGCGAGACGAAGAGCGTGCTGACCGTGCGAGAGATGCGCTGCCCCTCGGGGACCATGCCGGGACGGTAGAAGATCAGCGGAACGTGGAGGAGCTCTTGATAGACGCTGTGCCCGTGGCCCCAGCTGCCGTGCTCGTGGAACTCCTCGCCGTGATCGGCGGTGATCACGAAGAGCGTGTCGCTCCCGACGCCGAGCTGATCGAGGCGCGTGAAGAACTCGCCCATCCAGTGATCGTGGTAGCTGATCTCGCCGTCGTGCAGCGCGGTGAGGCGCGTGACGTCGCTCGCGTCGAAGGTCACGCGCGGCGGGTTTCGCTTCGCGCCCTCGAGCAGATCCGCCGTCATCCGGTTCCGGACCTGCCCGGAGTAGTCCGTGCGCGCGTCGTAGAGGTGGAGGTACTCGTCCGGCGGATCGTACGGGACGTGCGGATCGATCGTCTGGACGTACACGAAGAAGCGCTCGCTCCGGTGCTGCTCGATGAAGTCGCCCGCCTCGCGGTAGACGCTCTCGGCCTCGGTGCTGCGGTTCTCGCGGATCATGTTCGTGTAGTGATCCCAGCCCTGGTCGAAGCCGAAGCGATCCGAGACGTAGCCGTTCGCGATGAAGCTCCCGGTCGCGAACCCCGCCGCGTCGAACGCCTCGCTCACCATCTCCGCGCTGTCTGGCAGGCGCGCGGCGTCGGTCTTGGTCCCGTGCGTCGCCGGCGTGAGGCCGGTGAGCACCGAGGCGACCGACGGCTTGGTCCAGTTCTCTTCGCTCTGTGCGTGCTCGAAGAGCGTGCTGTGCTCGATGATCCCGTCGAGCACCGGCGTCCGCACGCGCGAGCGCGGCTCGTACGCGCGCAGCTTGCTGGCGCGGAGCGTGTCGATGAGGATCAGGACGACGTTGCGGATCGGCTCGCCGGCCGCAGCGACGACGGGCGGGTCCACCATGATCGCGGGGACGGCCCAGCCGATGCGGCCTTCGCTCGTCCCATCGACGCGCAGCTCGATCCGCACGACCTGCCCGGACCAGGTCGCGAGATCGATCGACTGATCGTTCCAGAGGCCCGCGACCGGGCCCGTGAAGACCTCGCTCGCTTCGCCGCCCTCGGGCGTGATGACGACGTGCGCCGTCGCGCCGGTCGGGGTGCCCTCGCCGCCCACGCCGAAGACGAAGTGCGCGTGCTCGGGGACCTCGACGAAGTAGCTCACCAGCGTCGGCGCGCGGACCGCGATCGCGCGGCGCGTCGTCCCGTCGATCTCGAGGCGCGTGACCAGCGAGTCGTAGTCCGGCGCGACGAAGTGCTCGTCCGGCGTGGGCGTGCCGGCGATGACGCGGATCGAGCTCAGCTCGACCGAGACGTTCTCGTCACCGACCGCGACCGTGCCGCCGAAGCGCAAGAGCAGCGCGTTCTCGCCCGTGTGGACGAGGCTGGCCGGGACCGCGAGGTCGTAGTCCCGGAACTCGGTGTCGCTCGTCAGGTCGATGCCCGTCTCGAGCGAGCGATTGTTCACGAACATCTGGAGGTGGCGCGACCCGACCGCGCGCATGCGAAGGCGCAGCGTGATGGCGCCGGCCTCGCGGAGATCGAAGTAGACGCGGCCCGACTCGCCGGCGCGCGTGAAGGTCTCGTCGCCGTCGACGCCGTCCGAGAGCCAGCCGGCGCGACCCGCGCTGCCGCCCTGCCAGGCGCCCATCGTGTACTTGGCGCGCGCGGGCGTGCCGAAGTCCATGTAGAGGCCCCCGTGATCGATGTCGGCGAGGTGCGCGACGTCCACGAGATCCAGCTGCATGTGGAGCTCGCCCGCGGCCGCGGGACGATCGCCGGTGCCGCCGTGAGGTCCGCTCGGCGGGCCGTCCGCGGTCGGGGAGGTCGGGTCTCCGCTGCCCGTCGGGGTGCTGGCGCTCTCGCCACTGCCGCACGCGACGAAGGACGCGGCAAGCGCTCCGCCCAGCGTGAGCACGAGGATCGTTCGTGTACGCGACATCCGGTTTCTCCGCGGCGGCTCTCCCTGCTCTCGCCCGAGCGACACGGAAAGCCTGTACAGGTAGCGGCCCGCGTTAGCACGCTGCGGATCGCACGGTCAAACTTCGAGCGCGCTCGACGCTATTCCGGGACGAGGTGCCCGGAGCGGACGCGGAAGCGGACCGCGGAGTCGCGCCAGGGGATCAGCGGGAGATCGACTCCGTCGGTGCTCGGCGCGTCCGAGTAGGGCCAGCTGCTCGCGCTCCAGCCGCGGGCCGTGCCGGGGCGGATCTCCAGATGGCCGCCGATCGTCACGACCTGGTTCTCGATGCGGTTGGTGCCGAGCTCGCGAGCGATCTCGCGCGTGAGGATCGTGGGGAACTCGGTCGGCGTGAACATGTGGACGAGGAGCACCTCGCGACGCACGTCGCCGAGCGCCTGCCGGATGCGAAAGAGGACCTCCGCCCTCCCCTCGCCCGTCAGATCGGCGAGCGAGACGTCGATCAGATCGGCCGCCTCGCACGGGATCTGGAAGCGGAACCAGCCGGTCCCGTCGCGGAACTCGGGGCCGACGACGACGAGCTCGCGGCCGTAGACGACGACGCGCTCGGGCGCGGACGACCCGACGACGTTGCCGGTGAGATCGAAGCTCGGCCTCGTGCGATCGGCGATGTGGGCTTCGCGCCGGAACGCGGCGAGCAGCTGCTCGAGGCTCGGCGCGCTCGGCGCGGTCGTGGTGGTCGTCGTGGTGGTGGTCGTCGTGCTCGGCCTCGCCGCGCTCGCATCCTCGTAGTGCGGGCTCGCCCGCTCGGAGATCTGAGCGAAGCGGTGGCCGTCCCAGCGATAGCGACGCTCGGCGACGGGGCCCCAGGGGAGGAGGATGCCTTCGACGTCCGCGGGCGGTGACTCGCGCAGCGTGGTGCCGTCGAGCCCGTGGGCCGCGCCGCTCGCGGTGATGATCGTCGCCGCCTGCCCGCGCCGGCCGCGCTCCACGCGCACCGTGGCGTCGACCGAGCCGGCGGGCGTCTCCTTGCGCTGCTCGATCCCGAAGATGGGGACGATGGTGTCCGCCGTGACGGAGAGCACCTGGAAGAGATCGCGCGATCCGGCGCCGCTGCGCTGGCGAAGCACGACGAGGAGCTCCGCCTTGCCGTCGCCCGTGACGTCCTGCGCTTCGGCGCTGATCAGATCGGGGATCGAGGTGATCCCGAGCTCGGCGAAGGCGTACCCGCGGCCGTCCTGGTAGCCGGGGCCCATCACGACGACGAAGCGATCGATCAGCATCACGTGCTCGGGGCGTGCGTCGCCTGCGACGTCGATGCGGAACTCGTGGTGCGGACGCGCGGCGGAGAGATCGCGCGGACGAAGGAACTCCTCGAGGCGCGCCGCCTCGCCGCCGGAAGGCAGCAGCGAGGGGAGCCTGTCGAGGTGGGCGCGCTCGACGACGGCGAGCGCGGGCTCGGCTTCGACGGTCGGGTGCGCGGACTGGTCGACGTCGCGAAGGCGGATCGAGCCGCGGCCTTCTTCCCAGCGGTCGTGCCCCGTCACCGCGCCCCAGGGGATGAACGCTTCGAGCGTGTAGCCGGCGCCGCTCGAGAGCGGAGCCTCGACGATGCGGGCGCCCGAGACGGCGGAGCGGCGGCGCGCGCCGAGCGGGCCGGCGGTGACCATCGCGGCGCTCTGTCCGGCCTGGCCCGCGTAGAGCCAGATCTCGGTGGCCGTGAGCGCGGCGCCGCGTCCGGGCATCGCGAGCGTGAGGACGATGGCGTCTTCCAGGTCGCCTGGGTGCGCGGTGCGGACCATGCGGTCGTCGTGCACCTCGGCGCCGACGTAGAGGCCGTTCGCGTCGTAGGCGACGGCGTAGCGGAGCGAGGCATCGGCGCCGCTGCCGAGGGTCGACATGGTGACGGGCCCCCACTCGCGGAGCGTGCCGTCGATGTCGAACGTGCTCGCGTCGATCTGCGTGAGCGGCAGCTGCGCGGAGGCGCTCGCGGACGGCAGGAGGACGAGGGCGAGGAGCGCTGTTCTCAGGCAGGGGAACGTCATCGCGGGGCGAAGTTCTACCACGGTAGGAGCGCAGACAGCCTCACCGTCCGTGGGTTCCCGCCGGGCGTCCGGCGGCCCCGGATGCGCTACGCTGATCGAGGCGCGCGCGGTGATGAGCGGCGAGAGCCGACCGGTGCCGTGGGAGGTCGTTCGCGCAGATCTCGAGGACGCGCTCCGCCCGTCGCTGGACGTGACCCTCGACGTGAACGCGATCTACGCGTCTCCGCTCGCGGGATGACTCTCGGTCGTCCTGTCAGCGCGGAGCGGTCGCGATGACGTCGTGGCGTTCCCTCGCCGCACGCGCGAGCGCCGAGCAGCGCGCCGTCGCGACGGAGTACGGGACGACCCAGGCCGAGGGATTTCCGGGATGCAGAGCGACCTGAAGCGCCGCGGAGGAGCGACAGGCTGCCGGCGTCATCGTCGTCCCCCGCCACGAGCGAGTCGTGCCTCCGCAGCCCGCGAGGACCGCGGCGAGCGACAGTGCGAGGAGCCATGACGCGCGCTGCATGATCGACGGCGTAGCACCTGCCCTGCACGCCGACGATCGAGCCGATGCGCCCGGACGGGAGCCTGGACCTGTCGGCGTGCCTCGAGCAGCCAGGCACCTGACCTCGCTCTCGCGCCCCATCACCGCTCGACGTCGAGCCCCCAAGCGAGCCGTGCGCGTGCGCCCAACGCCCGCGGAACGATCGTCGGCATGTCGAAGCCGACCGCGAGGAGCGGCGCGGGCGTCGTGCGGTCCGGGTCGACGTTCAGCACGAACGTGCGCGTCACGGATCCGAAGGAGACCACGATCGACGTGGTCGCGCCGAGCCCACCGGGAAGGCCGATGCAGCTCGGCAGGCTCTCGTCCGCGAGGACGGCCGCCCCGTCCACGCGGAAGTCGAGCGCCTGCGTCGAGCCGAAGATGCGCGCGCCGCCGGAGCGAGGAACGACGCAGACGAGGTCGCCGGCGCCGACGAAGGGCGCGTCCATCGCGTCCGCCGGCAGCAGCCACGTCGCGAGCTCGAAGTCGTCGATGGCGCCGGCGTGCACTGCGACCGCCTCGAACGTGCCGCCGCCTGCTTCCACCGTGAACGTGACGTCGGCCGTGCCGAACGCGGCCTCGACCGTGTCCCACGCCGGCGTGTTGATCGGCGTGGCGCTGGTGATGCGCATCTCGTCGTCGACGAGACGAACGCCGGTCTCGGAGAGCAGCGCGAGCGAGACCTGCGTGGTCCCGTCTGCGAACACGACGGGCGCTGGCGAGTCGACCGGCGCGAGCGCGAGGACGAGGTCTTCGCTCGCGACCACCTGCACGCGCGCGATCTGCGCTGCCGACACGGTGATGCGATCGATGAGTCGCTCGCTCGCGTCCAGCACGCGCACGTCCGCGGTTCCCGCCGCGATCCCGCGCAGGCTCGCCGAGCGCTGAGCGGTGGAGTCCGCCGTCACGTGCGAGGCGTCGCTCGAGACGACGTGGTGCTGGGGGAGGATCGCGGTGGAGCTGACAGCGTCCTCGAAGTGGATCGCCTGGTGACCCCCGATCGCGACGGGCGACGGCGAGTTCTCGAACGAGCCGCCGAGGGACGCGCCGTAGAAGCGCAGACCGTTCTCCGTGTCGGGGTTACAGATCTCGCCTGCCGGGCAGCCCGTGCGAGCACGATCGCCCACGGCGCCGCAGCCGGCGGAGAGAACGAGGGGCGCTCCGAGGAGGAGCACGAGAGAAGCAAGAAGGCCATGAAGTGTTCGCATGCGATGGCCTTCAGCACGATGAGTGCCAGCGCCGATCGCCTGCAAGACAAGCCGATCTCGAGTCGCTGCTCAGAGTGGCATGACCGCGCGGGCGTGAGTGTGGCTCGATCACCACACGAGCCCGCGTCAGCGCTCGCGCGCTGCTTCCGTCGCGGGCTCGCAGGTGCAGTCGAAGCAGCCGTGGGTCGCGCAGGTCCCGCACGACGACGCGACCTGCGTTCGCAGCGCCTCGCGCGCGCGAAACACGCGGACCGCGGCGTTGTTGGCGGTGATGCCAGCTTCCTCGGCGAACTGCTTCACCGGGATGCCGTCGACGTCGACCCGCTGGAGGATGGCGGCGTACTCGGGCTTGAGCGTCGTCGCGAGCGCGGTGACGCAGCGGCAAGCGGTCGTCTCGACGTCGTCGTCGGCCTGGGTCGCGAGCTCCGCCGCGAACGCCTCGAGCGCGCGGTTCGCAGCGCCGCCCCTACGGTGGTGATCGATCACTGCGTTCCGGAGGACCCGCCGAAACCAGGGAAGCGCCGCTTCCTCGTCACGCGGGGCGGCTTCCTTCTCCGCCCTCCGCACGAACGCGTCCTGCAGGATGTCCTCGGCGAGCGCGCGATTCCGAACGCGCTTCTCGACGAACGCGAGCAGCTCGCGATGGCTCTCGAGGAGCTTCTCGAGGAGCTCCGAGGACGGTCCGGTAGGTGAGGGGTCTGTTCGGTCGTTCACATCGTTCTCATCGCGCCGGACGTGCGCGTTCGCAAGGGGAGGAGCGCTTCTTCGGAGCGCTGTAATGCCGCTTCGGCGGCTGCGTCTTCCTCTCGAGAGCGCGCAATGGAGCGCGACACCAGAAGGAGACGAGCGATGGAAAACGAGAAGCAGATCGAGTGCCGCTGCGAGAAGACGTCCTGCGGCTGCGGGGGCGCGACCGAGCGCTGCACGTGCGGCGAGCGCTGCGAGTGCAAGCGCACCTGCGGGTGCGGCGGTGGCTGCGGCTGCGGCGCGAAGAAGTAGTCACGAAGGAGTGGGGGCGCGACCGAAGGGCCGCGCTCCTGCTCGTTTCGATCTGCGCAGTCGCATGCTCCACCGACGCGAGCATCGCCGCTGGACTCCACGCGCTCGCCCGGCACCAGCAGCTTCTCCGTCGTCGTCTCGATCGCGCTCGTCGCTCCGCCGTCGCCTCCGATGATGCGAAACGGACGT
>JBBSAT010000277.1:0-10892 GCA_038252025.1 Polyangiales bacterium | reverse complement strand
GGCCTCGTGCTCTGCGGCCAGGGGGGGGCGGAGATCACGGTAAGCGCGCTCGCCGCGCCGACCGCGGCGGGGTGGGGTCGCCGCGACCACGGAGGGGAGCGGTCGGATCCGCGAGCCGCTCGAGAGATCGAGCTCCTGCTCGTGCATCCCGGCAGTCCGTTCTGGGCGAAGAAGGACGAAGGAGCGTGGTCGATCCCGAAGGGAGAGATCGAGGCCGGCGAGGACGCGCTCGAGGCCGCGAGGCGCGAGACCGCAGAAGAGCTGGGCATCGCGCTGCCCGCGCCGCCGTTCGTCACGCTTGGCGAGGTGAAGATGAAGTCAGGCAAGCGCGTGGTCGCGTGGGCCGCGCGCGCGGAGGTCGACGTGAGCCTCATCCGCTCGAACGAGATCGACATCGAGTGGCCGCCGCGCTCGGGTCGAACGCTGCGTATCCCGGAGGTCGACCGCGCCGCCTGGGCGAGCCTCGAGGCTGCGCGCTCGCTCGTGAACCCTGCGCTCGTTCCGCTCCTCGAGCGCGCCCTCGCGCCCGACGTCCAGCGCGCGCTCTTCGCTGGGCCAGCGCTCCAGCGGTGATCGGCGCAGCGAGCCGATCAGTGGCGGCCGTGCCCGCCGTGCCCGCCATGGCCGTGATCCTCGTGGCCGTGCGCGTACTCGCCGAGGTGGCGCCCGTGATCGTGGTGGCCGCGGTCGTCGCCATAGACGACGACGCCAGGAGGGCCAGGCGCCACCACGACCACCCCAGGACGCGGAGGCGGACGCGGCGCGACGAACACCACGCCGGGAGGCGAAGGCGGGCGAGGCGCGACGACCACCACGCCCGGAGGCGGAGGCGGCCCGAGGAACACGACGCCGGGAGGCGGAGGAGGCTGCGGCGCGACGACCACGACGCCCGGCCGCGACGGCGCCTCGACCACGACGCTCGGCGAGGATGGGCGCTCGAACGCGACCCGCCCGTGCGGCCTCGGCGTCTCCACCACGACCGTCGTGCTCGGCGCCGCCGCCATCATCGGGATCACGACGATGGTGTCCGCGTGGCCGCCGCGCGGCTCGCCCGCGACCACGATCTGCACGTCCACGGGCCCGGGCACGATCGGCACCGGCGCCATCGCCTTGTAGCTGCTGCTCAGCGGATCCCAGACGACGACCACCGGCGTGCGCGCACCACCCTCGGCGGTGAGCGTCAGCGTGATCGGATCGGGGCTCGCGACGATCGGCGTTCCCTCCCCGTCGACGACCCAGGACTCCACCGCGCCGTCGGACGAGGCGACCACCTCGACCGCGCGATCACCCACGCCCACGACCACCCCACCGTGATGGGCGACCAACGCGTCGGCAGACAGATCTGCGCCGCACATACGAAGGAGGAGGAAACAGAAGACAGCGAGTCGCATGTAGGTTCGTTCCTTCTCGTCGGGTCCGTCGTACGACGGGCCATGCCCGGCGCCTGACCATGGTGCGAAGGCGCGCAGGTGAGGTTACCACCCCCGTCGCTCGGGACTCGCCGGGTGGGCGGGCGCGCGCGAGGGCGCGTCGTGAGACGCTGGCGCTCGATGTCCATGCCCGAGCCGAGCCGACACTTGATCGCCGCCGCCGTGACGGCGAGCCTCATCCTGCCGGGGTGCGGTCACGGATTTCACGTCCGAGAGACCCGAACCGGCGAGTGGTACGCGCTGAGCACGCCGCACGTGCGCCTCGAGTCCGACGCGGGCTCACGAGAAGCGAGGGAGACCGCGTGGGCGCTCGAGGATCTGCACCGCGCGCTGGCCCACGTCTTCTCGTCGTGCCCGGCCGGGGCGCTCGAACCGCCCGAGGACGTCACGCTCCTCGCCCACGAGGAGGACTACGCGGCCGTGGCGCCTCCGAACAGCGCCGGCTTCTTCCGGCCGGCCGAAAGCGGGCTCGTCGCGTTCGAGCCTCGCGTCATCCTGCCCGCGCGGTCGGGCGCCTCGCGAGACGCGGTCCTCCAGACGTACACGCACGAGCTGACGCATCGCTTCGTCGAGCGCTGTCTTCCCGACGCGCCGACCTGGCTGGCCGAGGGGCTCGCGAAGTACTTCGAGACAATACGCGTCAGCGAGGTCGACGTGCTGGTCGGAGCCCCGCCGTATCGGTTCGACGTCGCGGGCTCGACGACCGTGCGAGGCGATGGCCTTCGTTTCGAGCGCATCGACCCCGAAGGTCTGCCCTCGGCGAGCGGCGTCGTCGGCCTCTCGCGCGAGGACTTCTACGCGGCGCGTCTCGATGCGCGCGTGGCGATCGCGCACCACGCGGCTGCCTGGGCGCTCGTGCACATGGGGCTCGCAGGACCGGACGACGATCTCCGGGCGCGCTTCGAGCGCTACCTCGCGGCGCTCCGTGACGGGACCAGCGATCCGGCGGCCGCGCTCGAAGCGGCGTTCGACGGAGTCGATCTCGACGCCGCGCTCGCCGCGTACGTCCGCACCGAGCCGATTCGAACGCGCGTGCCCTACGCTCGGACCGCGCTCGGCGAGCCCGTCGCACGACGGCTCGAGGCCCTGGAGGTCGACCTGCGCTGGGGCGAGCTCTTCGCACGGCTCGGCCAGCGTCGGGACGCGCGCGCGCACCTCGCCCTCGCGGAGCAGAGCCCGGCGCTCGAGGCTCGTGCGGTGCTCGTGCTCGCGAGCATGAGCTCGGGGATCGAGCGCCACGATCTCGTCGCGCGCGCGGCCGCGATCGCCCCCGAGAGCCGCGACGTGCTCCTCGCGCGCGCGTGGATCTCCATCGAGGAGGACCTCGGAGCCGAGGAGCGGGCAGCGATCCTGCTGGAGCTCTCCTCGCTCGAGAGCCCGAGCGCGAGCGAGCTGGCGCGATGGGCCGACCTGCTGCGACTGAACGGCGATGCGCAGCCGGCGCTCGCGCTCTCCCAGCAGGCCGTCGAGCTCGAGCCGTGGTCGTGGGAGGCGCGCGCGTCCCTCGCGCTCTCGTACGCGTCGGTGCATCGGTTTCCCGAGTCGCACGCCAACCTCGAGCGCGCGCTCCACCTGACGAGCGATCACCTGCCGCGCATCGCCGCCCAGCTCGAGCGGCTTCTCGCGAGGGTCGAGCAGCTGGCCCCACGTCCTGCAGGCGAGCTACCGCCGACCGGCGAGGCCGAGCCGCCCGAGGCGATCCTCGACATGGGTCGTCAGCCGATCGTCGAGGTCCGGGGAAGCACCGGGGCGACCCTCGACGCGCGCCGCTTCGGTGGGACGTGCGTGGGCTTCGTCGGGACGACGCCGGCCGCCGTTCTCGACGTCCCCGTCGACACGCCAGCGATCGCGCTCTTCGCGCAGGCGAACGGCGCTCGCGATCTCGCGCGAGACACGGTGCTCGTCGTCGAGACCTCGACGGGCGCCGTGCGATGCGACGACGACTCGGGCGGCTGGCCCAACCCGGCGATCTTCGCCCAGCTGCCGCCCGGACGAACGCGTGTCTGGGTCGGGACCTACGAGCGCGAGCGCGCGGGCACCGCGTTCACGCTGACGATCGCGCGGACGCGAGCGCTGGGACGAGAGCCGCTTCCGAGCGTGTGCGGGCTGCCCGACGAAGCAGGCCCGACGCACGGTCCGGTCGTGGTCGGCGCGCGCGTCGTGCTCGGTCGGCACACGCCCGTGAGCGGCCGCAGCAGCGACGTGTTCCATCCGATCGAGCGCTCCACGAACTGGATGCCCGAGATGGAAGCCTTCGTCGGCCGGGAGGCGACCGTCACGGAGCTCGAAGGCCGCGACGGGGCGGGCTGCCCGATCGTGCGCGTCGACGCCGACGCCGGCACGTGGCTCTGGCGCGTGCGAGACATGAGCCGCCCGTGAGCGGGCTCAGGTGACGAGCAGCTCGAGCAGCGCCTTCTGCGCGTGGAGGCGATTCTCCGCCTCGTCCCAGACGCGCGACCAACGCCCGTCGATGACCTCGGCCATCACCTCTTCACCACGGTGGGCCGGCAGGCAGTGGAGGAAGATCGCATTCGCTTCGGCCACGCTCATCAGCTTCTCGTCGACGACGTAGCCCTCGAACGCGCGCTGCCGATCTCGCGCCTCTTCTTCCTGGCCCATCGACGCCCAGACGTCGGTGGTCACGACGTGAGCGCCGCGCGCAGCCTCTTCGGGGTCGCGCACGACCCGCACCTTGGCGCCGAGCGCGCGTGCCTTCTCGATGATCGCCTCGCTCGGGCGATAGGCATCCGGGCAGGCCAGCGCGACCTCGATGCCGCAGCGCGCCGCCGCGTTGATCCACGAGTGCGCCATGTTGTTGCCGTCGCCAATCCACGCGACGCGGATTCCGTCGAGCGTGGAGAATGCTTCGTCCACGGTCTGGAGATCTGCGAGCAGCTGGCACGGATGGTAGGTGTCGGAGAGCCCGTTGATCACGGGGATCCGCGAGTGGCGCGCGAGGTCCTCCACCCGGTCGTGGCCAAAGGTCCGATAGACCGCCGCGTGAACGAAGCCCGAGAGCATCTTCCCGGTGTCGGCGATCGGCTCTCCGCGGCCCAGCTGTGTGTCGCGGGCGACGAGGGTGACCGGCAGCGCGCCGAGCTCGTGGATGCCTACCTCGAAGGAGACTCGCGTCCGCGTCGAGGCCTTTTCGAGCACGATCGCTACACTCTTTCCCTCGAGCGGCCGCGCGTGTCGGCCGCGCTCGGCCTTCAGCACGTGGGCTCGTGCGATGAGGGCGGCGAGCTCCTCGCGGGAGAGATCGAGAAGGGTGAGGAAGTGTCTGAGCGCCATCGAGCGCGACCGTAGCAGAGTCGTTCGCCTGCTTTGTTCCGATCGCAAAGGCCTCGTGATAGGTTCCGATTCCGCGCTGAGCGGATACCGTGGAGAGCGACAAGCCGAAGATCCCGAGGCTGATTGGCGGCGTGGACATACGCGCGCTGCCCCTCGGGCCGATGGAAGGGTTCGTCCTCTCGCGGATCGATGCGTCGGCGACGCTCGCCGACATCGCCGACCTGACGAGCCTCGATCTCGAGGAGGTGGTCCGCATCATCGACAAGCTCCTCGGCCTGGGGGTGGTGGAGTGGGCGGATGGAAACGTCGGCTACCCGCGGGCCACACCGAGAGTCAGCGTGCCGCCTCGCACGCCGCACGCGGGCACGCCGCGCTCGGTCGTGGAGCCCCTCCAGAAGAACGTCACCGAGATCCCCCGCGCACCCGGGCCGAGCGATCGCGGCGCGCACCGAGCTGCGGTCCGGCTGTTCGGGCCTGCGATGCCCCGCGCGCCGAGCCTCGATCAGCTCGGAACGGCCGCCGAGCCTGGGCCGGTGCCACCGAGCGGCTCGTCGCCGGCTCGGCCGCGCGTCCCGGAGCAGACCGAGGTTCACGCCGGTCGCCCGGCGAAGGAGGACCACGTCGAGGCCGCAGCGACGGGAAGCGCGGCGCCGATCTCGAGCGCGCCCGCAGCGCCGACGCCTGCGGCCGAGCCGGTGCCCTCGCCCGAGCCGGCGAGCCCGACCGAGAGCGCTGCGGGGACGGTGCCGAGCCCACCGGACGACGGCATCGACATGCCGGTGGAGCGCCGCAAGCGCATCGACGATCTCTACTTCGCGCTCGATCTCCTCAACCACTACGACGTGCTCGGAGTCTCTCGGAAGGCCGACAAGGCCAAGGTGCGAAGCAGCTATTTCGAGGGCTCGAAGGCCTTTCATCCGGACACGGTGTTTCGCAAGAACGTCGGAAACTACCGGATGAAGATGGAGGCGATCTTCTCGCGCCTCACCGAGGCGTACGAGGTGCTCGGCAAGAAGAAGGCGCGCGAAGAGTACGACGCGTACCTCGAGTCGCTGGGCGAGACGCGCGCAGCGGAAGAAGCGCTCTCGGGTGAGCACGAGATTCCACCCGAGCTCGCGGGCCCGCCGTCCGTGGAGCCGCCCGCGGTCCAGCCGATGGCCGCCGTGCCGAAGCCCCCGCCGGCCCCCCCGTCGAAGCAGAGCTCGCCGACCGAGGAAGGTCGCCGCGTCGCGCGCGAGGTGCTCCAGAAGCGAATGGACGGGATGCGCTCTCAGTCGCGCTCGAGGCCCGTCCTCGACGCCCCGCCGAGCGACGCCAAGGAGCCATCGGATGCTCCCCCTGCGGTGCCGCACACACAGAAGGAGGCGCTCCGAGACCTGACCGCGTCCCTCCGAGGCGCGGCCGCCATGACCGGAGGCCTCGATCAGGTGGCGCGAAACCTCGCCGAGGCGAGGCGCGCCGTGGAAGCGAACGATCTCGCCACGGCCGTGCGCGCGTTTCGGCTCGCGCTCGCCCTCGCGCCGGGTCGCGCCGACATCGAGAGCGAGCACGCGAAGTACGCGAAGGAGCTCGCGATCACGCTCGCCGATCGGTACGAGACGCAAGCCCTCTACGAGGAGCGATACAAGAAGTGGGGCTCCGCCGCGACGAGCTGGGCCAAGGTGATCGAAGGCCGCCCGGACGACACGCGGGCGATGACGCACGCGGCCATCGCGTTGGTCGAGGCCAAGGGCGATCTCCACAACGCGCGCCAGTTCGCGCAGAAGGCGACCACCCTCGAGCCGAACGACGCGGCCGCGCGACGCGCGCTGGGTCGCGTGTTCCTCGCCGCCGGTCTCGCGCTCAATGCGCGTCGCGAGCTCGAGCACGCGAGGAACCTCGACCCGAGCGACGAGCTCACCCGCTTGCTCCTCCGCGAGGTCGAGGCTCAGACGAAGGCGTGACGCGGCTCGGTCGATCGCGGGCTTCCGCCGCGCCCGCGCCGCGATCCACGCACCGTACGTCGAGCGCGAAGTGCTGGATCTCGACGGCGGTCCCGCCACGGCGCGCGCTCGATCGAAGGGCTGGCTATGCCGAGCCTCGAGACCCGATCAACGCTTGCCACCGCGTGCGAGCCACAGGGCCACGCCTCCGATGACGACGAGGCCCAACACGACGACGACGCCTGTCACGTCCGCGGGCGGAGCCTCGGGGCGTCGCTGCGCGCTCGCCGCGCTCGCGAGCAGCGTGATCCAGACGACGCCGGCCATCGATCCGAACCTGAGCATCACGGAGCCCTGCCCTTCGAGCGGAGCTTACCCGCGCGGGGCGATCGGACGGAGAACTTCATGAGGGGGCTCCGCCGAGCGCCTCGAGAAGCGCGCTCCGCATCACATCGATCGGCGCCGCCACCCCGAGCCAGCGCGAGAGCGCGGCAGCCCCTTGGTGGACCAGCATCCCGGTGCCGTCGACCGTCCTCAGACCGTGCTCCTCCGCGCGGCGGAGCACCGCGGTGATCCTCGGACGGTAGACGAGGTCCATCACCGTCGTGGTCTTCTCGAAGGCCTCGAACGGAATGCCCAGCGCGAAGCTCTCGGCGCCCGCGCCCAGCGTCGCGCTCGTCGCCTGGACCAAGAGATCGATCTCGGGAGCCAGCCGCGCGAGCGCGTCGAGACCGTGCGCCGTGAGCACCGGCGCAGAGCCTGCGAGATCGGTCGCGAGCGCCTCCGCTTCTCCTTCTCGCCGCGCGACCACCGCGATGGATCTGGCTCCCACGCCGCCGAGCCCGACGACCGCCGCGCGCGCCGCGCCGCCCGCACCGAGCACGAGCACGCCCGCGCCTCGCACCACGACGCCCTCTTCCTCGAGAGCGCGGACGAGGCCCGCAGCGTCGGTGTTCGTGCCGAGGAGCCGGCCGCGGTCGCGCACGACGGTGTTCACGGCGCCGATCGCGCGGGCGACGTCGTCGATCTCGTCGAGCAACGGGATCACGGACTGCTTGTGCGGAAGCGTGACGTTGACTCCCGCGAAGCCATCGCGTGAGAAGAAGCGCGCGAGGCCCTCGGGTGGGACGTCGAACGCATCGTAGGTGACGTCCGTGCGACCCAGCGCCGCGAGCGCCGCCGCGACCATCGCCGGGGAGAGCGAGTGCGCGATCGGATGACCGACGACGCCGAGGCGCATCACTCGCGACCTTCGACGCGGACCACGAGGACACCCTCTGCCAGCCGCAGCCGGACCTCGTCGCCGGGCGCTGCGTCCAGGCTCCGCGTGAGCGCTCGACCCGTGCCAGCGTGCAGCGCGATGGCATACCCGCGAGACAGCACGGCGAGCGGAGAGAGCGCGTCGAGCCGTCCGACCAGGACCGCGAGCTCGTGGCGGCGGCGAGCGAGGAGCGCCTCTAGGGCGAGATCGAGCCGTGATCGGTGATCGCGCGCGCGCTCGAGGCGACGCCGCAGGAGCGTCCGCACGGCGGCCTGGAGCTCGGGAGAGAGCGACGACAGCGCCGTGCGAGAGCGGTGGAGGCGCGCTCGTGGATCGGCTCGCCCGAGGCGCTGAACGAGCGCCGAGAGACGCGCGCGACCGGTCTCGGTCTGCCTGCGGGACGCGCGCTCGAGGCGGAGCTCGAGGTCGCGGACGCGCCCGCGAAATAGGGGGATCGAAGTCCCGCGCCCGACGAGCCTCGCTGCGAGCCGGCTCTGGATCATCCGCGCCGTCCGTACGCGCTGATCGAAGATCTGGCTCAGCTTGCGGACCAGGAGGCGAAGGTCGCCGTGGAGCTTGCTGCCGTCGGGCACGACGAGCTCGGCTGCGTTCGATGGCGTCGAGGCGCGGCGATCGGCCGCGAGATCGGCGAGGGTCACGTCGACCTCGTGCCCGACGCCGGTGACGACCGGTACGGGGCAACGGGCGATGGCGCGAACCACGCCCTCGTCGTCGAACGCCGAGAGGTCTTCGCTCGCGCCGCCTCCCCGGGCGATGATCACGACGTCGAGACCGGGCAGCTTCCCGAGCGCGTCGAGCCCGCGGACGATGGAGCCGGGCGCATCGGGCCCCTGGACGAGACAGTGCGCGACGACGATGCGCACCGAGAGGCGCCCGCGCGCGACCTTCACGACGTCGAGGATCGCCGCTCCGTTCTTGCTCGTCACGAGTCCGACGACGCGCGGGATGCGCGGCAGCGGCCGCTTCTTCGCCGGGTCGAAGAGCCCCTCTTTCGTCAGCTTCTGCCGCAGCTTCGCGAGCTCGGCGTGCCGATCGCCGAGGCCCGCGGGCACGGCCGCCGAGACGATGAGCTGAAGCGTCGAGCGCTGCTCGAAGACGCTCGCTCGACCGCGCACCCGTACGCGCGCCCCGTTCTCGATCGCTGCGCGCACGAGCGGACGATCGTTTCGAAACACGACGCACTTGATCTGCGCCTCGGGCATCGAAGCGCGGCGCGGCGGTCCGTTCGCGTCTCCGATCGGACCCCCATCGTTGAGCGTGAAGTACACGTGCCCCGACGCCGACGTCGACACGTCCGAGATCTCGCCCTCCACCCAGACGTCGGGAAGCGCTCTCTCGAGAAGGCCGCGCACGGCCCGCACCACGTCGAGCACGCGGAGCACGGGACGGTCTTGTTTGTTCGGCGACGGATCCACGAGAGGCGGGAGCATACGCCGCGACGCGCGACGTGCTGCCGCCCCTGGGCCTGCGCTATCCTGCGCGCGTGATCGGTGTGATCGGGCTGGGGACGAACCTCGGCGATCGGGTCTCTTTCCTGGTGCGCGCGCGCGGCGCGCTCGAGGCGGTCCCTGGGATCGCCGTGACCGCCGCCTCGTCGATCGTGGAGACGGAGGCGCACGGCCCGCCGCAACCTCGCTATCTCAACGCGGCGCTCCGAATCGAGACCTCGCTCGAGCCCGAAGCGCTGCTCGATGCCTGCCTCGCGGTGGAGCGCGCCCTCGGCCGCGTCCGCAACGAGCGCTGGGGGCCCAGGACGATCGACCTCGACATCCTCTACCTCGAGGGCCTCTCGCTCCGGACAGAACGGCTCACGGTGCCCCACCCTCGCCTGCTCGACCGCGCCTTCGCCCTCGGTCCGCTCCTCGAGGTCGCGCCGGAGCTCGTCCCTCGCTGGGGGCTCGCGCTCGCTCAGCTGGGCGGGGCCCCGCCGAACTACGGCCGTTCGGACGGGGAGCTGGTCAAAGGATGGACTTCCTTCGACCGTCGGACGTAGCATCCTCCGTTCGAGTTTCTCCCTTCGTAGAGAGGTCCTACCCGATGACCGATACGCGCAAAGACAAGCGCGCTCCGCTCTCCCTGAAGGTCCGCTTCAAGAGCGCGACCGTCGACGAGTTCATCGAGCAGTACGCGACCGACATCAGCCGCGGGGGCATCTACATCAAGAGCAAGCAGCCGATGGCGATCGGCACGCTGCTGAAGTTCGAGTTCCAGCTCAAGGACGAGAGCAAGCTCATCCAGGGCGTCGGGCGCGTCGTGTGGAAGCGCGAGGCCGGCGAGGGGGCGACGGACGCGAACCCTTCGGGCATGGGCATCAAGTTCATCAAGATGGACCCGGAGTCGAAGGCGCTCGTCGAGCAGATCGTCGCCGGTCGCGGCGAGGCGCCAGGCCAGTACGAGGCCGGTGGCGGCTTGAGCGCCGGTGCCGACGAAGAAGCGGGGGCCGCGACGTCGCCGGCCGCCGGGGACTCGGCCTCGAGCAAGCGGCCGATCCGGTCGGCGAAGGCCACGATGCAGTTCTTCCCCTCCACGACGCCGCAGAACGAGATGCCGCCGCCGGAGGACCGCACGCAGGTGCGCCACGCGAGCGAGTTCCTCGCTTCGGCGCTGGGCGCGGCGGGCACGGACGAAGCGACGGCGGGCGAGGCGGACAAGAGCGCCGACGAAGCGCGCAAGCGCACCGAGGAGATCGAGCGCGAGCGCGAAGAGCAGCAGCGGAAGTCCCGCGAGGACGAAGCGTTCAAGGCGCGCGCCGAGAAGGACCGGCAAGAGCGCGAGAAGGCGGAGGCCGCGCGGGCAGAGGAGGAGAAGGCCGAGGAGGCCGCCGCCGCAGTCGCCGCCGCCGCTGCCGAGAAGGCCGCGGACAAGAAGCCGTCCAAGGCCGAGTCGTCCAAGGCCGAGTCGTCCAAGGCCGAGTCGTCCAAGGCCGAGTCGTCCAAGGCCGAGTCGTCCAAGGCCGAGTCGTCCAAG
>JBBSAT010000276.1:0-10929 GCA_038252025.1 Polyangiales bacterium | reverse complement strand
CGGGGACGGTCGGTTCTTCGAGCGCTCGAAGGCCGGCGAGGAGGCCGGGCGCTATCTGCCGGAGGAGATCGACCCGGAGAGCGAGCCCGACCTCGCGCTCGTCGCGCTCCTGCGCTCCCTGGCAGCGGACGTGCGCTTTGCGCGCTCGGCCGAGCTGCCGCTGGAGACGTGGTCTACGTTCTTCGTGGCGATGGCGGACGCCTACCTCTCGCCGGACGAGGCCGAAGGGGCGGAGCTGCGACGCGCGCTGTTCGCGCTGCGAGAGCTCGGTAGGACCGGCCCCAGCGTGGCCGCGGGCGCGGAAGCGACCTCCGAGCGCGAGCACGAGCCCGGCGCGATCTCGCTCTCGGAGGACGAGCCCGTCGCGATCTCGCTCTCCACGGCGTGCGACCTGGCCGCGAGAGCCCTCGAGTCGCTCCCGGCCGTGGGCGGGGCCGGAGGGCACGGCGTCGTCGTCGGGACGCTCGCGCCGATGCGCGCGCTCTCGTTTCGCGTCGTGCTCGTGCTGGGCCTCGGCGAAGGCAGGTTCCCGACGCGGGAGCGCGACACGGGGCTCGATCTGCGCACCGGGCACCGGCGGCCGGGCGAGGTGTCCGTGGAGGATCGGGATCGTCACGCGCTGCTCGAAGCGCTGGTCTCGGCGCGCGATCGCCTCGTGCTCTCGTTCGTCGCGCGCGACGAGCAGACGGGCGACCCGATCGCGCCCTCGCACGCGCTCACCGAGCTCATCGAAGCGACGTCGGGAGAGGTTCCGATCCGCAGGCCGCTGCTACGTCGGCACGACGCCGTGGTGGCCGTGTCGGGGGCGAGCGCGGCGTCGACCGAGGCCCTGGTTCGTGCTGCGGCGATCCCCGCCGCTGGTGCAGAAGCGCGCGCGCGGATGCTCGGCGGCAGAGAGCGCGGCCGCTTCTCGGAGAGCGCCACGCCGCTGCACGAGCTCGCGACGACCCTTCCCGCAGCGGACGTCGCGCGCGTGCTCCTGGCGATGCCCGAGGTCCCCGAGGCGCCCATCGCCGAGCGCGCGACCCTCCGCGTGTCGCTCGCCGATCTGAGGCGCTTCCTCGACTGCCCGATGCAGGGAGCCGCTCGACGCTCGCTCGCGATGGACCGTGACCCGGGCGTCCGCTTCGCGGAGAGCGAGCCCTTCGAGACCGACGAGCGCGTGCACGAAGCGCTGGTGCGGGCGCTCGTGGTCGGTGGGATCTCGACGGGCGGAGCGGCGGACGGGCGCGCCATCGAGTCGGACATCGAGGAGCTCGCGACGACGCTCGCCGCGCACGGTCGGTTCCCGCTCGGCGCGTTCGGAGGGCGTGCGCGCGAGGCTGCGCGCGCGGACGCGGCGCAGGTGAGCGGGCAGCTCGCGCGCATGAGGCCGGGGGCCCACACGGTCAGCGCCTGCCGCTTCGGCGCGGCGCGCGAGCACGAGCGCGATGCCACGCGCGCGCTCGACGCGGTCGTCCTCGGTCGCGTGCCGGACGGCGGCGAGGGTCGGCTCGTGGAGCTCATCGGGACGACCGCACCGCTGCTCGACGGGAAGGAGCCTCTGCGCTTCGATCTCGGAAGACCGCGCGCGGGAGAGAGGCGGATGGTGCACGACCTGAGGCTCGCGCTTCACTCGTTCCTCGACCACTGCGCGCTCGCGCTCGGCCCGGGGACGGCCGACGGGGCGCCGGAGAGAGCTCCGCGCCGCGCGCCGATCGTCGGGCGCCGTCGTGGCGTGGAGGTGGTCCTTGCGCCGGTGAATCGCGACCTGGCGCGAAGGTGGCTGTTCGATCTCGCGCGCGAGGTGGCGCTCGAGCCGCACGCGTACTTCCTCCCGATCGAGGCGGTCCTCCGCATCGCGCACGTGTTCAAGCACGGCTCGGGACGCCTCGAAGATCAGCTGGAGTCGTCGATCGAGCTCGTCCGCACCAAGTGGGAGGGCGGGCGGAGCCGCTTCGGGCCGCTGCGCGATGCCGTTCACTTCCCGCCGCCCGAGCGCGCGGCGCGGCTCGCGGGCAAGCGCTTCGCGATCTTCTTCACGCACCTGAGCCAGCCGACGCCCGAGCCGCCGCGCGTGAAGCGAGGGCGCGCGTGACCACGAGCCCCAGCGTCCTCGACCAGCTCGATCTCGGTGGCCACATGGTCATCGAAGCGTCCGCCGGCACGGGGAAGACGTACGCGCTCGAACACCTCGTCGTCGAGCTCGTGAAGCGCGGCGCGGGGATCGAGGAGATCCTCGTCGTCACCTTCACGGAGAAGGCGACCCGCGAGATGCGCGTGCGTATCCGCGCCCGCCTGCGCGACGAGGCCGCGGACCCGCGCGTGCGCGCTCAGCTCGCCGCGTTCGATCGCGCGCCGATCTCGACGATCCACGGGTTCTGCCAGCGCCTTCTCTCCGAGCACGCGTTCGCGAGCGGTCGCTTCTTCGAGGAAGAGCGCATCGACGGACGCGCGGCGTTCGGCTCGGCGCTGCGTGACGAAATGCGGTCGGCCTCGGGAGACGTGCAGGCGGTGCTCGCTCTCGGGCTCGCGCAGCTCGGCCAGGCAGAGCTCGAGGAGTGCCTCGCGAGGTTCCACCGCGAGACCTGTCCGATCGAGCCCGCGGTGGATCTGCAGGCCGTGCGCGCGGCGCTCGCGGCCATCCCCGACGACGTCGACCTCGAAGCGGTGCTGCTGACGATCCCCCACTGGGCCTCGCGCCCTCGCGCGCGAGACCAGCTCCCCGTTCTCTTCGAGCTCGCCGCGAGGGTGAAAGGCGGTGCACCGCTCGAGGGCCTGCTCCCCGAGCTCTTCGAGTGGGCGCTCGCCAGCGAGGGTCGCAAGTCGGCGGCCGAGCGCACGGTGATGGATCTGGCCGGGCACCTAGGCGAGCACCCGAGCCTCGGAGCGCCGCTCGTGGGGCTCGCGCGGGCGCTGGGCTCGCCGATTCCGCTGCTCGTCCACGTCGTCCTGCCGGCCGTTCGCGCGCGCCTCCTGCACGACAAGCGAGAGCGAGGCCTCTTCGACTTCGACGATCTTCTCTCGGTGGTCGTCGAGACTCTGCGCTCTCCGCGCGGGCCAGATCTCGTCCGCGCCGTGCGGCAGCGCCATCGACACGCGCTGGTGGACGAGTTTCAGGACACGGACGAGCGGCAGTGGGAGATCTTCCGTCGGCTGTTCTTCGAGCCTGGGCCCGCGGGCGCGAGAGAGACGACGCTCGCGGTCATCGGAGATCCGAAGCAGGCGATCTACGGCTTCCGCGGGGCCGACGTGCACACGTACGAGGCTGCTCGGAAAGAGATGATGGAGCACGGCCGCCGAGGCGTTCTCGACGAGTCGTATCGGACGAGCGACGCCCTCGTCCGGGCGGTGCACCGCGTGCTCCTCCCGGCCGACGGCGAGGCCGGCTTCTTCACGGGCGTGAACCGCTACGACGCGCCGATCCGCGCCGCGAGGCCGGCGCTCGGCCTCGTCGACCGGGACGGTCAGGCGATCCCGCCGCTCCGGCTCGTGCACCTCACCTCGCAGCACGAGCTTCGGGCGAAGTCCGTTCGCGCCGCCCTCGCCGAGCACTACGCGCGGAGCGTCGAGGCGCTGATCGATGGCGAGGTGCGCGTCGTCGACGAGAATGGCCCCCGCGGGATCGAGGCGGCGGACGTGATGGTGCTGACCCGCTCGAGCGCGGAGGGCGACGAGATGGGCGATGCGCTCCGGGCGCGAGGCATCCCGTACGCGTTCTTCCGCAAGGACGGGCTCTTTCAGACGTCGGAGGCGAAGGACGTCCTCGACGTGCTGAAGGCGCTGGTCTCGCCGCGCGACCGTGCGCTGCGCGCGCGCGCGTTCGTGTCGCCCTTCTTCGCGATCCCGGTCACGCAGCTGGCGAGCGCCCGCGAGCTGCCGCCGGATCACCCGATCGTCCGCACCTTCGACCACCTCGTCGAGCTCTCCGAGGGGCGGGAGCTCGCGCCGCTGTTCCGCGCGCTCGAAGGCGAGACCGGCCTCTCGCGACGCGAGCTCTATCTCTTCGAGAGCGAGCGGCGGCTGACGAACTACCTGCACCTCTTCGAGGTGCTGCTCTCGCTCTCGCACAAGGGAAGGCTCTCGCTGCGCGATCTGGTCGAGCACCTCGCCGAGCTCACGTCCGGACGCGCGCGACCATCGGAGGACCAGGACATCCAGCGGCTGCCGAGCGAGCGCAGCGCGGTGCAGATCCTCACGATCCACAAGTCGAAGGGGCTCGAGGCCGAAGCGCTCTTCCTGTTCGGCGGTCTCGGGCAGAAGCCACCCTCCGAGCGAACGCCCGTCGTGCTCCACCCGAGGGGCGTGGACGGGCGCACGCGTCGGATCGCCTGGGCGGGGCCGATGGGCCCCGATCAGAAGCTCCTCGCCAGGAACGAGGACGACGAGGAGGCGCAGCGCCTCTACTACGTCGCGCTCACGCGGGCGCGCTCCCTGCTCACGCTGCCCTATGTCGGTCCGAGGCCTGCGGGAGCGCGCGAGGACCTCGTGCACACCGAGCTCGCGCTGAAGGGCGGCTACCGCGTCGTGAACGCCCGCCTGAGGGCCGTCGTCGTCGCGCCGCAGGCGGGCGACGAGCTCCTGGTCGAGCGACGAGAGCTGGAAGTCGAGACGCAGCGAAGGAAGCGAACGAAGAGCGCGCCGATGCCGCCCCGCGACGAGGCGGCGCTCGCGCACGTGCTCGTGCCGGTGCCCGTCCTCTCTGCGAGCACGATCAGCGCGCTGCGCTTCTCGCTCGCGGGCACCGAGGTCACTTCGTACTCGCGCATGAAGTCGCGGGCCGCAGAAGAGAGCCCGCTCGAGGACGGCGAGCGACCGGACGACGAGGTCTCGGCGCCAGGTCTCGAGCCGACGTCCGACGCGAGCGAGCCGGATCCACTGCCGGGCGGCGCGGCCGTGGGCGTCATGGTCCACGAGATCCTCGAGCACATGCCGATCGAGCGCGTGCGCGTGGCCGACGTGGAGGTGCTCTCCCGCGATCTCGAGCTCCTCGCGATCGCACGAGTCGCCGCCGAGCGAAGCGCCGTCGATCCCTCGCTGGCGGCGGCGGCGCTGGCCCTCGCGCTCCGCGCGCAGCGAACGCCGGTACGGACCGAGGGCATCACCCTCCTGGGTGGGTTCGCGCAGCCGGAGCGGCGCCTCGTCGAGATGCCCTTCGTCCATCCGATCCCCGAGAGCTCAGCGCTCGACGGCGACGCAGGCGAGCTCGCGATCGAGCGCGGCTACGTGCGCGGCGTGATCGACCTGCTCTTCGAGCACGAGGGCAAGCTCTTCGTGCTCGACTGGAAGACGGACCGGCTCGCTCGCTACGACGAGCGCGCGCTCGACGCCCACGTGCGCGACCACTACGAGGTGCAGGCACGCCTGTACACGCTCGCCTGCGTGCGCCTCTTCGGGCTCACGGACGAGGCGGCGTTCGACGCGCGCTTCGGCGGGCTCCTGTACGCGTTCTTGCGAGGGATGGGACCGAGCGCGACGAACGAGCTGGGCTCGAGCAGCGCGGCATCGAGCGGGTCGGGCGTGCCATCGACCGGCGTCTCCTTCCGCCGGCCGACCTTCGCCGACGTTCGCTCCTGGGATCGGGCGCTGGCCGAGAACGACGCGCCCTGGGGCTATCCGCTTCCGCCGCGGCGCTCGGTGTCCGATCTCGCTTCGCGCGTGCTTCCGCCGGCGCGGGTCGGAGGCCTCGAATGACACGGGCGTTCGACCCCCGAGGAACCGCGCGACGGCTCGCCTCGCTCACGGGGCCTCACGTCGGTGGCGAGAGAGGGCCGCCCTTCCCGCTCGCGCTCGCGATCCGGCTCGAGCGCACGGAGCTCGGCGCAGCGTCGCTCTCGCTCGCGTGGGAGCTCGCGCGCTTGTCGGGCGAGCGCGCGGAGGCGAGCTCGGCGCTCCTGGTCCTGCTCCTGGTGCTCGACGCGAGCCGGCTCGGCTCGACCGCGCTCGATCTCCGCGATCGCGCGCGCACTCTCTCGCGCGCCGAAGCGCTCTCGTTCGATCCCGACGAGCTCGCACTGCTGGGGCGCGGCCTGGAGCGGGCCCTGAGCGGCACGCTCCTCAGTGCGCTCATCGGAGGTCGAGACGAGCGCCGCCCGCTCGTGCGCACGGGGGATCAGCTCGCGCTCGCGCGTCACGTCGCGCTGGAGGAACGGCTCGCAGCGATGCTGGGGCGTCGCGCACGCGCCGAGGCTCCTCTCGCCGCGCCGCGCAGAGGAGCGGCGCCGGCGCCGCTCGCGTCGGCCCACGGTCCCGTCTCGCTGACGGACGAGCAGCTGGCAGCCGTCCGCGCGGCGATCCTGGGGCGGCAGGTCGTGATCGCGGGCGGGCCCGGGACGGGCAAGACGTCCATCGTCGCGGCGATCGTGCGCGCGCTGGCGGGCGACACCACGGCAGCCGTCTCGCCCGCCTCGGTGGCGCTCGCCGCGCCCACCGGGAAGGCCGCCGACCGGCTCTACGCGTCGCTCTCGCGAACGCTGGCGCACGAGCGCCTCGAGGGAGGCCGCGCGCTGCTCGATGCGCTCGCGCCCGCGACGACGCTCCACCGGCTGCTCGGCTACCGCGCGCACGACGACACCTTCACCTTCCACGCGGGGAACCCGCTGCCGCACCGCCTCGTGGTGATCGACGAGGCGTCGATGCTCGACCTCGCGCTGGCCGAGCGGCTCGTGTCGGCGCTCGCGCTCGACGCGCGCCTCGTGCTCCTCGGAGATCCCGATCAGCTCCCGTCGGTCGATGCCGGCGCCGTGCTGAGCGACCTCGTCCTCGAAGACCGGGCGTGCGCGGAAGCAGGCGATGCACCGCTCGTTCCCGTCGCTCGCCTCACGCGGAGCCACCGGATGGACGCGAGCGACGTCTCGGGAGCGCACATCCTGGCGGTGGCGGCGCGCATCCGCGCGGGCGAGGTCGGCGCGACCGAGCGGATGTCCGACCCGCGAGCCGCGGCGGCGCACGCGTCGGGCGTCGCGCTGTACAGCCCGGACGAGGTCGACCTTCGATCCTTCCTGCGCGCGTACTTCGAGCGGGTGGCTTCACCGATCCTCGCGGAGGCAGCAGAACGGGTGGATCTCGGCGACGAGGCGGACCGCGCGCGCGTCCTGCGGCTCTTCACTGCGCTCGGGCGCTCGCGCCTCCTCACCGTGACGCGGGGGTCGGCGCGACCCACGGGCGCCGAGGCGATCAACATGGTGTTCGCGCGTGAGCTGCACGGCGTCGGCGCCGCGAAGGCGTTCTCACCAGGCGAGCCCTTGCTGGCGACGTCGAACGACTACGACCGCGAGCTGATGAACGGGGATCAGGGGCTGGTCGTCAGCCTCGCCTCGGGAGAGCTCGCGGGGGTGTTCCTACGCGCCGGGCGGATCGTCGCCCATCCGCTCGAGAGCATCCGCGGGACGGTGGAGCGCGCGTACGCGACGACCGTCCACAAGGCGCAGGGCTCCGAGCACGATCACGTGACCCTCCTGTTGCCAGACGAGGACATGCCGCTCGTGCTGGGACGCGAGCTCGTCTACACCGCCATCACCCGCGCGCGCACTTCGGCCCTGATCGTGGGCGATCCGGGGGTCCTCGCGCGAGCCGTGAAGCGCGCTTCGCACCGTGTGACGGGCCTCAGAACGGCGCTCGCCCGAAATGGACAAGCGGCCCCACGCGACTAAGACTCCGCCCTCATGCAGACCACCGCGACGGCCGAGCCCGAGATCGCGTCCTCGACGCCCTCGTTGACCGCGTCCTCCACGCCATCCGCAGGGACGATGCACAGTGGTGCGCGACGCACGGGTCTCCTCCGCTACGCGGCCGACCGGCGAACGGTCTCGTTCGTCACGGGCTACTTCGTGCTCGTGGCCGTCGCGCTCGCGACCGACCTGCCGTGGTGGGGCTCGGTCGTCATGAGCATCTCGCTCTGTCTGCTGGCGTTCTTCTGCGCGGTCATCTCGCACAACACGATCCACGCGCCGGTCTTTCGCTCGCGGCCGCTGAACCGCCTCTTCCAGGTCGCGATCTCGCTGACCTACGGGCACCCGGTCAGCATGTTCGTGCCCGGGCACAACCTCTCGCACCACAAGTACCTGCAGACGCCCAAGGATCGGATGCGCACCGACAAGATGCGCTTCCGCTGGAACCTGATGAACCAGCTGGTCTTCGGCTGGGCGGTCGGTAGCGTCATCTTCAAGGACAACTACGAGTACGCGAAGATCATGAAGGTGAAGCGGCCGGCCTGGTTCCGGCAGCTGATGATCGAGACGGCCGCGTACGTCGCGTTCCTCGCGATCACGCTCTTCTTCTGCCTCTGGCCGTCCTTCGCGCCGTGGAAGTTCCTCGTCTTCGTCGTGATCCCGCACCAGTACGCAGTGTGGGGCATCACGGGCATCAACTTCGTCCAGCACGAGGGCTGCGACGCCGACAGCGACTACAACCACAGCCGGAACTTCACGGGCAAGCTCGTGAACTGGTTCACGTTCAACAACGGGTTCCACGGCATCCACCACGCGCACCCGGGCCTGCACTGGAGCCTCACGCCTGCCGTGCACGCCAAGGAGCTCGCGCCCTTCATCGATCCGCGCCTCGATCAGAAGTCGCTGCTCGCCTACTGCTTCAAGGCCTACATCTTCCCCGGCACACGCCTGAACTACGACGGAACGCCGCTCGTGCTGCCACCCCCGCGCGCGGACGAGCCCTGGGTGCCGGGTGCCGTCTCGGGCCTCGGCGATGCAGACAGCGACGCGGAGTACGGCGCCGTCGCCTGAGGGCAGCGAACGCGGCGCTCGGAATGAGCGTACGCTGCCGCTGGGATGGCGATCGTTCCAGAGTGTCTCGAGTGCGGCGCGTGCTGCTTCTCGAGGCTCGAGACCTACGTCCGCGTGTCGGGAGACGACCACGCGCGGCTCGGCGAGCGTGCGGACGAGCTCGCCCACTTCGACGGGAACCGCGCGTACATGCGGATGGTCGACGGGCACTGCGGCGCCCTGCGCGTGAACGGCGAGACCGGCCGGCTGGGCTGCGACGCATACCAGACGCGTCCTGACGTCTGCCGCGAGCTCGTGCCGGCATCGAGCGCCTGCCTCGGCGAGATCTCGGTGAAAGCGGAGCGCCCTCTCTCGGCGCTCCGCCGCGCGCGCGGCCTCGACTAGGGCGCTCCTGTCTCCTCCGGCGCAAGACGCGCGCAGACCGCATCGGTCGCAGGCAGCGCCCCGATGAGCTCCATCGCCTGCGCGCGCGCCCGATGGCGCCGACACGCGGCCCGCATCGGCGTCGCGTCCACTGGCACGTCCCAGCGCGAGAGCGCGTGATCGAGGAGCGCGATCGCCTCCGGATCGCGCGACGAGAGATAGAGCGCGTGCGCCGTCTCGAAGTAGAGCTCGGCCGTCCACGGGCGACCCTGCGCGATCAGCGCCGCATCCGTCAGTCGCGCCAGCGGGCTCGACGCGTCGGGCGCCCCATCGCGATCCCAGTCCGGGTCGGCGAACATCGCGCCGAGGAGATCGAGCGCCTCTCGACGCAGCTCCGACCGGCTTCCGTGCGGCTCTAGCTGATCGACGAGCTCCGCGAAGCGCGCGATCGACTCGCGTGGGCGGTCGAGGAGGAAGTAGACCCAGGCGGTGCGCTGGAGCGCGAGCGCGTAGTCGGGATCGGCGGGATGCGTCAGGACGTGGGCATACGCCTCGAGCGCGCGCTCGAGGCTACCGGGCGTGGTGCCCTCGAGCTGAGCATCTCCGGCCCTCAGCCACGACGCGAGGTTGCCAGCCTCCTGCGCGTGTACGGAGCTCGCGCCGAGAAGCAGCAAGGCCGCGCAGAGAGCCCCTCGAGACACGTGCATCACGATCGATCGTACAGCAGGCGCGTGGCTTTCGTTTCAGGCGCGGAAGCAACGGACGCCGTTGCCCACGTTCACCCCCGCGTGCCGTACCGTCACGCGACGACCGCGAGGGCACGTGGGACCGCGTAGCTGCCGCCCGTTTCGCACTTCGTCCGCGCGGCACGCATGCTGCTCAGGCCCCGCTCATGTCTCGCTCGGTCCTCATCGTCTTCATCGTCGCGCTCGCCGCCGGCTCGTCGGGCTGCTGGGGCTCACACCTCCGGCCGGAGCCCGACGCACCCGTTCCCGGTGGCTGCGATCGACACGACGAGCCGACCTGCAGCGCCCGCGTCTCGCCGTGTGATGCGCTCGCGCTCGTCCCTCCCGTCTGCGAGGCGCGGGCATGGCGCTGCCCCGATGGCTCGAGCGTGCACGTGCCCTGGCCGGACGACCTCTGCCTTCCGCTCGAGGGCCGCGTATCCGGCGGTCTCTTCTCGGATGGAGTGCACGACGCGCCGCTGCCCGTCGCGATCGGCGATCGATGCGTCTGGGTGTTCACCGTCGAGAGCGAGGCCGGCATCGAGCTCGCGGGCATCGACTCCGCCCCGAGCTGCGCCGAGCTGCAGGTGCCGACGACGACAGCGCCGATCGCGGATCTCGAGGGCGACGCGGACTACGTGGCGCTCGAGGCCGCGTTCGCCGATGCCGACGGCACGACCCGCGTGCTCGCGCGTGGTTGGCGCTTCGACTCGCTCGCCCCCTTCGGCGTGCGCTCGCTCGGTGTCGGGCTGGGGCGCGTACGCGGCGGCCGTATCGTGGTCAGCGACGCGTGGCTCTTCGGCGACGACGTCGACCTCGGCGACGCCGCGATCCTGGTGGACGGATCCGTCTACGCGTACGGCTGCCCTGGCACGCCTGACTTCCTCGAGGAGGACTGCATCGTCGGTCGCGCGCCGCTCGCATCGATCGACACGGCGAGCGCCTGGGAGATCCTCGGCGACGACGGCTGGGGCCGGGGCACGCCGCGTCGCGTCTTCGGCTCCGGGCCGCATCGCTCGTCGGTGATCGAGGATCCCCGCGGAAGCGGCTTCCTGCACGTCTACGCGATCGGCTTCGGCAGCGAGCTCCTCGTCTCGACCGCGAGCGCGCCCGAGGGCCCG
>JBBSAT010000275.1:0-10959 GCA_038252025.1 Polyangiales bacterium | reverse complement strand
TCTGGGTCTTCAACCACTTCCTGACCGCGCCGACCGCCCGGCCGGACCTCGCCGAGATGATCAACCACGATCCGTTCTTCGGAGATCACGTGGACGCTTGCCGAGCCGACGCCGCCGGTGACCTCCCGAACTTCGTGACGGTCGACTTCTACGAGATCGGCGACGGGCTCGCCGTGGTCGCGCGGCTCAACGGCCTCTGATCGTCCGAGGCTCAGCCCATCACGGCGCGAACGGTCTCTTCGAGATCGAAGACCGGTCGGAACCCGAGCGTCTCCCTCGCGCGCGTGTCGTCGACCATGCAGACGTAGCGAATGTGATCGAGCTCTGGCGTCGGGAACGACGTGAGCCGGTAGCGCCACATTCGCGACAGAACCCCGGCGGCGAGCGAGGACGGGACGCGGATCGGATGCTTGCCGAGGACGCGGAAGACGCGCGAGAGAGCGACCTCGCCCGGCCCCTTCAGGTTGAAGATGCCGCGCACTCCGGGCGCGAGCGAGAGCGTCAGCGCGCGCGCGACGTCGCGCTCGTGGATCACTTGGACCATCGGGTCGAAGCCCATCAGCGCGAGCGGGCGCTCGAACCGGAGGTAGTTGCTCGGCGCGTTCTTCACCGTGCCCAGGATGTGGCACGGCCGCAGGATCACGGTCTCGACCTCGGGGTGTTTCCAGAAGAAGCTCTGTGCGAGGATGTCGACCTCGACGAGATCGCGGATCTCGCTGAAGTGCTGGGAGCCGAGGAGCGGCGCCTCCTCGGTCAAGAACTGCGGGTTCTCTGCGCTCGGGCCGTAGACGTTCGCGCTCGAGAGCACCACCAGCTTCGGCACGCGAAACGCGGCGACGTACTCGAGCAGCTTCTGGAAGCCGACGACGTTCCACGTGTGGTGCTCGCGCGTGCTCGCCCGCAGGTCGTGCATGATGCCGAGGTGAACCACCGCGCGGATCCCACCGGCGCGGAAGACGTCGCGCGTCTTCTTCCGGCGGAGATCGAACTGGTGGTGGACGATGTCCTTCGGCTTTCCCGCGAAGGCTCGCCGATCGATCCCGATGACCCGGCCGTCGCGGTGGAGGAGCCGCGCGAGCACGCGCCCGAGCCGTCCGCAGATCCCAGTGATCAGGATCGCGCCGTTCTCGTCGTTCGGCGTTCGCGGCGCGCTGAGGTCGCCCGTCGCGGTCCGAGCGATGTCGCCGGTCGCGGTCGTACGGAACGCGGGCGTCGTCGAAGCACGCGCCGGCGCCCGCGCGACCACGGCCGCTGTCGGCACGATCACCGCCGCCTCCTCCGCCACGGTCTCGGCGGGCGCGACCTCGAGAGGCGCTTTCGGCGGGAGCCCGCCAGCCTTCGCCGGGCCGTTGCTGCGTGTGACCCGAGCGTGCGGTCGCTTCTTCCCCTCCACGCGCCCCCCTCGGTCTCAGTGTGCGAGCGTCGGCGTCCCGTCCAGCTGGACCTGAGCCTCGAAGATCTCGCCGCCCGCGATCGTGAACCGATTGCGTCCCGGGAGCGGCTCGGAGAGCCGGGGATCCATGTACTCCCAGCGCATCACGAGCTGGTTGTCCGCGTGCTCGAGCGCGGTGATCCGCAGCGCGCGCCACGGGGTCCCGGAGAACGACTCCTCGAACCAGTGCCTCACGGCCTCCCGACCATCGTGCCGATAGGCATCCCCGGTCGGAGTCACGGTGAACGGCTCGAGAACGGAGCCGGTCTCGGCGAAGAGGTCTGCGATTCGGCTCGCGTCCCCGCGGCTGAACTCGGCGGCGTAGCGGCGCGCGACCTCTTCGTCACCGAGCTGCGTGGACCCCATCGGCTCGTACGTCATCCGCACCTCGAACCCACCGCACCAGCGTGAGCGCTGCACCAGAACGGACAGGCGCCGCCCCTCGCGGAGCAGCTCGCCGGGGCGAGGTGCTTCCGGCTGACCGAAGCAGCTCGCCGTCGCGGGCACGGCCACCCGCGCGATCTCTTCCATCCGGAGCTCGCCCGTTCCCTCGGGGGGCGACACGCGCTGCACGACGGTCTGCTGACAGCCTTCGTTCACGAACGCGACGTCGTACGTGAGGTTCAGCGCTGGGCCGTCCTCTTCGATGCGCAGCGTCGACGAGAAGCCGCGCGAAGCGAGGTCCAGCGGGCCTTCCGTGCAGGACGCTTCGACCCAGCGCCACTGCGTCTGGTCGAGGCCTTCCGGAATCTCGGCCGTGTGCTGCGCGCCGCCACCGCCGACGTCGTCGCTCTCATCGAGGTGGCGTTCGGTGCCGGCGCCGCCGCAGGCAACGAGCGCGAGCGTGAGAGCCGAGATCGAGAGGCAGCGCGTCATGGGACCGAAAGGAAGCCTGATGCGCGTCGATGGTCAAGCCCCAACGCACCGAAAGCGCGCGCCAAATGCAGAAGGGCGACCCCTCGCGGGATCGCCCTCCTCCGTTCGTTCAGTCTTCGCTCAGCGACAAAGAGCGTTCACGCAGCTCTGGGTCGCCGTGCAGTCCTCGGCGAAGTGACACTCCGGCGCGGCGTCCGTCGCAGCGCAGAAGTAGTCGCCGATGGCGGCGTCGAGACGGCAGAGCGGGAGCGTCGCATCGATGCTCATGCACTGCGCATCCGTCATCGTCGCGCACGGGGTGCGACAGACGCCCATCCGGCAGACGCGGCCCGTCTGGCAGTCGGTGTCGACGGTGCAGAACGGGGTCTCCTGCCAGTTCGGGTGACAGAAGTGGTCGGTGTCGCAGTACGAGCCGGCGGCGCATCCGGCCGTCGTGCAGTCCGGCAGACAGCGCGCATCGACACAGTGCTCGCCCGTCGCGCAGGTCGCGCTCGTCGTGCAGTCCTGGGCCGCGTGGCAGAAGCTGTTCTGACAGATGTCACCCGCCGCGCAGGTGCTGGTCCCAGTGCACACCGCCGTGCATTCCGAGTTCACGCAGGCGCTGCCCGCGGCGCACTCGAAGTCGAACTGGCAGGTGTCTCCGCGCTGGCGGCACGTGCCCTCGATGCAGATCGAAGCGGCGTCGCAGTCTGCGGTGGTCCGGCACTCGCCGGGGTCGCGCGGAACACAGGTGCCGCGGAAGTCGCACCAGAAGCCGGTCATGCACTGCGCGTCGGCGGTGCACAGGCTCGACGGCTCGCAGGTGCCCACGTCGCACATCGCGCCCGGCGCGCAGTCGCCGTGGGTCCGACACGTGGTCGGCCCGGGCTCGCACGTTCCGGCGTTACAGACCTCGCCTGCCGCGCACGGTATCGACGCCGAGCACTCGACGGTCGAGGTGCACATGTGCGCGATGCACTCGAGCCCCGGTGGGCAGTCGGTGCTGACGTCGCACGCAGGACGGCGGCCCGCGTCGAGATAGACGGGGCAGCCCGGCAAGAGCGCGGCAAGCGGAAGCGCCAGCCAGAGGGCGCGCATCGCAGGAAATGGGAGCCGCACGGATTCGGGCATGTTCATGGGTCGCCTCCTTCGGCGTTCGGCGGCTCTAAAGCGATGATCGTGCCATCGCTGAGAGCCTACAAGATACGTCTTTTCAAGAGTGTTTGGCTGGGCGAGTGAACCAGCGTTCACTCGTCCGGGGAGAGGATCGAAAACGAGTCTTCACGGCCGGTCCAGTTCTTCGGGGTGCTCGACGGTCGGTGCGAGGGGTGGAACGACCGCGTCGGAGTCGGTCGGCGGGGCAGCGGTGGGCAGGTCGGGTCGGCCGACGACGCGGGGGAGCGGGTCGACCGCCGTACCCGCGACGTGGAGCTCGAAGTGGAGGTGGGTCCCGTGCGCCAGGCCGGTGTCTCCGACGGCCGCGATGATCTCGCCGCGCGCGACGCGCTGCCCAGGAACGACGAAGGTCGCGCTGCAGTGGCCGTAGAGCGTGACGCTCGCGTCCGCGTGGACGATGAGCACGGCGTTGCCGTACCCGGTCATCCCGTTGTCGCTGTACACGACGAGGCCGTCGTTCGCCGCGACGATCGGTGTGCCGCGGGCGGCCCCGATGTCGACACCTTCGTGCGCATGGTGCCGGCGGGTATGGCGAAGGCGTCCGCGCGGTCCGGGGGCGATGTCCCGAACGGTGCCGAATCCCCGCCAGATGCGTCCGCCCTGTACCGGCCAGAGCAGATCGCTCGCCGGCTCGCTCCCGACGGCGCGAACCCACGCGTCGGGCGGCGGGTGCGTCGCCGTCCGCCGAGCGAGCCCGCTGGTCAGGCCGAGCGCGTCGGCGCGCTGCTGCGCGGACTCGTCGAGACGCGGAACGCGCCGCGGGCCCTCGCACATGCGGCGCCCGTGGCTGCGGTGACACTGGTCGCCGTGGGTCTCGGCCCAGGCGATCGGCCCGACCCCCGCCGGGACGGCCACGCCGTCGACGACGGTCTCGGTGGGGCAGGCGGCCGCCTCTTCCTGAGCGAGCACGCTCGACGGAAGAAGCAGAGCCAGGGCCATCGCGGTCGCTCGCACGGCGTCGAGGCTCGCAACCGAGGGAGCGCGGGTCAAGGCGCCCGGAACGTGCGCTCGAGCGCGCCCGCGCTGCGGAGCGCTTCATAGAGGACGATCGCCACGGCGTTCGAGAGGTTGAGCGAGCGCACCGCGCCGCTCGTCGGGATCGCCCAGACCCGCTCGCCGTGCGCTTCGAGCAGGGCGGGCGGGAGCCCTACCGACTCACGTCCGAAGACGAGCGCGTCACCCGGCTCGAAGTCGGCGGCCAGATAGCTCTCACGGGCGTTCGCGGAGAACAGATGAAGCCGCCGCTCGGTCTCTGCCGCGCGGAAGTCCGCGAAGCTGTCGTGCACGCGCAGGTCGACGAGGTGCCAGTAGTCGAGGCCGGCACGGCGCACGGCGTGGTCGTCGATCCGGAAGCCGAGGGGACGCACCAGGTGAAGGGGGCTCGCCGTGGCCGCGCAGGTGCGAGCGACCGAGCCGGTGTTCGGAGGAATCTCCGGCTCGACGAGCACGACGTGGAACGGACGGGTGAGAGGCTCCGCACGTAGTTTCGTCTCTGAATGCATCGCCCTGGCAGCGTTCCTTGCTCGCAGCGGAAGAGCAACGGTACGATGGCCGAGTCCTTTCGCTCGATCACTCGCGAGGTTCGTATGCGGCTGCTTCGTCGTTCCTGGAAGCGCTCATCGTCGGGCTGGCTCTTGGCCACGGTCCTTGCGACGACGATCGGTCTCGCGACGGCGAGCACGGGCTGCGCGCGCGGCCACGGGGACCTGACCGATGACTCGGGCGTGCGACCCTCGGACTCGGGCCCGCGTCTCGACAGCGGGCCGCCGGTCGACAGCGGACCGCGGCCCGACGCAGGCGATTCAGGCACGGTGACGGACGGCGGCGGCGGCTGCGCCATGACCTGCCCGTCGGGCACGATCTGTCGCGGTGGCGGCTGTCAGATCGCGTGCACGGACGGCGTGTGCTCGTCGGGCCGCATGTGCTGCGGCGGTGCGTGCGTCGACACGACCATGGCGCGCACGGAGTGCGGAGCGTGTGGGCACGACTGCGGCGCCGCCGCGGATGCTTGCGCCACCGGCATGTGTCGCTGTGGTGCGTCGCCGGCGTGCACCGGCTCTTCGAGCTGCTGCGGCGGCGCGTGCGTCGACTCTCAGACGAGCGCCACGAACTGCGGCGCCTGCGGCAACCGCTGTGCGACGGGTCAGGTCTGCGTCGCCGGCGCGTGCGAGATGGCTGCGTGTACGCCCGCGTGCTCGGCCGATGAGACCTGCGGCGCAGACGGCGCTTGCCACTGCGGGACGGGGGCGGCGTGCAGCGCTGCACAGACCTGCTGCTCCGGGAGCTGCGCCGACACGACCACGAACCCCAACAACTGCGGGATGTGCGGCATGCGCTGCGCGAGCGGCATGACGTGCAACGCGGGCGTCTGCGGCGTCGCAACGTGCACGCCCTCGTGCGCGGCCGGCGAGACCTGCACGGGCGGCACCTGTCACTGCGGGGCGGGCGCGCGCTGCGGCGGAGGTCAGGCGTGCTGCAGCGGGAGCTGCGTATCGACGACGACGGTCGCCAACTGTGGCGCGTGCGGGCGAACGTGCGCGGGCTCGGAAGAGTGCTGCGGCGGGACCACGTGCACGAACGTGACGAACGATCGGAACAACTGCGGCTCGTGCGGGAATTCCTGCGGAAGCACCTCCGATAGCTGCACGGGGCGCAGCTGCATGTGCGGGACGCACTCGCCGTGCATCATCGCGTGCGGCTTCGGGATGTGTATCCCGATCTAGCCGCGCGACCGGTCAGTCCGCGGCGCGTCGGAGCTTCGAGTTCCGGTAGCCGTACGCCGCGTAGATCGCGATGCCGATCGCGAGCCAGACGAAGAAGCGGATCCACGTCTCGAAGGGTAGGCCTGCCATCGTCCAGACGCAGGCGATCGCGCCGAGAGGTGCGACTCCCCAGACGAAGGGGACCCTGAACGGACGGTGTCGCTTCGGATCGGTCACGCGAAGGACCATCACGCCGATCGCGACCAGGAAGAACGCGAAGAGCGTCCCGATGTTCGTGAGGTCGTAGATCTCGTTCTCGTCCGCGACGAGCGAGCCGACCGCGACGAGCACGCCCGTCAGGATCGTCATCGACCACGGCGTGCGGTACTTGGGGTGGAGCTTGGCGGCCTGCTTGGGGAGCAAGCCGTCCCGCGCCATCGCGTAGAGGATGCGCGGCTGGCCGTACTGGAAGACGAGCAAGACGGCGGTCATCGACACGACGGCGCCGAACGAGACGATCCAGCTGACGACCGGCAGCCTCGCGTACTCGAGGGCGAACGCGAGCGGATCTCCGTGGTCGCCGAGCTGCTGCCAGGGCGCGATGCCGGTGATGACGAGCCCGACCAGGACGTAGACCAGCGTGCAGATCGCGAGGCCGCCGAGGATGCCGATCGGCATGTTGCGCTGCGGGTTCTTCGTCTCCTCCGCCGCCGTCGAGATCGCGTCGAAGCCGATGTACGCGAAGAAGACGATCGCGGCGCCCTGGTGGATGCCGGTCCAGCCGTTTGGGGCGAACGGCGTGTAGTTCGCCATGTCGATCCGCGTCGCGCCCATCGCACAGAAGAGCGCGAGCACGCCGAGCTTGATCAGCACCATCACGTTGTTGGCGCGCGCGCTCTCCTTCACGCCGACGAGCAGGAGCCCCGTGATGAGCGCGACGATCAGGAAGGCCGGGAGGTTGAGGACGATCGGCACGCCGAGGAGGTGAGGTGCCGTCTCCAGCAGACCGTGCACCTCCGGGTCGGTGGAGAGCGCGCAGTCGCGGTAGCCGTGGACGAGGAACAACGGCAGCCCGAGCCCGACGGCCTCCATCAGCGAGTGGAAGTAGTTCGACCACGCCACGGCCACGGCGACGTTTCCGACGGCGTACTCGAGGATGAGATCCCAGCCGATGATCCACGCGATGAACTCGCCGAGCGTCGCGTAGGAGTAGGCGTAGGCGCTCCCGGCCTGCGGGATCATCGCCGCGAGCTCCGCGTAGCAGAGCGCGCAGAGGCCACAGACGACGCCGAGGACGAGGAAGGAGACGACGAGCGCCGGGCCCGCGCCGTAGCGCACGACCTCCTCGACGCCGTTCACGACGTGCGTCTCGCCGGACGCGGCCGTTCCGATCGAGCCGAAGATGCCTGCACCGATCACGGCGCCGATCGCGAGGAAGATGAGGTCCCACGCTCCGAGCGAGCGCTTGAGGCCCTTCGTCTCGTCGGTCTCCATGTCCGCGATGGGCTTGCGGACGAAGAGCGAGGCGAGCAGCGAAGGCTTGGGCGCGTCGGGCGAAGACATGGGGCGCGAGGATGCCGGAGAACCTGGAGCTATGCGACCGCTGCGTCCGCCTCACGGGCGACGCGGTCGTGAGCGCGTGAGACCCGCCCGGCCAGCGCCAGCGCGACCGCGGCCAGCCCGAAGTTGATGAGCGCGATCCGGGACGGTGCGAGCGCGAGCTCCTGGGCGAACACGAAGACAGCGAGCGCGGCGAGCACGTCGCCCAGGCGAACGAAGAACGAGTCGACGGTCTGCTTGCCCTTGTACTTCGCGTCGCGCGACGTCGGGAGCCAGAGGATCGCCTTCGCCGTGTTCTGGATCGAATAGTCGGTCGCGTTCTCCGCGATCTTCAGCGCGCGCAGCACGGCGAACGAGACCGACGCGGCCATCGCGCCGTACGCGCCGAGCGCCACGATGGGCAGAGCGAAGAGGACTCCGCGCGAGCCGAAGCGCTTCACCAGCCGGCTGGCGACGAGCGCCTGGAGGAGCACCGACGCGACGTTCACGACGAAGTAGAAATCACCGAAGGCCTGGCGGAGGAAGTCGCGACGGAACGCTTCGACGTCGGTGGCGCCAGCGGCGGCGAGCGCCTGAGCCGTCTGATCGAGCATCGCGCGCGAGAGGAGGTACTCGCCGGTGGTGTTCACGAGGTTCAGGACGACGAGCAGCGCTGCGATCTCGCGGAGGTAGCTGTCGGTCATCACGAGCCGGAAGCCACCGGCTCCGACCAGCGGCGGCGCCGGGGCGCGCGCCTCGGGGCGCCGGAGGATCGCCCAGACGAGCGCGAGCTGGATCAGCAAGAGGACCGCGGCGAGCTGCATCAGGAGCGGGATGGCGGTCCCGCCGGAGAAGAGGTGGCCTGCCGCGAGCGCGCCGAGCGCCGACCCGAGCGGCGCGCCGAGCGCGACGATCGGGAAGAGCCGCTTGCCCGCGCCGGTGGAGTAGACGTCGTTCGCGAGCGACCAGAGCTGAGCGACGGAGCTCAGCACGAACACGCCGAGCCAGATGTAGAAACAGATGCCGACGTAGGGCATGTGGAGCGCCGAGAGCACGGCGAAGAGCTCGAGGCAGCCGAGGAAGAAGAGGCTCGTCCCGATGACGAGGCGCTTCCGATCGAGCCTGCGCGCCGCCAGGCCGTACAGAGGGATCACGGCCATCAGGACGACGGCCTGGATGCCGGTGGCGTAGCTGCGGACCTCGGCGCCGCCCGTCGCGAGGATGAGCGGCTCGCGCAGGGTCTTCAGCACGTAGTAGGCGAAGAGCCCGACGAAGAGCGACGTCGCGAACAGGAGCGCGGTGCCGGCCTCGCCGGCGCGGACGTCCGCCATCGGGCGCAAGAGACGATCGAGCGTGCCTCGAGGAAGCTCGACGGGAGGGATCGTGACGGGGGTGGGAGCGGCCATGCCTCACGCGGAGCGTAGCCGCGAGGAATGGGAGACGCGTAATTCTCGCGAAAGTTCTAGCGCTCTCAGTCGTAGCGCTCGGAGTGCACGTGACGTCGGTCGACGCCGAGATCCGCTTTGAGGACGCGGCGCACTTCCGTGATCATGCGAGTCAGGCCACACACGTAGACGTGGGGCGTTGGAAGGGTCCCGAGGAGATCGCCGAGGTGCGTCTGGACGTAGCCGCGGAGGCCGCACCACTCCGGCTCGCCCCGCGAGAGCGTCGTGACGAACTGGAAGCGCGGCTGCGCGATCATCCGCGCGCGCCACTCGGCAGCGAACAGGATGTCCTCCGTGGTCCGGCAGCCGAAGAGGAGGATCTGAGGCGGGCCGTCCTCTCGGTCGAGCTCCTCCTCGAGCATCGACCGCAGCGGTGCGACGCCCGTACCGGTGCCGACGTAGAGAGAGGCTTCGTGCCGCTCCGCGTCCTCGCGCACGAAGAGCCCGTTCGGGCCGAGCGCCTCGAGCTCCTGTCCGATCTCGAGCGCGTGGAGCGCACCGGATCCTGGGCCGCCGTCGACGCGGGTCACCAGGATCTCGAAGCGGCTCGGCCCGCGCGCGGCGGGCGCGCTCGAGATCGAGTAGTCGCGCTCGAGGCCCTCAGGGAGGAAGAGCTTCACCCACTGGCCGGCGAGGTGATCGTACGGGACGCCGTCGAGGGTCTCGAAGACGAGCCGCCGAACCGCTGGCGCGACGATGTCCGCCTCCATCAGGCGGACGGCTCGGCGCGTCGCGTGAATTCTCCTCACCGACGGATGACGTGGGTCACGCGCTGCCGGCTGCGGGCTCGCGTCGCCGGGAAGGTCTGCCGCCGTACGATCGGCTCGATGCAGCTCTGCGTCTCTTCGGGGTTCGCCGAGACGAGCACGAGCTCGCCCGACGGCTCCACGACGAGAACCACGCGCGCTTGCCCGTGCACGCGACCCGGCGTGACGAGGCACTCGCGCAGCTCGCTCCGTGACGCGTCCAGGATCTGCGCGACCATGGCTGGTGTCAGCTCGCGCGGACGCGGATCATCGGCGTCCGTGAACTCGACCGGGCCGGTGTCGGCCGCCACCTCCGTGGTCTCCGCCGTGCCTGCGGCGCTCTGGTCGAGCGAGCGAAGGGCTGCCGTCGCCGCAGCGCGCGCCTCCGGCATCGTGAGCGCGTCGCCCACCATCGACGTGAGGAACTCGCGCGAGGTCGGACCAGCGAGGTGCGCGAGCGCGGCGATGCCTCTCGTCAGGGCTGGCGCGAGGCCCGAGTCGGCGGACTCCGCATGGTAGAGGCGAAGGAAGTCCTCGATCGACGAGGCCGCGCCCGCGTCGCTCAGCCCGGAGATCGCGTCGAACAACGCCGGGAGATCCTCGGCGCGCGTCTCGGGGTCGCTGAGCTGCGCCACGAGGAGCGGGACCGCGCGGCGCTCACCCGTCGCGAGCGCTGCCCTCGCGAGCGGGCCGACGGGCGGTGCGGAGGTCGCGGCGAGGTAGGCGGAGTGCCGTCCGAGCGCCGTGATGATGGCGTCCCCGCCGCTCGTGCGCGCGCCGAGCGCCTCGCACGCCGTCGTGTGGACGGGCGCTGGCAGGTCGTGGTCCTCGCAGAGCGCGATCAGGTTCGTCGTCACCTCCGGCTCTTCGATGCCGCCGAGCATCCGGATGGCGAACTCTCGTGCCGGCACGAGCCGAGCGTCGGTGCTCTGTGCGGCCGCGAGGAGCTGATCGCGCAGCGGGAGCGCATCGCCTTCGGGCGTGCCCGCGGGTGAGAACGATCCTGCGGAGATGGCGGCGTACGTCGCCGTGGCGCCGATCGCGGCCGACCACATCGGTCGCCC
>JBBSAT010000274.1:0-10960 GCA_038252025.1 Polyangiales bacterium | reverse complement strand
TCCAGTCGCGAGAGCTCATCGCTCGGGATCATCAGGCGTCGGGCTCGGCGACCGCTCGGCATGCCGCCACAACCGCCCACCCGAGTGTCGTATTTCCGTCATCCGCGAAAGCGGATCGAATTTACGGGCAGCGGTACTAGCGCGGCGCAGGCGGCGGGTCCGTGTGCGCGCGCTTCTGGTCCTCGCGGTCCTTGATCGACTCGAGGATCATCGTCGCGGTCTCCTCGATCGCGCGGCCGCTGACGTCGATCACCATCCAGTTCGGATGCGCGGAGAAGAGCGCGTCGGCGAAGTCGAGCTCGGCGCGGACGTGGTCCCGGAGGCCGTACGCCGCGTCTGCCGGCATGCCCAGCTGAAGCAGGCGCGAGCGCCTGATCTCGAGCAGCTGATCGACGCCGATGGTCAGCGCGACCACCTTCTCGGGCGGCAGATCGTCCAGCTCCGACGGGCTCGTCACGCCCATCACGAGCGGCACGTTGGCGACGCGCAGGCCGCGGCCCGCGAGGTACGTCGACAGCGGCGTCTTGCTGGTCCGGCTCACGCCGACGAGCACGAGGTCCGCCTTGCGGAGGTTGCGGGGCTCCTTGCCGTCGTCGCTCTTCACGGCGAACTCGATCGCCTCCACGCGGCGGAAGTACTCCTCCGAGAGCGGGATGGTCGCGGACGGCTGGTTGAGCGGCTGCGCCTCGATGTAGCCGGCGACCTTGTGGATGAGCTGGCCGATGACGTCGACGCTCTCGATCTTCTCGCGCGCGGCGATCTCGTGGAACTTCTCGCGGAGCTCTGGCGAGACGAGGGTGAAGACCACCATCGCGCCCATCTCGTTGGCCTTCTTCAGGACCTCCATCACGGCGACCTCGTCGCGCACGCGCGTGAAGAGGCGGATGCGGACGCGGTGCTTGGGGAACTGGAGGAGCGCGGCGCGGACGACGCGCTCGGCCGTCTCGCCGGTCGAGTCGCTCACGACGAAGATCTGCGGATCCATCTCGGCCGTCGTAACACGAATTGACGGCCGGCTCCCGCCCCGGACCGCTTCCGTCCGTGCCCGCGGCGGGCGCTCCCGTCCGCGGGCCGCTGCGCGAGCACTCGTGCCACGAAAACGGGCCCACGCTCACACGGAGCGTGGACCCTCTTCGAGAACGGATCGCCGGGAACGGACGGTCGCTCTCCGTGGGGAGAGCGCGCGAGCTACCGGCCCTTGCCGCGGCTCGTCGAGCCTGCGCGCGACGGGCGCAGCTTCGCCATCTTGTTCACGCGCTTGCGGTTCTTCGCCTTCAGCTTCGCGCGGAGGCGCTTGGCCCGCGTGCGGTCCTTCTTGCGCGGATTCTTCGAGATCATCAGGTACATGGGCGAGCCCCTGTCGGAGAGGGTAAATTCGGAAGGCGCTAGTTAGACGAAAACGCCCGAGGCGGCAAGCCCCGGGCGCTCCGTTTGGTGTGGATGGCGTCTCGTCAGGAACGAGCCGCCCTCCTTCCGTGGGTCACGGCGCCGGCGGCGGCGGGATCTCGGTGCAGTAGCCGTTCACCGTGTCGCACATCTCGTTCGCGCTCGCGCACGGCGTGGCCGCGTCGCACGCGGTGCGGCAGAGCCCGAGGTACGGGCTGTCCGTCGGGGTGAGCACGCAGGTGGTGCCCGCACGGCCGACGCAGTCGGTGTCCGCGGTGCAGGCGTCCACGCAGTGGCCGTCACCGAAGATGTCGCGGTTCATGAAGCCCGCGCCGCCGCCGGTGGCGAGGAGCTCGTCGCAGATCTGACCCGCGCCGCAGTCCGCCGAGGCGCCCGGCGTCGCCGGGGTCGTGTCCACGCCGCAGAACGCGCCGAGGCCCGCGCAGCGGCCGTACGTCAGGCCGTCGTGCGCCCTGCGGCAGTACTCGCCGTCCTCGCAGCCGCCCGAGCCGGCCATGTCGCGGCCGTCGACCACGCTGCAGCGCGGAACGCAGCGGCCGTTCTGCGCGACGCCCATGTCGTCGACGTAGTTCGTGCACGTCTCGGTGGCGCGGCACTCGGAGTCGTCGCCGCAGATGCCGATGCAGTAGCCGTTCACGCCGCCCGTCGGGGCCGTGAGCGGGGTGCAGGCGTTGCCCGGCTCGCAGTCGGCCGTCGTGTTGCAGCCGTGGATGCAGATCGTCTGACGCTCGTTGATGCCGAGGCAGAGGTTGCCGGTGCCGCAGCTCGTCGCCGAGGTGCCGTCGCAGCCGAGCTGCGCGCACATCCCGCCGTTGAGGCAGATGCCGGTGCCCGCCATGCAGTCCGCGCCGCTCTCGCACGCGTCGCCGACCACGGCCGTCGCCGTGCTCGCGCCCGCTTCGCAGCGCCCCGTCGTCATGTTGCAGACCTGCGGGTTGGTGGTGTTGACGATGGTGACGAGCTCACCCGCGTAGGTCGCGCCGTACGCGGTGTTGCACTCCGAGTCCGTCGTGCACTGCTCGACGCAGACGGCCGTGAAGGCGTCGCACGTCATGTCGTCGGGGCAGAGCGCGCCGCGCTGGGCCGGGTCGTAGCTGCAGTCCAGCCGGCAGATGCCGCTGTTGTCCCCGAACGTGCGCTGCGCCGTCGTCAGCGCCGAGCGCGCGCCGCCGAAGGCGTTCACGAGCGGCATCTGCGTCAGCGCGTTGCTGCACGACGCGCACGTGCCGCAGCCGTCCGTCATCGCGGCCGTGTCGCAGACCTGGAGGCACATGGTGCCGGCGAGGCCGTTGAACGGAGCCGAGTTCGCCGGAAGCGCCGGATCCTCGACGCCCTGGTAGCCCATGTGGGCCGGATCATCGAGCGTGCCCTGGCGGAGCATGAAGACCTGCTGGATGGTCATGCCCGAGGTGAGCGCGCCGCAGTTGAGGCCGGTCGCACAGTCGGTCTCCATGCGGCAGTGCGCGCCGACGCGGCCGGACGCGTTGCACGGGGGAGGCGGGCCCACGTCGCGGCCCGCGTCGGCGCCGCCGTCGCCGCCGTCGCCGATGACCGGGCCGCTGTCGACCACGCCGGTGTCATCCAGGCAAACGAGGCCGTGCCCGCATGAAATGGGGTCACCCGTGCAGCCGCTCAGTACGAGCGCGCCGACCACTGTCATGAACGAGAGAGAGTTCTTCATCACGATTCCTCCAACAACGTCGCCCCACCGGGGCAAGCCTCGACCCAACCTCGAACCCATCGGCCCCGCGAAGCCCATCGCGGGTCGAACTAGTGAGCCACCAGGGCCTTCGCCCGGGTGCAGAAAAAGTCGGCTGCTCTAACCGCCTGTCCGAATGGAGTCAAGCGTGTGAACTCTCAGAGAGGTGGGGAATGCCGGCGGCCAGCGGCACGACCCGAACCCTCTGCCGCGCTCGGTGCACCATTCGCGCCACGCCACTCCCCCGGGATGGAAGGGCGCGACGCAGCGATCCGAGGCCGCCGACCGCGACATCGTGGGCGCGCCCGTCAGGATGCTGACGGCATCTCGCGCGCGGCGGCTCTGCGAGCGCTCGTGCGGGCGCTCACCGATCGCGTCGGCCGAGCAGCCGCTGAAGCGCGGCCACGTAGTCGGCGCGGGTGAGCGCGCCGCGATCGATGAGCGCGAGGAGGAGCGCCTCGTGTCGCTGTTCGGGGCTCGCTTCTTCTTCCAGGCGATGGTGCGGCTGAGTCGACGCCTTCAGGCGCTGCGTGTGCTCGGGCGCGATGGGCTCCGAGATCGGGGGCTCGGAGCCCGGATCGGGGGGCTCCGATCGCCGCTTGCCCGGGAGGACCTGCGTCGGCGGACCGCTCACCTCGCCCGGCTTGCCGTACTCCCGATCGAGGGTGCGGCGCACGGACGAGAGCGTCGCGACCAGCGCGCGGACGACCCGCCCGGTCGCGTCGGCGATGGCGCTCGCTCCCGCGCGATCGAGGGGATCGGCGAACGCGACCGAGAGCCCCTTCCCGTGCGCTTCGACCGCGACGGCGATCGCGAGGTGCCGACGCGCGAGGCTCTCGGGGACCAGCCAGATCGCCTCGCGCTCCACGGTCCCGCGATCGAGATCGATGACGACCGAGCCGGCCTCGCGCGCCAGCAGATCGGCGAGCGCCTCTTCCCCGAGGATGCCGCGCTCGATCACGGCGGCGAGGGTCAGGTCCTGCTCGCCGGCGTCGACGAGGCCCTCACGCTCGAGGAGCGTGGTCAGAGATTCATCCCCGTCCATGGCTCCACCCGTCATCGATTCACGAGCCTGCTCTACCGACGAGCCTGGTCTACGCACGAGCCCAGTAGGATTCGAACCTACGACCTTCGGCTCCGGAGGCCGACGCTCTATCCAGCTGAGCTATGGGCCCGTTTGGGAACCGGCTAAGTATCGCAACGCCGCCCCCGCCGCAACAACTGCTCTCAGAGCGAGTCCGTTGGGCCCGCGCCCTCGCGCACGATGATGACCTCGTCGCCGCTCACGTCGAGAACGGTCGAGGGGACCAGGCCGCCGTAGCCCGCGTCCAGGATCAGATCGACGCCGGGGTAGGCCTCGTCGATGTCCGCCGGATCGTTCAGCGTCTCGCCGTCTCTCGATGCCGTCGTCGAGACGATCGGGTTGCCGAGCTCGCGGACGAGCGCGAGCGCGACCTCGTGGTGCGGCACGCGGATGCCGACGGTCTTCCGCTTCATCTGGAGGATGCGCGGGACCTCGCGCGTGGCCTCGAGGATGAAGCAGTACGGCCCCGGCGTGAGGCGACGCATCATCCGGTAGGTGCGATCGGAGACCACCGCGTACTTCGAGAGATCCCCGAGATCGGCGCAGACGAACGCGAGCGGCTGGTCCGGCTTGAGGCGCTTCATCTGATAGATGCGCTCGATCGCCTTCTTGCTCGTGATGTCGCAGCCGAGGCCGTACACCGTGTCGGTCGGATACGCGATGACACCGCCGTCGCGCATGATCTCGACGGCCTTCGCGATCTTGCGCGGCTCCGGGTGCTCGGCTCGGATCTCGAGTCGCATCGCGTCTCTCAGCGCTGGTGGATCAGGCGGCGCGTCTCGCCGTCCTGGAACAGGCACACGATGAAGCCGTCCGGGGTCACCTGCGTCACGCGCCCCACGCCGAACTTCGCGTGGACGAAGAAGTGGCCTTCCATGTACCGCGCGCTCCGGTCCCACGGCTTGGCGGAGACGCGCGCCCGCATGATCTCGGCCTCGTCGAGGCGCGGGGCGCCGCGGCGTGCGCCGGGTGCCTTCGCGACGGCCTTCTTGGCGACCTTCGGTGCCGCGGCGGTCGGAGCGGGCTTGTCGATCGCGAGCTTCGCGAGCTGCCCGACCTTGCGGCGCGCCGCCGTGACCACGGAGAGCCCGGAGTGGCAGAGGACGACCTCCTCGATCGGGTTCGACTTCCCGGTCGCGAGGCAGTCGTCGTAGTAGGCGGTGCAAGCGCGCGCGATGATCGCGAGCCGCTCCGCGTCGTCGAGCGCGCCCGGTCCCGCGCCGAGCGCCGGGAAGGCGATCCGGATGACGTTCCGTTCGCGCACGAAGTCGAGCACGTCGCGCACGGCCTGCTCGAGCGTCTCACGCACGGGCGCCGGCGCCTGCTGTCCCGCCTTCTCCGGCGGGCGCGAAGCCACCCAGATCAGGAAGTCGCAGTGGAGGCGGCCCGGGATGAGGCGAAGGAGCGCGCCCTGCGCGAGCGCTCCGCCGGCGCGCGCACGCTCGGCCTCGAGCACCCGCGGCAGGTCGGCGCCGAACGCGGTGAGCAGCTCACGGTCTGGACCGGGGGCGGGCCAGAGGCGGAGGTCGGCGGCGCCGTCGTGCACGATGACCCCGACGCGTCGCGACGTCGGGAGCTCGTAGGTGTTGGCTTGAACGAGCGAGAGGTCCATTCGCCGCCGCTGGTACCACGCGAAGCGAGGAACGCTAGCGCAACGTTCGTGGTCGCCTCGCCTAGCGGACGCCGTCGATGACTCGCAGGGCGAGCTCGAAGCGCCCGAAGGGCGGCATCACGTAGGCGCCTGCGACCCGATCCTTGACGGCGAAGAGCATCTCGCGCGCGATGGCGACCCCCTCTGCGCGCGCCGGCTCGCCGTTGCCCGCTTTGCGCATTCGCTCGCGGATCGCGTCGGGCACGCTCATGCCGGGCACCTCGTTGTGGAGGAACTCGGCGTTCCGATAGCTCGCGAGCGGGAGCAGGCCGACCAGCACCGGGACCCCGAGCTCACGGACGTCGTCGAGGAAGCGCTCGAGGACGAGCGGGTCGTAGACGGGCTGCGTCATCACGACCTCGGCGCCGGCCTCGACCTTCAGCCGGAGGCGGCGGATCTCGCGCGCGTAGTCGTGCGCTGCAGGCTCGGCGCCGGTCGCACAGAGAAATTGCGTCGCGGCGCCGAGGGGCTTGCCGCCCGGATCGAAGCCGCGGTTCATCTGCGAGACGAGCCGCAAGAGGCCGATCGAGTCGAGATCGTAGACGGCCGTCGCGTCCGGGAAGTCGCCCATCTTCGGCGGGTCGCCGGTGATGACGACGAGGTTGCGCACGTCGAGGTCGTGACACCCGAGGAGGTGCGCGACGAGACCGAGGACGTTTCGATCGCGCGTCGTGACGTGCATCAGCGCGGACATGCCGAGCTCGTCCTGGATGCGGCGGCAGAGCGCGAAGTTGCCCATGCGGGCCGTCGCGCGCGCGCCGTCGGCGACGTTGATCACGTCGACTCCGCCCTCCCGCAAGAGGCGCGCGCCCGCGATCGCCTTCTCGAGCGAGAGGCCAGCCGGGGGGTTCACCTCGACCGAGATGATGAAGCGCTTCTCCGCGAGCGCCTTGCCGAGCCGGGTCTTCTCCTCGAGAGGCACGACGCGGACGCCCTCGGCCACGCGGACCTCGGAGACGAGGTGGGCGCCAGACTCGCTCGCGTCTTCCTTCGGGGTCGTCGCGCCGAGCATGCGCGCGGAGACGGCCATCTGCCGGATGTGCTCGGGCGTCGTCCCGCAGCAGCCGCCGACGCCCTTGATGCCGGCCTTGAGCATGCGGCGCGCGTAGACGAGGAAGTACTCGGGGGTCGCCATGTACGCGAAGCGGCCCTCGACGCGGTGAGGCAGACCGGCGTTCGGCTGCGCGACCACGGGCAGGCCCGGGGCGAGCATGCGGGTGGCCATCTCGTAGACGCCCGCAGGGCCGTCGGCGCAGTTCACGCCGATCACGTCGGCGCCCCAGTCCGCGAGCTTCGTCGCGAGGTCCTCGGGGAGGCTGCCGTCTGCCATCGTGCCGAAGGAGTCGAACGAGACGCTGGCGACGATCGGAACACGGAGCTCGGGCGCGACCTCGGCCAGCGCTGCGCGCGCACCAGCGATCGCGAGCCGGATCTCCTCGGGCTGGCGGAAGGTCTCGAGGATCAGGAGATCGGGGCTCGCGGACAGCAGCGCGAGCGCCTGGTGGCGGAACGCGCTCTCGAGGTTCGGGTGCTCGCTCGCCGTGACGGTCCTGAGGAGCCGCCCGCTCGGGCCGATCGACGCGGCCACGTAGGCCTTGGCGCCGCCGGCCTCGCGCGCGATGCGGACGCCCGCGCGGTTGATGCTGTCGAGCTGGTCCTCGAGGTTGTGCGTCTGGAGCCGGTAGCGGTTCGCGCCGAACGTGTTGGTCTGGAGCACCTGCGCGCCCGCGGCGAGGTAGCTCTGGTGCACGGAGCGCACGAGGTCGTCGCGCGTCACGCAGAGCGCGTCGAAGTTCTGCGTGTAGAGCTGCCCGCGCTCGTAGAGCGTGGTCCCCATCGCGCCGTCGAACACGAGGGGGCCGGCCGAGAGGGCTTCGAGGAAGGGACGGGCAGGGCGATCGGAGGGCGCGCTCATGGAGTGCGGCAATTGCCGCGCGCGAGCGGCGTTGTCGAGCGAGCGCTGCCCGTATCTGCGGGGCTCAGCGCGGGCGCGCGACGCCGTCGAGGACGAGGCGGATGAGCGTTCCGACGATGTCGACGGGCGATGCGTCGAGCCGGCCCGTGAGGACGGAGAACGCGAGGCGCTCGATCGCGCCGACGACAGCGAGCGCCGAGATGCGCGGATCGTCGACGGCGAGGAGGCCGCGGTTCACGGCGACGGTCGTGAGGTGGATCGAGCCGTTGTCGATGAGCGTCGCGAGCGCGACGAGCGGCCCGCGCGCGCCGCCCGCCGGAGCGCGGCTCTCCTGGAGATAGAGCCGCACGACGTCGAGCCGATGGAGCGCGATCGGCACGAGGGCGAGCGCGAGCTCCTGGTAGGACGCGTAGAGCGAGGTGCGATCCGTCGCCTCCTGGAGACGCTCCTCGCAGCGGGCGATCGCGCGCTCGATGTCCGTGAAGACGGGGAAGACGAGCGCTTCGACGAGCGCCTCTTTGCTCGCGAAGTAGCGATAGAAGGAGCCCTTCGAGGCGCTCGCGGCACGCGTGATGTCGTCGATGGAGACGGCCTCGATGCCGCGCTCGAGGAAGAGGAAGAGCGCGGCGCGAGAGAGCGCGTCGGTCTTCTGGCGCCGGTTCTCGTCGCGCTTGACAGGCGCGCGAGCCTCGGGCGCGAGCGGCGTGGGCGGCTCGGTGACCGAACGGTCAGCGTTTTTTGCGAGTTTTTTGGCTTGTTTCATGGCTGCGGTTGACAAGCCCCTCGGAGGCCGGTAGTAAACATGACTGATCGGTCACGTTTCGTCGAACTGCTCGTTTTCGTCGAACTGCTCGTTTTCGTCGAACTGCTCGGGGAGGTCATCATGCTCGGGATTCCGCTGGGTCTCTTGTACGCGAACGCCGGCGAGTGGGTCATCCACAAGTACGTGCTGCACGGGCCGGACTCGAAGAAGCCGGGCGGCATGTGGAGCTTCCATTTCCTCGAGCACCACCGGAAGGCGCGCCTGAAGGAGATGCGTGACCCGGACTACAACCGCTCGGTGCTCGGCGGGCATGCGCAGGGCAAGGAAGCGGCGGGGCTCGTGCTCGCGGCGCTCGTCCATGCGCCGCTCTTCCCGATCGCGCCGTTCTTCACGGGGACGGTGCTCTACTCGATCGCGAACTACTACGTGAAGCACAAGCGCTCGCACGAGGATCCCGAGTGGGCGCGGCAGAACTTGCCCTGGCACTACGACCACCACATGGGCCCGGACCAGCACCAGAACTGGTGTGTGACGCATCCGTGGTTCGATCAGCTGATGGGTACGCGCCGTCCGTACGTCGGCACGGCGCTGGAGGCTTCGGACCGGGCGCGCCGCGAGGCAGCGCGGGCTCGCAAGGCGCAGGCTGCCGCGTCCGAAGCTCCCCTGGCCCCTGCCCTTGCTCCCTCTCCCTCTCCCTCTCCGCCCTCTCCCCCTCCTTCCGCCGAGCACAAGGCCGCCTGAAACCGCCTTTCGACCCGCCGCGCCGCGTGATACCCGTGCGGGCATGCATCGCTTCGTCCCCGTCTCGCTGTCCCTCTCCCTCTGCCTAGCGTGCTCGACGCCCAACCCCGTGGTCGTGGACGCGGGGGCCGATCCCGGGCTCGACGCCACGATGGGCGGCGACGACGCCGGTGATCGCGATGCGGGCCCGCCTCCGATCATGATCGGGACGGCGGACCGGCCCGCGCGCCTCGTGATGCCACCCGCGCACGACGGGACCACCGAGCTGCCGTTGGTCGTCCTGCTCCACGGCTACGGCGTGACGGGCGCGATCCAGGACGCGTACTTCCACCTCTCCGCGATCGCGCGCCTCAGAGGCTTCTATCTCATCATCCCGGACGGGACGGAGGACGCGACCGGCAAGCGCTTCTGGAACGCGCAGCCGGGATGCTGCGACTTCGGCAACACGGGCGTCGACGACGTCGGCTACCTCACGAGCCTCATCGATCAGGCCGAGGCGGCGCTTCCGATCGATCGCACGCGCATCTACTTCATGGGGCACTCGAACGGCGGCTTCATGAGCTACCGGATGGCCTGCGAGATCAGCGATCGGATCGCCGGCATCGCAGTGCTCGCGGGCGGCGACTTCGTCGACCCCACGGCGTGCGTGCCTTCGCGCCCCGTCTCGGTGCTTCACATGCACGGCACGGCCGACATGACGGTCTCGTACGACAGCACGCTGGTCACTCCCGAGCATGCAGGCGCCGTGGAGAGCGCCGAGCGCTGGGCGACGCGCGCGGGCTGCGACCTCGCGATGGCGACGATGGACCCGCCCTTCGATCTCGACACGGCGATCACCGGGCCCGAGACGACCGCGACGAACTACGTCGCCGGCTGCACGGGCGCCGTGGTGACGCGGTTCACGATGGTGGGCTCGCCGCACATCCCGGCGTTCCCCCAGACGAGCACCGAGCGCGCCGTGGACTGGCTGCTCGCGCGCTCGGCGCCGGCGCCGTGAAGCGAGCGGGAGCGCTGCTGCTCGTGCTGCTCGTCGGGTGCAGCGGGCGAGGGTGCGAGGGCGGGAGCGCGAGCGACGGCGTCGCCGAGACCGAGACCGAGACCGAGACCGAGACCGAGACCGAGACCGAGACCGAGACCGAGACCGAGACCGAGACCGCCGTCGCGCCCAACGCCTGCGTCGTCGAAGACAGCTCGCGCGAGCTCGCCGGCGCGGCCGTCGACGCCCGCTCCGTGGCGATCGCCGTCTCCGCCGACGGCCCCACGCTGGTCGTCGTCGATCGCGACGACACGCACGTCGACGCCTTCCTCATCGAGGGCGACGCCGAAAGCGAGGGCGTGCCCGCCTCCGTCCCCGTCGAGATCGCAGGCGCGCACGATCTCTTCGCGCTCGAGGCCGTCACGGGCGAGCGCTTTCTCCTCCTGACGCGCGACGTCTGCACGGTGAGCCGGCACGCCAGCCCATGCCTCGTCGCCCGCGCGATCGACGCGAGCAGCGGCGTCCTGCGTCCAGGCGAGCCGATCGTCGTGCCCCTCCCAGGCGAGCTGCGCTCGTCGCGCGTCGTCGCCGCGGGGGCGAGCGTCTACGTCGCGCGCGCCCACCGAGGCGCCCCGCCGATGCACGACCGCTTCGACGTGGGCGACCACCTCGCGCACACCGCGACCTGCGTCGGAGACGGGGTTCGGTCGATCGCGGCGGAGCC
>JBBSAT010000273.1:0-10997 GCA_038252025.1 Polyangiales bacterium | reverse complement strand
TCGCTCGCGGGTGAGCGCGCCGAAGCGCGCGGCGATCCCGCCGCCATCGTCTCCGAGCACTTCGTGCGCGCCGGCACGCCGGAGCGCGCTGCGGTCGCGCTCTCACGAGCTGCTCGGGAAGCGCTCGTGGCCAACGACGTCGCCGGCGCGGCCACGTTCGCGGAGCGCGGCCTCGCGAGCGAGCCGCCGATCGCGGTGCGCGCGGAGCTGTACGCGTCGCTCGCTGAAGCGCGCCTCTGGCAGGGCGACCCGCGCGGCGGCAAGGAAGCGGCGGAGCGAGTGTTCGTGGCCGAGCGCGAGGCCGGCGCGGCGAAAGGGAGCCTGGCAGCAGCGACGGCGCTGAGCGTGTTGCTCACTGCCCACGGCCGGCTCGGCGACGTCGACGCGCTCGAGTCGATCGCGAGCAATGCCGTGCTCTTCGACGCCAGCCCCGAGACGGCCCCGGTTCTCGCCGCCGCGCTCGCCCGTGGCGGGATGAGCCTCGTGTTCATGGGCCGGTTCGCCGCCGGCAGAGCATTGGTCGCGCAGCTCCACGAGCTCGCGGACGCCTTCCCCGATCGAGCCGTCGAAGCGCGGTGGGCGCAGGCCGAGTCGATCCTGGCCCACTACGACGGCAACCTCGCCGGGCACTTCGCGTGGGCGGAGCGGGCGCTCACGATCTTCGACGCGATCTCGGACCGCCGCGCGGGCGCCGTGCTCCGCGCGAACGTCGGGGATGCGCTCCGCGTGGCGGGAGAGCTCGAGAAGGCGGAGGTCCAGCTGCGCGCTGCGCTCGACGTCTCTCGCGCGCTCGGGATCGGCGCGGTCGAAGGCCCGGTCCGCGCCAACCTCGGTGCGACGCTGGCGCGGCTCGGTCGACACGAAGAGGCCATCGCGCAGCTCGAAGCGGTGTTCGCGATGTTCGAGAAGGCGAGCGATCGCAGGCTGGCAGCGAGCGCTGCGCTCTACCTCGCGGAGGTCCACATCGATCGCGGCGACGTCGCGGCGAGCGGCCGGGCCATCGAGACGGCGGCCGTTCACACGGAGGCGGACACGCCGCAGATGCCGCTCCTCTCGGCCCTGTGTGCGCGCTACGCGCTGCTGGCAGGGCGTCCGCTCGACGCGCGACGCGACGCCGAGCGGGCGATGGCCCAGCTCGCCGCGCTCGGCCAGCTCGAAGAGGACGAGATCGCCGTCCACGAGGCGTGGGTGGCAGCGCTCCTCGCGAACGGAGAGGGCGAGCGCGCCCGCGAGGCCTGTACGGTCGCCGTCGCGCGCCTCGACGAGCTGACGCGCAAGCTCGGCGACGAGCGGCTGCAGTACACCTTCGTGACGAAGGTCCCGGCACACCGGCGCCTTCACGAGCTCGCGTCGCGCCTCGGTCTGGACGACGCCACGCAGCGATCGTGACGCCCTCGATCAGTGGCGCGGATCGCTGCGCGAGGGCAGCGCGGGGGACGGCGCCGCGGGCGGGTCCTCGATCTCCGCCGCGACGGCAGCCTCGTCACCGGCGCTCGACGCCGAGTGAAAGTGCCGAACGTCGTCGCCCGACACCATGAACACGACCATCTCCGCGATGTTCGTCGCGTGGTCGGCGACGCGCTCGAGGTACTTCGCGCACGAAGCGAAGCGCATGCCGTCCTCCACGCGCGTCGGGTTCGCAGCGATGAAGCTGATGCTCTCGCGGAGCAGCTCCCCGTAGAGCGCGTCGACCGCATCGTCGGCCTTCAGCACGTCGCGCGCAGCTGCCGCGTTCTCCTCGACGAACGCGTCGAGCGCGCGGCGGACCATCAGCGCGGACGCGTCGACCATCTCGCGCAGGCGCGGCTGGAGCGAAGGGATCGCGGGCTGCCCGGCGAGCTCCTCGGCGCGCTCGGCGATGTTCACGGCCTCGTCGCCGATGCGCTCGAGATCCGTCACGACCTTGAGCGCCGTGACGAGGAAGCGGAGGTCGCGTCCGACGGGCTGGCGAAGCGCGAGGATGCGCACCGTCATCCCGTCGATCGCCATCTCCTCGGCGTTGATCGCGCGATCGGTCATCTCGACGCGGTGCGCGAGGTCGACGTCGAGCTTCTCGAGCGCGCGGCTCGCCATCTGAATGAGCTGTTCGCAGCGACCGCCCATCGCGAGCAGGCGCGACTTCAGATCGCGGAGCTCCTGCTCGTAGGCTCGACTGGTGTGGGAGCTCATTCGGTGGCCACATCGTACGCGGAATCGCGCGCGCGGGCATGCTCACGGACCGTGACCAACCAGGCAGCCGACCGATCTGCCAGCCGTGCGGGGGGCCCGGACGCCGTGTAGGCTCGCGCCCCAATGTCCGGGTCGAGCTTCGGTGTCATCTTTCGAGTCACGACCGCGGGTGAGTCGCACGGGCGCGGCAACGTCGTGATCGTCGAAGGCTGTCCGGCCGGGCTCGCCCTCTCGGAAGACGACCTTCGGCCCGACCTCGCTCGACGACGCCCAGGGCAGAGCCGACTCGTCAGCCAGAGGGACGAGGCCGACGAGCCCGAGATCCTCTCGGGCGTGTTCCGGGGCGAGACGACGGGGACGCCGATCGCCGTGCTCGTTCGGAACCGAGACGCGCGCAGCGGGGACTACGACGATCTCGAGGCGCTCTATCGACCAGGCCACGCCGACTACACGTACGACGCCAAGTACGGACGGCGAGACCCGCGGGGCGGCGGCCGTGCCAGCGCGAGAGAGACGGTCTCGCGCGTCGTGGCGGGCGCGATCGCGAAGAAGCTCCTCCATGCGCGGTTCGGCGCCCGGATCGTGGGCTACGTCGTCCAGGTTGGAGACGTGCTCGCCTCGGTCCTCGATCCCGCGAGCGTCACGCTCGACGAGGTGGAGCGCTCGCCGGACGGCACACCGAACCTGGTTCGATGTCCGGACCCTCTCGCAGCGGCGAGGATGGTGGAGATCGTGGAGCGCGTCCGAAAGGAGCAGGACTCGATCGGCGGCGTGGCCGAGATCGTCGCGACCGGAGTCCCGGCCGGCCTCGGTGAGCCGGTGTTCGACAAGCTCAAGGCCGATCTGGCCAAGGCGCTCTTCAGCTTGCCCGCCGTGATGGGCGTGGAGATCGGCTCCGGCTTCGCGTGCGCCGCGATGCGCGGGAGCGAGCACAACGACCCGTTCCTGCCGGGCGATCCGCGCGCACTGCGCACGGACGGAAACGACCACGGCGGCACGCTCGGCGGGATCTCGAGCGGGATGCCGATCATCGTGCGCGCGGCGATCAAGCCGACGAGCAGCATCCCGCGCGAACAGCCCACGGTGACCCGCGACGGCGAGGCCGCGGTGGTGCGTACGAAAGGCCGTCACGATCCGTGCGTCGCCCTACGCTTTCCGCCGATGGCCGAGGCCATGGTGGCGCTGGTGCTCGCCGATCACGCGCTGCGCGCGCACGGCGTCGAGACGTTTCTCCCGCACACGCCGTGAAGCGTTCCACCACGAGACGCCGGCGCCTTCCGGCCGGCTGGGCCGGGCTGCTCTTCTGCGCGCTCAGCGAGCTCACGGCCTGCGGCGAAGAGCCCCCGCCTCCCGCGATCCCGTCCGCTCCGCCGACGCTCGCAGACGTCGTCTTCAAGCTCGAGCGGTCGATCGGCCCCCCACCGAGCGACGAGCTGACGCACGAGGTCGAGCTCATCGATCCGAGCGGGCACGCGCTCGACCAGCTCGGCGAGGGCCTTCTTCGAGCGGCCCGTCACGAGGGCGTCGCGCGCCTCGCGTTCTACGGCGGCTCGCACACGGCGAGCGACTTCTACACGGGTATGATCCGCTCCCGGCTCCAGCATCGGCTCGGCGACGCGGGCCACGGCTTCGTGCTCGCGGCGATGCCCATCACCGACTACTGGCAGTGGGGCGCGCGCGTCCTCGACGGCGAGGGCTGGGACGTCATCGAGCCCTCGTCCAAGCACTCGGATGTGGACGCGTACGGCCTGGCCGGCATCGCGTTCGACTCCGAGATCCCCGCCTGGGCCAGCGTCGAGACGGAGCGAACCACGGCCTCCCACGTCGAGCTCTTCTTCCTTCGCCAGCCGGGGGGCGGCCACATCGACGTCCGCATCGACGACGTCGACGTGGAGTCGATCGACACCTCGAGCCCGCGCACGGAGGCGGGGATCCACGTGTACGGCGTCGCGGACGCGCCGCACCGCATCGAAATCGCTGCCGACGGCAGCGCGCCGGTGCGCGTGTTCGGCTTCGTGCTCGAGCGCGACACCGACCACGGCGTCGTCGTGGATCAGCTCGGCCTCGCAGGGAGCAAGGCCCGGCACCAGCTCTTCTGGGACGAGGACCTCTGGCGCACGTTCCTCGAGGCCCGACGCCCGGATCTCGTGTCGCTCTCGTACGGCAACAACGAGACGGATGACGTGCACCTCACGACCGCGGAGCACATCGAGCACTTTCGCACCATCGTCCGGCGCCTGAGGAGAGACTTCCCCGAGGTCTCGTGCCTCATCATCGGGCCGACCGATCGACAGCTCCTCATGGAGACGGGCGAGTACACGACGCCCGCGTTGCTCGGCGAGATCGCGAGCGCGCAGCAAGAGATCGCCGCCGAGGAAGGCTGTGCGTTCTTCGACACGATGGCCTGGCAGTGCGGGCCGGGCGCCGTCGAGCGATGGCTCACGTGCGATCCGCCGCTCGAGCGCGACGACCACATCCACCTCCTCGAGCCCGCGTACCGGCGGCTCGGGTCGAGCCTCCTCCGCGCGATCCTCCACGCGCTCCAGCCCGACGCCGCTGCCCGCCCTCGGTGAGCCTCCTCCGCGGCCGACGAGGCATGAGATGCTCCGCCGATGCGCCTCCTACCGTCCTCGCTCGCGCTCGCGCTTCCCGTCTGCGTTCTCGCCTCGCCCGCCGCCGCACAGTCGCTCGTGCCGGCGCCCGACGAGGCGACGCACGACACGGCGCTCGCGGCTCACATGGACGGCATCGCGCGCGTCCAGGACGGCGTGCTCTCCCTCCCGGTCGGCTTCGGGCTCGAGGGCTTCGTCTCCGACGACGCGCATCGCGCCCTCGTCGAGACGTTCGTGGCGAGCGGGATGGACGACTTCGAAGCGGCGACCGGTCAACACCCCTACGCGGTGCTCGACTCGTACGGCGAACAGGGCGACCTGGGGATGTTCGGCGGCGTGCAGGCCGCCGGCCTCGCGTGGCGCTACGCCGTCCTCCGCGACCGCGGCGGCTCGGCGGCCGACGTCGATCGCGCGCGCGCGGCGCTCCTCCCCGCGATCGAAGGCCTCCACTGGTACACGGCCGTCACCGGGATCTCGGGCGGCGTCGCCCGTGGGCTGATGCGCGTCAGCCCGGAGAGCGGTGAGCCTGCGCTCCCCGGCGGACGCCCGATGACCCTGCCCCTCTTCGACGCCTCGGGCGCGCCGCAGCCGGCCGACAAGGTCGCGACCTGGCGCGAGGACGCGTCGGGCGAGCTGCCTTTCCTCGTCTGGCTCGACGACAGCAGCAAGGACCAGCTCGACGGCTACGTGCTCGCGCTCGGCGCGGTCTACGACGCGATCGAGGGCGATGCGAGCTTCGACGGGGCGCTCCTCGCTCGCCTCCAGGCCGACTGCGCGGCGATCGGCCACGCGCTGATGCAGCGGGTCGACGTCGGCCGAGGCACCACGGCCGATCTCGTGATCGTCGACGCGGATGGACGGCCCACCTCGTTCCACGACCTCAGCGCCGAAGAGCTCACGCCCGGCATCGTCAACCCGCGCCCGATCAACGGCTTCAACGCGCTGATGGCGCTCGGCGTGATGCGCACGCTCTACCACGTGAGCGGCGACGCGGAGATCGGCCGCTATTACTACGAAGAGCTCGTCGGCGCGCGCGACTACCCGGCGAGCGCCGCCGCCACCGTGCGACTGATGTACCAGGGTGTGTCGACGAACTACTCGAACGTGAACATGGCGTTCGTCGCTGCCTTCGGAGTGCTGCGCTACGAGACCGACTCCACCGTCTCGACGGCGGCGCGCGACATCCTCGAGCACGCGCTCTACGCGCCTGGCGTGGACCGCGAGGCGCGCGGTCTCGGTCTCCCGTTCTTCGACTTCGTCTACGCCGGGTTCCGCACGGGTGGTGCGAGCGACGACGCAGGCGCGGCCGCGATCCGTGAGGGGCTCGTGACGCTCGACGCGTACCGGAGCGCGCCGCTGTGGGACCAGACGGTGATCAACTGCGACGACCTGGAGATCGCGGCCGGCTCCTGCCTCGCGGTCGACGGCACGACGACGCTCGCGCTGCTCCCCGACCTCGCGCGCGGCGGGGCGGTCGTCGCCGTCGATCCGGTGCCGCTCGCCGTGCGGCCTCCGAGCAACTTCGAGCACCGTTCGGATCCGCACCGCGTCAACGGCTCGGGCGGCTCGAGGCTCGACCCGGGCGGCGACATCGTCGCAGCCTACTGGCTCGGCCAGCTCCTCACTCTCGAAGGAGGGACCAGCACCGTGTCGCCGCACGCGCGCCCTGCGCTTCCGTGGACGCCCGCGGCGATGCGCGACGCAGGCACCTCGCGCGACGGCGGCGCGACGCTCGACGCTGCGGCGGACGTCGGCCCCGGGAGCTCCGCCGCCAGCGGCTGCGCGTGTCGCGCGGGCAGGAGCCGCGAGAGCGGAGGAGCCGGCCCGCTCGCGCTCGCGCTCGGGCTCTGCCTCGAGATCGCGCGCCGGCGAGAGCGGCCGTCGAGGTGACGCGCGGCGGGCGCGCTTCGCTCGAGGCGTGACCAACAATGGTCGCGCCTTGTCCTTTCCCAGCGTGAAGCGCTGGGAATTCTCTCAGTCGAAGGGATCTGACCAAAGTATTTGGTCAGATCTTCAGTGGTCGAGGTCGTAGAACACGCTCTCGGTTGCGCCCGCGTGGACCGTCACGGTCCGGCTGAACGTGCGCCCGTCGCGGTCCACGATCCGAAGCCGCACCGATCCCGAAGGAACGCTCGCTTCTCCGATCGGCGTCGTGCCGAGGAGGCGAGGGCCGACGTAGACCTTCGACCACGGTCGCGTGTTGATCGAGAGCCGGCCGGGCACGACCACTCGTCGAGCCGGCAGCGAGACCGTGAGCCGAGCCTCCGCGCCGCTCTCCACGTCGAGCGCCCCGTCGAAGGATCGATGTCCTTCGGCTTCGGCGTGCACGTCGTAGTGCCCGGGCGCGATCTCGATGCCGGCCTCGGCGTCGGCCGCGGTGACCTCTCGGTCGCCGATCCGAACCATCGCGGTGTCGACGTCGACCAGCACGATGGCCGTGCCCGGTGCGACGACCACGACGGGCGGCGGCGCGACGGGCGGCTCGACCGGCGGAGTCGGAACGGCGAGCGGAGCGGTCACGACGGGGGGAGCCACGGGTGGGCTGATCGCGTGCTCCGGCGTCTCGCCACCACCTCCGATCGATGCCCCGAACGCGACACCGCCGGCGACGAGCAGCAGGACGAGAGCGCCGAGCGCGAGCACACGTCCGCGGCTGGGCCCAGAGGTCGGCATCGCGTCGCCTGGCTCGTCGAGCGAAGCCGCGTCCGCCGCCGGCTGCGAGCCGGTGATCGCGGCGTTTCGCGCGCGCGGCCCCGAAGCGGTGGTGGGCGGGCTCGACGGGCGCGCCGCCATGCCCGTCGGCACCGATCGCTCGCCCGACGCGCTCCCGGTCAGCTGACGATGGAACGACGCTCCGAAGGGAGTCGAGTCGACGAGGGGTCCGCGCCGGATCTCCTCCGCGAAGAGGCTCTCCATCATGAGCGCGAGCCTCGACGTCGTGACGGCCTTGCCTGTCGAGGCCAGCCAGTCCTCGAGCGCGATCTGCATCTCGGCAGCCGAGCGCCACCGCGCGTCGGGCGACTTCTGTAGCGCTTTCACCACGATGGCCTCGAGAGCCTCCGGGACCTCGGAGCGGAGCGCGCGTAGCGAAGGCGCGTCGTCCTCGATGACCGACTTCATCGTCTCGTAGTCGGTATCGCGCTGGTAGAGCGACGTGCCGGCGAGCGCTTCCCAGAGACAGATCCCGAGCGCGAAGACGTCGGCGCGCGCGTCGATGTTCTTTCCCAGGCACTGCTGCGGCGACATGTACGCGAACTTGCCCTTCACCACGCCGGCCTCTGTCTTGGACGACGCCGTCTGTGCCTTCGCGATCCCGAAGTCGAGCAGCTTCACGTGACCGTCGTAGCTGACCATCACGTTGTGCGGACTGACGTCGCGATGGACGATCTGCATCGGCGTGCCGTTGGCGTCGCGCGCCGTGTGCGCGTGATGCAGCGCCTCCGCGACCTCGGCGATGATCTTCGCGGCGAGCTCGACGGCGAGCCCCTTCTCCCGCCGCGCGCGCCTGAGGATCTTTCCCAGCACGGCACCGGGGATCCACTCCATCGCGATGAAGTACGAGCCCTCGAGATCGCCGAACTCGTAGATGTGACAGATGTTCGTGTGCGAGAGCTGGATGGCGAGGCGTGCTTCGTCGAGGAACATCTCGACGAACTTCGGATCGTCGGCGACGTGCGGAAGAATCCGCTTGATGACCAGCAGCCGGCTCGCGCCGACGCTCGTGCTCTCGCGGCCGAGGAAGATCTCCGCCATCCCGCCGAACGCGATCCTGCCCAGGATCTCGAAGCGACCGAACATGCAGATCGCGGAGAGCGGTACGCGCGCAGCCCTGAGCGCATGCGTCGGCGGCTCGGACGGCGCCTTCTCCATGGCGATGTCGATCTCGATCCCGCCGTCGTCCTCCGGCGCGGGCACTGGAAGCGTGGTCGGGCTCCCATCCGCAGGCGGCAGCGGCAGACGCGGCAGCCCCTTGGCGTTCGCCGGAGCCATCGACGGAGGCTGGTCGGAACGTCGAGCGCCCGTGATGACTGCATGCCCCGCGAGCTCGGGCGCCCCCGCGAGCCTCGAAGGAGGCGGTGGGGGCAACGCGGACGCCGCCGCGCCTGGAAGAGCAGGCTTCGGAGCGGTCGGACGAGCGCGGCCCGGTGAGAGCGGCGGCAGAGGACGAGGAGGAGGGAGCGGAGGGTTAGCTGGCGCGCCGAAAGCCGGCTTGGCGCCTTCACTCTCCTCCGCGGCGGTCGCCGGAGAAGGGCTCTCGTGTTCAAGCGGGGTGCTCACCCTCGTTCATCCTACCTTGCTTCGTGCCCGAAGTGTTCGAGCCGTGGGCGCGCGCCGCCGGGCACTGCGGCGCGACGCTATCGTGACCCTGTCACGGTGATGCGCGTCCCGTGTCCCGCGCGCGGGCGGGTGCGGGCGGTGCGGGCCGTACCGATCGCGAACGGCGGCGGGCGCTCGGAGTGGCAGTCGGGGCCGAAGCCGGTCGCGTCGAACTCGTAGTTGAGCTGGCCCGTCGCGCCTGGCGTCACGGCCTCGACCGTCACGCGGTGCTCACCGGCGCGCGCCGGGCTGCAGTAGCTGAGCAGGTAGAACCGCTGGGTCATCTGCACGATGCGCTCGGCGACCTCTCGGAAGGCCTCGGTGATGGCGGCCGAGTCCTCGACGAGCACGTAGCCGTCCCGACCGATGTTGCCGAGAGTGCCCTCGTCGATCTCGCTACCGACGCCGATCGCGAACACGTCGTACGGGCTCGCCTCGATCGCCACATCCATGTCGTGGCGCGAGACGCGCGCCGCGTGGTCAGTGCCGTCGGTGAACACGACGAGCGTGCCGAAGTGGAGCGGCACCTGCGAGTGGCTCAGCGCCTCGTCGAGCTCTGCGAGGCCCGCGACGACGGCTCCGCGCAGGTTCGTGGATGGATCGCGGGGACGGAAGCCGCCGAGGCGGGCGACGCCGGCGACCGCGCCTCCCTCGGTCGTGAAGCCGACGATGGAGTGGATCTCCGCGTCGCCGTCGAACGCAAACACGGCCACACGCTGGTTGGATCCTTCGACCTGCGAGACAAGCTCCGTCGCGGCGGCCTGGAGCGCTGGGACCTGGTCGCTCTCGGTGATGCTCCCGCTCATGTCCACGAGCAGCAGCGTGTAGTGCTCGGCGGCGACCTCGGGGTTCACGATGGTCTGATCGCTCTCGCTCGCCGAGACGAGCGAGCCGTCCTCGTAGATGCGGAAGTCCTCGGCAGTCAGCCCGCCGACGGGGTCACCGTTCGCAGCGTCGACCGTGAAATAGACGGCGACGTTGCTCGGGCGCTGGGACGCCGAGTCGACGACCGTGAGACGCAGGCCGATGCAGCCGGCGAGACCCACCGCGGCGGAACAGACGAGAAGGGAGACGCGCACGCGAACCTCTTGGGGTGACGGGAGCAAAGCCTGGAAGACCGAGATCTCAGAAAGTGAAGAACACGCCGGCCATGAACGAGTAGACGGCGTCGAGCCCGAAGCCGCCGCCGTAGTGGTCGGGGAAGAACAGAAGGTCGAACGCGACGGGCCGAACCCAGACGTGCAGCAGTCGTTGAACGAGCGCGACGGAGATCGCGACGGCCGGCTGGAGCACGAAGTAGCCGTAGCCGTCACCGTACGCGAAGCCACGGCCGCGCCAGTAGCCGTTGTTGAAGTTCAGGATGCCTCCCCCGAGCATGCCGCTGGGCGTGATGAGCACCGCGAAGTCGTGCGTGGAGTGAACCTCGATGTCCCCGCCGAGGCGCGCGCCGCCGTGAAACTGGACGAAGTCGCCGCCCACGCCGGTCGCGACGTTCGCTGCGAGGAAGAAGCCCGTGTCGTGGCCGCTGAAGTGGTAGCCGAACTCGCCCTCGATCCGGAAGTGGGTGTTGCAGCAGCCGAGGTCGAGCATCGGGCCGACTCCAGCGCCGGCATACCAAGGGCCCCCGGCGTCGGCCTGCGCGAGCGGGGCGACCAGGAGAGCGAGGGCGAACGCCAACCCGGCGAGCGAGCTTCGAGCGATGGTGTGCATGGCGAGGTCCACGGTGGGCAGGGGCGCCGGCCAGGTTACCGTGAGGGCGCATCGTGCCCGTCGAGGAAGTCGCGTCTCGCCGGTCTGAACTCCTTGACGCAGCGCGTCGCTGACTCAGACTCAGCTCATCGAATGAATCGCCATTCAGCGCGGAAGCTCCCCCTCGTCGGGATGCTGAGCGCCCCGCCC
>JBBSAT010000272.1:0-11084 GCA_038252025.1 Polyangiales bacterium | reverse complement strand
GTCGGCGAGCACGGCGGCGACAAAGAAGTGAACGCCGGCAAGATCGTCCGCCTCCTCGAGGAGCGCGGGATCATTCCGGCGCTCTGACCCGGCCCTCCTGACGCCATGCAACCGCGCGAGCTCATCGCCGAGTCCCTGACGCCCGACGGCGCGCCGATCCTCCTGACGAAGGAGGCGGGCGCCTTCGTCGTGCGCGTCTCTGGCGTGCCCTTGATGTCGAGCCGCGTGCACGGCTCGGAGGCGGCGATGGCCGAGCTCGCCTGCGCGCCGCTCCGCGAGGGACGGGGAGCGCGCGTGCTGGTGGGCGGCCTCGGGATGGGGTTCACGCTGCGCGCCGCGCTCGATGCGCTCGGGCCCGACGCGAAGGTGGTCGTGTCCGAGCTCTTGCCGGTGCTCGTCGAGTGGAACCGTGGCGTGCTCGGTCCGCTCGCGGGCGCGCCGCTCGAGGATCGACGTGTCTCACTTCTCGTCGGCGATCTCGTGCCGCTGCTGAAGCTCGCGCGACCGCGATCGTACGACGCGCTCCTTCTCGACGTGGACAACGGGCCCGAGGCGTTCACGGCCCAGTCGAACGCGTGGCTCTACGGGCGCGAGGGGCTCACTGCGATGCGCGCCGCGCTGCGCCCTGGCGGCGTGCTCGTCGTGTGGTCGGCGTTCGAGAGCCAGCGCTTCGAGCGCGACCTGCGCGGCGCGGGCTTCGCCGCCGAGGTGGTGCCCGCGCGGGCCCGCGGTCCGATCAAGAAGGGCGCGCGCCACTACCTCTACGTCGGTCGCGTCGCGCGCTGAAGCGCGAGTCAGCTCGCGCTCCGCCGCCGGGCGATCGCCCACGCGAGCGCGGAGATCGACACCACGAGGCCGAACACGGCCATCTTCACGGCGAAGTCGGCGCGCTCGCTCGGATCGGCGCCGACGTCGATCACCCAGTGCGGCGAGTCGATCGCGTGCGCGTCCTCGTAGGCCGAGCGGATCTCGCCGGGCAGCCCGTCCTGGTCGATCGGTCCGCGCAGCGGGGCGTCGCGCGCGATGCCGGTGCGATAGTGCGCGAAGACGCCCGCCGTGCGGCGGTCCTCCCTCGAGACGATGGGTACGAACGTGCTCGTCGAGCTGCTCTCCTGGAAGTCGATGCTCGCGCCGTCGAGCGCGCGCGCGTGGCGAAGCTCGACGTACGTGCTCGCGGGGACCTCGCCTCGCTCTAGGTCCCGCACGTCGATCACCGTGAGCGGCCCTCGCGTCGCGTCTCGGTAGCCGAGGTAGCCGCCCATCGCGAAGAGCGTCGCGCCGACCATCAAGACCTTGCCCGGCCAGGTGTCGAGGAAGACGTCGAGGCGGTCCCACTTGCGGCTCGCCGCGCCGCTCGGATCGATCCGCGACTCGACCAGCCGGGCGGCGAGCACGAAGGGAAGCGACGTGATGGCGAACGTCACGAACAGCGAGAGGCTCACGAGGTTCGTGTGCATCAGCGAGAGCTGCGCGTCGGCGATCCACGAGTAGGGCGGCACGTACCCCACGAGACAGCCGATCGCGACGGCCGCACCGAGGAGCCCGGCGAGCCCGTACGCCATCACCTACCGAACGTGCAGTTGCCGCCCATCGCCATCAGCGAGACGGAGCGCTGTCCGACGCCGAGCACCGTCACGTCGATCGAGACCGCGTACACCCGCGGATCACAGGGGTTGTCCGGCAGGATGTCCTGGATGCGTAGGGAGCCACCGCAGCGAAGGCGCGCGGCGTGCGTCGTGCGGGTCGCGCTCACGCCCTCGAGCGAGGCGAGCGCGCTCACGCTCACGCAGGTCGGCGGCACGTCGGTGCCTTCGACGCGTACGCGGTACGGGATCATCGTCAGGCCCTGCGCGCCGACCGTGAGCTCGATCGTGTCGCCGTCCACGAGCGGAGGCGCGCCCGCGCGATCTTCGGTGATCACGATGCTCGCTCCGTCGATCGTGCCGGCGAAGGGCGTCCGGCAGGACTCGCTCAACGGCGGCATACCCCCGGCGCACGGGGCTGGTGACGTGAGCGACCAGCTGCCGTCGACGCACGTGTAGCCGTCCTCGCTGCCCGCGCCGCACATCGACGCGTACGGGCAGCTCAGCGTGCCGGTGCATGGCCCGCCCCAGACGGGCGCGCCGTCTGGGCACGCGGTGTCGGGCTGGCAATTGTCCGGCGCGGCGTCCTCGGGCGCGCCGCCGTCACCCGCGGCAGGCGTCGCAGTGCAGCCAGCGAGGAGGACGAGCGAGGCGACGAGGATGGTGGAGCGCGCCGTGGTCATGCGCTGGCGAGCATATCGCAGTCGGCGGGCGCCGCCGAAGCGACGCAGAAGACGAAACCGGGCACACTCGACGGCCGGCGCGCGTGAGTCGTGCTCCGGTGGCGCGTTGGGGAACGACGCCCCGCACGCTTGGAGGTCTCCGGAATGGGCGAGATTCGATGGGTGACTTCGACGAGCGGCTCGGTCGCGCTCGACGATCGCACGTACCCCGTGGTGTTCGCGACGTGGATCGGGTCGGCCGACGCCGCCACGCTGCGGGCGTTCTTCTCTTGGAACGATGCGCTGCTGCGTCGCGTCACCTCCGAGCGCCGGACCTTCACCATGATCACGGACGCCACGCGCGCGCAGCGGCCCGACGCGGCAGCGCGCTCGATCATCGCCGAGCTGACCCAGCAGATGCGGCGCGACCACGTCGCTTCCGAGCCGTTTCGCGTCGTCGGGCCGGTGGTGCTCGACAACCCCCTGGTACGAGGCGCGCTCACGGCGGTGGGCTGGATCATGGGCACGAGCCTCGACACGGAGTACGCGCCGAGCTGCGTGGAGGCGATCACGCTGGTGCAGCAGCGGTTCTCGGCGCGCGGCGCGGCGTGGCCGGAGGGTCTCACCGCGACCGGCTACGTGCCCGCCAGGCCCTAAATCTAGGAGACTGGTGTTTGAAAAACACCAGTCTCCTAGAGCACTGCGCTTCACCGATCGACGTGAACGTGCGTGGTCGAGGTCACGCCATCGGTCGTCATCGCGATCTCGTAGTCGCCTGGCACGGGGAAGAGCGACTCGCCCATCGCGCGCTCGTCGAACACGGTCTCGCCGGGCGGAAGCGCGCTCCAGCGCTGCTCGCGCACGCCGTTGCCGAACGCCATGTCGAGCTCCATCGAGGGCGCGCCATCGAGGCTGAACGTGGCCATCGTGCGCATCGCGTCCGCCGGCGCGCTGCCGGTGTTGGTGACCTGCCGGCGCAGGCGAAACGCGGCGCGGCGGGCCATGCGCAGATGGTCCGGTATCGCGACGAGCTCCCAGCGCAGCCCGGTCGCGACCACGCTCACTGGCTCGGGGGCGACGGGCGGGTCCGCGGGCGCTGGCTCGGCGGCGACGGGCGGGTCCGCGGGCCGGGCTTCGGCGACGGGCTCGGTGGCTGCTCTCGGTGGCGTGCTCGAGCCACAGGCCGACAGCCCGATGTAGAGAGCGATGAGAGTCGTGCGCATGTCGCGAGCGTACGCCGCCTCGCGCGCTTCGCTCCCCTCGCCTCTCTCATGCGCGCAGCCCTCATAGGGCTCTCGGCTTCCTGAGCCGCACGTGGTCGGGCACGCGGCCGAGGAAGCTCTCGCGCCACGGCCCTTCCGCGATCCGCGCCGCGCGCGCCTCGATGCGTCGCAGCGCTTCCACCGCCGTCGCCTCGGCTGCCGCGTGTCCCATGGCCCGCTGCGCCACCGCGAGCGCGAGCCAGACACGCGCCTCGCCCTCGCTCGAGCCAGCTGGAAGTGCCGTCATCGCGCGCTCGGCCTCGCTCAGCGCACGCGCCGCATCGCGATCGAGCGCGAGCGAGAGCGTGGCGCGGGCGACGCTCGCGAAGCCGGGGATTCGCTCGGCGCGCGCGAGGGCCGCCTCCGCCTCGCGCGCCGCCGCGTCCATCGCGCCGTGATCGCGCGCGAGATCCGAGAGATAGAGGCGCGCGCCAGCCTCGAGGATCACGTCGTCCAGTGCCCGCCCGAGCTCGATCGCGCGCGTCAGCGCCGACTCGGCGCCCGTTCGATCACCGACGAGCGCTCGTGCGTGCCCGAGGTTCTGGAGCGCGTACCCGACGACGAGCCTGAGGCCCATGCGCTCCGCGTCGAGCAGCGCCTTCTCGAGCTCCCCGAGGGCCCGCGCCGGCGCTCCGAGCGAGACGAGCCCGTGGCCGAGGCGCACGCGCTGGTTGCAGGCGTCGCGCGCATCGCCTGCGAGCTCGTAGCTCAGCACCGCTTCGGCGGTGCCCTCGACGAACGCGCTCAGGTCACCGTCGTCGAACGCGGCAGAAGCGCGCATCGTGCGGATCCAGGCGCGCGCGAGGGGGTCGCGCCGATCGAGCGAGGCAAAGAGCGCTTCGGCGCGCGTCATCCGCCGCTCGAACGATGCGCGCTCGGTGGGTCCGAGCTCGTGCGAGGCCGCGCGGCAGAGCGCGACGATCTGCGCCGGCCGAAGGGGAAGGGCGGTCTCCAGCGCTTCGAGCCGATCGCGCAGCGGCGCCGTCTCGTCGCGCCGACCGAGCTGTGCGGCTGCCGACAGGAGCGTGGAGGCAGCGTCGAAGTACGACTCTTCGCCCTCGGTCAGGATCGCGAGCGCGGCGCTCGCCGAAGAGAACGCCGCCGGATACTCGGCGCGCCAGCGGTGGGCGAGCGCCGCCGCGGCCAGGAGCGGTCCCCGTACGGCGTCGCTCTCGGCGAGGACGAGACCGCGCCGTGCGTCGTCGAGCGCGCCCTCGAGATCGTCGCCCGAGAGCGCCTGATCGGCAGCGCGTCCCCAGTAGCGCGCGGCCATCTCGCCGGCGCCGCCGCGCTCGAAGTGCTGCGCGAGCACGCTCGGCTCGACCTGCGCGTTCTCATCGAGCCACTCGCCCGCGAGTCGATGCCCGAGCGCGCGATCCTCGTCGGTGAGCATCGCGTACGCCGCCTCGCGCACGAGCGGCTGCCGGAACGCCAGCCAGGTGTCGTCGCCGAGCGCGCGCGCATCCGGTCCGAGGATCTCTCTCGCGTCGAGCACGCGAAGGTGGTCCTCGATCGGCTTCCGGCCGACGAGCTCTCGAACGCCGAGCGCCGGCGCGCGCAGACCGAAGACGCTCGCCGCGCGCGCCACGCGTCGCGTCTCCGGATCGAGCACCGAAAGACGCGCCTCCACCATCGCGAGCACGCTCGTCGGCAGCGCCACCTCGCCCCCCCGACGGGCGCGCGCGCGCTCCACGATATCGCGGGGGTTGCCGGGGGCGCGCGCCACGACGCGCCCCACCGTCTCGTCGTCGCTCGCGCTGCCCAGCGCTTCCACGACCAGCGCGCGTGCGGCGCGAGGTAGGAGGCGCGCGAGAGGAATCCGCTGGGGCTCTCGCTCGGCGAAGAGCCCCGGGAAGGTCTCGTCCAGCTCGGGTCGCCCGAGCAGGGCGACGAAGAGCGGGCGATCGGCGAGGTGTCGCAGCGCACCGTCGAGCAACGCGACCGACGAACGGTCGGCGTGCTGGAGATCGTCGACCACGATCGCGACGGGCGCGATGCGCGCTTCGCCGGCGAGCCAGTCCTCGAACGCCCGTCGCTCGAGATCACCGCGCAGCACCGGATCGCGCCGCGCCGTGACGAGCGCGTCGTCGGCGTCATCGGGGAACGGCACCCGGCAGAGCTCGCCGAGCATCGCCGCGATACGATGACCGACGAGGCCGGGCGCGATCGCCTCTGCCATTCGGGAGAGCTTGCCGCGCCGTGCATGGAGCGACTCGCCGTCGACGATCCCGGCGCCGGAGCGCACCAGCTCCGCGGCCAGCCAGAAGGGAGCGCTCGCGGCCAGCGCATCCCCCTGCGCGAAGAGCAGCCGCGCGCCGCGAGTCTCGAGGCGCGCCATCAGCTCGCCGGCGAGCCGCGTCTTTCCGCCGCCGGGCGGCGCGGTGACGACGGCGACGCGCGCGATGGGCTCGTCGCTCGCCTCGTCGAACGTGAGGGTCAGCGCGCTCATCTCACGGTCCCGCCCGACGAACGCGTGCGGCGCCGCGCGCAGCAGTGAGCGCTGGCTGTCCGGATCACGGAGCTGCGCCTCGAGAAACTGCCGCTCGCCCTCCTTCGTCACCACGAAGCGCGCATCGAGCAGCCCGGCGACGACCGAGTCGAGCCGGATGCGAGCGCCCTCGTCCTCGCCTCTCACCGCGCGCAACAAGTCGGCGCTTCGTTGCACGACCTCGCCGACCGGCGCGCGCCCCTTCACGAGCACGCGACCCGCGCTGATCGCGATCGCCGCGCCGGGTGCGACCTCGCGGATCGCGATCGCACATCTCGCGGCGCGCGCCGCTTGATCGCTCGCACCGCCCGCCTCCTCGACCGTGGCCACCACCGACCCATCGGCGAGCGCGACGACGGAGGCACCGAGCGCCTGGACGGCCGATCGGATGCTGCCCTCGAGGTCCTCGCCGCCGCTCTCCATCGTGCGCCCTCCCTCGAGAGGGCTCGCGCTCCCCTCGACGAGCACGACGCAGACGACGCGCTGTTCGCGTTCGGTGAGCCCGGGCGGCGCGAGGCTGGGCGCGCCGGCGCCTTCGATGCCCGTCAGGGTGACGGCATCGAGCGCGGCGGCAGCGGCCACCCCGTCGGCGGGGCGATCCTCCGCCCGCTTGCTCAGCATCCGCGCGACGAGCGCATCGAGCGTGGGAGGGACCTCGGGCGCTCGCTCCCGCGCGGACGGCGCCTCTTCGAGCAAGACCGCGGCGAGCACGGCGACGATGCTCTCGTGCTCGAACGGCCGGCTCCCCGTGAGCGCCTCGAAGAGCACGCAGCCGAGCGCGTACACGTCGACCCGGGCATCGAGGTGGCGAAGCCCGCGCGCCTGCTCGGGCGCCATGTAGTACGGCGTGCCGAGGACGGTGCCGGTCGTCGTGATCGTCGATCCGGCGTCGTCGAGACGGCGTGCGATCCCGAAGTCGAGCACCTTCACGCGCTCGACGTCCCCGCCGACGAGGAACAGGTTCGCGGGCTTCACGTCGCGGTGCACGATGCCGGCCTCGTGCGCGGCGCCGAGGGCGAGCGCCACGTTGCGCACGACGCGCATCGCCCTTCCGATCGAGAGCGGCTTGCTGCGCAGGCGCTGCGCGAGCGTCTCGCCGTCGAGCCACTCCATGGCGAGGTACGCCTGCCCGCCCGTCGTGCGGCCGTGATCGACGTAGCGAACGATCCCCGGGTGACCGAGCTGCGCGAGGATCGACCGCTCCCGGGCGAAGCGCGAGACATCGACCTCGCCGCGCTGCGTGAGGAGCTTCAGCGCGACGGGCTCGCCGGTCGTGACGTCGAGCGTGCGGTAGACGACCCCCATGCCGCCGGCGCCGGCCTCCGCCTCGATGCGAAAGCGATCCGCCACCAGCGCGCCGGCGCGCAGCCGTTCCCTCGCGGTCATGCGTCGCGCTCGCGCTGCGGGTGGGGAGACAAGACGAGGGCATCGTACCGCGGCGGATTGACCGCGGCGGGCGGCGTAGTAGCCAACCCGGCCATGATCGACGCTGCTGCCCGCCTTCTGGACGGAGATGCCTTCGAGGACGAGGTGTTCGAGTCGCTCGATCTCCGCAAGGCGGATCTCGGCCGCAAGGAGCTCTCGCGCTGCACCTTCCGCAGCAGCAAGCTCGCCGAGACCCGCTGGGCGGGCGCCCGCCTCGAAGACTGCGCGTTCGAGAGCTGCGATCTGACCCGCGCCGTGCCGGACGGGATGTCTCTTCGCGGGGTGCGCTTCTCTGCCTCGAAGCTGATGGGGATCGACTGGTCGCGCCTCGGCAACTATCCCGACGTGTCCTTCTGCGAGTGCAACCTCGAGTACGCGTCGTTCGTCCGGATGGCGCTCAGAAAGACGCGCTTCGAGCACTGTGTGATGACCGAGTCCACCTTCGCGAGCGTCGACCTCGCGCAGAGCGTCTTCGACGCCTGCCAGCTCGGCGGCGCACGCTTCGAGGACTGCGAGCTCAAGGGCGCGAGCTTCGTGCGGTCGACGGACCTCTTCGTCGATCCGCGCACCAACCGCGTGCAGGGCCTGCGCATCCCGCGCGATGCGGCCGTGCGGCTCGCCGAGGCGTTCGGGATGAAGGTGATCGAGTAGCGCTCTCTTCAGGGGCCCGTGAACGCGAGCCCTCCCGCCATGTCGACGGTGTCGGTCGGAACCGAGACGTTCGCGGTGTTCGTGAGGTCCTCGGGCGCCACGGTCGTCACGCGCGTCAGGGAGGCCCCGGGCGTGCCGTTGCCGTTCGCCTGGCCATCCGCGTCTCGAACCAGCGCCACGGGGGTGGTGTCTCGCGGCGTCGTGCTGGGCGTCGCGCACGCCGCGAGGGAGCCGGCGAGTGCCATCGGGAGCGCGAAGCGCGAGAGACGTGAGGGCTCGTTCGCGAACACCGGAATGCCGTCGCGCGTCGCGCGTGCTCGGACGCACACCTGGCCGTCGCCCGCCGCGCGCAGCTCCGCGATCACGGCCAGGGCTCGCTTCTTCGGGACGCGTCGGAGGTCGACGACGTTCTTCGCGCACTTCGCGCAGAACGAGCCGTCTCGGGTTCGTGCCATGCGGTCCAGGTCCTCGGTGCAGGGGCTCGCGATGCGCATGTCTTCCGCCTCCTCGCCGTCAGACGCATCGGCCTGCGCATCGGTCTGATCGCTCCACAGAGCGTTCCAAAGACCGCGATCAGCCGGGCTCCCGACGTTTTCCCGCTCGCGCCTGCGAGAGCGAGTCGATCAGGACGACGGTCGTGGCGGCGATCGCAGCGGCGCCGACCGCGAGCACCGTCACCGCGGGCCAGAGGGCGCACGCGATCGCTCCGACGAGAAAGGCGGCGGCCGACCAGCCGAAGCGCGCGTCGATCCCGATCGCAGCGCCCGCGAGCACGCACCCCATGGCGAGCATCGACGCGGAGCCGGCCTGATGCGTGTCGGCGCCACGCAGGAGCAAGAGGCCGTCCGACACGGTCCCCGCGAGCAGCGCCAGCACGAGAGATGCGGCCGTCTGTCGGCCCAGCCGGTTCGAGAGCAGGCGCGCTCGAAAGAGCCATACGACTGCCCCCGCGAAGCTCAGGAGCACCGCGTCGAAGACGAGGACCTCCGTCATCGGGCGCGCGCCAGCGTGAGAGACCTCCGATGTCCATCCGAGCGTGACGAGCACGATCGTGAGGAGGATCAGCCCGGCTGCGATCCACGCGCGCTGCTTCGCCGTTCGGACCGGATCGCGCTCGCGCGCCTCGGTGCGCGCCTCGTGCTCCAGACGGCGTGACTCGGCGAGCTCGGCGCGGAGCGCCGTGATGCGCGCGTCGAGAGCCTCGTCCTTCGGGGAGAGCTCGCGCGCGAGCGCATCGGCAGCGTCCGGCGATCGACGATGGAGCTCCGACTCGATCATCGAGCGCAGGGTGCGCGCGAGGCCTTCCTGGGCCGGAGCGTTTCCCGGCCACTCGCGGAGCGCCTGGGTGAACGCGAAGCGGCCCTCCGTCAGCGCCCGCGTGGCCTCGGGCGATGCGAGCGTCTCCGGACTTCCGACCGCAGCGATCTCGTCGAGGCGTTGGCGCGCCTCGTCCACGAGACGCGCCGATGCGCGGTGGCGGACGAAGTCGGTGAGCGCCTCGCGAAAGGCGACCGCGCTCTGTGGCCGATCGTTCGGGTCTTTGCTCGTCGCCCGGTTCGCGAGCTCACCGAGCTCGCCGAGAGCTGGCTCGTACACGAAGGGCGCCGACACGAGGGACGCCATCAACACCGCTGGGAGCGTGTGCCCGGCGTGGCGAGGCGTTCCGGTGAGCGCTGCGTGCAGGGTGGAACCGAGGAGATAGACGTCGGTGCGCGCGTCGATCGCCCGGGCATCCCCTCGAACCATCTCGGGTGCCATGAACGACGGTGTGCCGACGATGCCGACGGTCGCGAGCTCTTCGTCGTCGAGCTTCTCCGGCCAGAGCGCGATGCCCCAGTCGACGAGGTAGACCTCGCCGAAGCGCCCGACCATGATGTTCTCCGGCTTGATGTCGCGGTGAACCAGCCCGCGCGCGTGTGCGAGCTCGAGCGCATCGGCCACGCGCACGAGGATCTCCACGACCGCGGTGAGGTGATCACCGTAGCGGCGCTCGAGAGCGGGCCAGCCCGGATGCGCCCGATCGCGGATCAGCGCTTCGAGCGACTCGCCCTCGATGCGCTTCATGACCAGCAGCGGTGAGCCGTCCGAGGCGACGCCCAGCGCGTGCACGGGCACTATGCTCGGATGTTCGAGCGAGCCGGTCGCCCGCGCTTCGGCGAGCAGCGCGGCTGCGCCCGACGACGACCCGCCGTCCGACTTCAGGCGCTTCACTGCGACCTCGCGCGCGAGGCTTCGCTGTCTCGCGAGCCAGACGACGCCCATGCCTCCTTCGCCGAGCGCGTGGATCAGCTCGAGATCGGCTCCTGTCGTGTCGTCGGCCCCCGTTGCGACGTCGAGGTGCGGAAGCGTGACGCCCTCGCTGAGCGCGCGCGCCACCTGGCCCCGCGTGCGAGGGAACGGCTCGCTGCGACGTGCGACGAGGGTGCCGCGCCGAAGAGTCGCGCCGAGCGAGACGTCCCGTGCCTGGTCGAGCTGCAGTGTCTCCGCGAGCGCTTCGAACGTCGCGCGCTCGTCCTTCGCATCCGCCGCGAGCGCGGTCTCACCGAGCTCCACCATCGCGCGACGCTACCACGACCCTCGCGGCGGCATGGCTGAGCCGGCGTCGCTCGACCGCCCGGTGCGAGAGCGAGGCAGGCTCGTCGAGGCGACGAGGCCATCGGTGGCAGAGCGACGTGTCTTGCGATCTCCGCGCGACTCGTGCTCCGATCAGGCATGTCTCTTCGTCGGCTGCTCCTTCTCGCTTCGGTGCTCTCCATCGCTGCCTGTGGCGGCACGACGACGACACCCGACGTGGATGCCGGTGTCGACGGCGCGACGGGCGATGACGCCGGCAGCGACGACGGAGGCAGCGACGGTGCGATCGGCGACGATGCAGGCAGCGACGGCGCCATCGGCGATGACGCTGGAAGCGACGCCGGTGGCGCGACGCCCGACGGCGGCGGCGCCGGCCCGGACGGTGTGCGGTGCGTAGGAGTCTCGTCCGACTGCGCCGTCGGTGAGGTCTGCTGCGGTG
>JBBSAT010000271.1:0-11141 GCA_038252025.1 Polyangiales bacterium | reverse complement strand
GTTCTGGACTTCGGCGTGGCCTTCCTCTTCCTGATCGTCGGACTGCTGACGCTCGTCGCGGCCGGCCTCGTCGGCTGGAGCATCGCCGTGAGCCTCGATCCCACGCCCGACGGCGTCCCGCTCGCGCGCGACGTGCGGTCGGTCGAGGGCACGCCCGTCTACCTCGCGCCCGAGATGGCGGCTGGCGACGGTCTGTCCATCGACGCGCGCTCCGACGTGTACCTGCTCGGCTCCACGCTGCACGAGATCCTCACCGGGCAGGCGCCGCATGCCGGCCCGCACATGCACGCCGTGCTCGTGTCGGCCTACCTGTCCGAGCCCGCCGAGTACGCGGCCTGGGTGCCCACCGAGCTCGCGAGCATCGCGCGCTGCGCCCGCGCGAGGGAGCCGGGCGATCGCTACCCCAGCGCGCTCGCGTTCGCGGAGGCGCTCGAGGAGTACCTCGTCCATCGCGGCTCCACGCAGCTCTCGCGAGAGGCCGAGCGCCGCGCGCGAGAGCTCGCCGTCGTCGCCGAGAGCGCCACGCGAGAGCCGCTCGACGCGGCGACCCGCGCGCTCTTCCACGAGGCGCGCTTCGCGTTCGATCAGGCGCTCGAGAGCTGGCCCGACAACACCGACGCCATCGCCGGGCGACGCGCCTTGCTCACGTCGATGATTCGCATCGAGCTCGCGCGCGGAACACCGGGCGCGGCGGTCGCGATCCTGCAGACGCTCGACGCGCCGCCGGCCGAGCTCGCGGACGAGGTGGAACGCAGAGACCGTGCCGAGCGCGAGCGCATCGCACGCCTCCAAGCGATGGAACGCGACGCCGACATGGCGCTCGGCGCGCGCGCTCGACAAGCCCTGACGTACCTCGGGGCCGCCTCGTGGGGCGCTTCGTGCCTCGCCTGCGGCCTCACCACGCGTACCGGCGTGCTCGTGATCGACCACGGAGGCTTCGCGCTGGTCAACGCAGGTTTTCTTCTCGGCACCATCGTGATGATGCTGACGACGCGTCGGCAGACGCTGGCCAACGCCGCCAGCCGGCGCGTCGCGTACACCACGACGCTGGTCTTCGGCGCTGGCACCATCCTTTGGCCGATGCTCGGCGCGTTCGGCCTCTCGATGCCCGAGACGACGATGGTGGGCGCGTTCGTCTCGTCGCTGCTGTGGACCACCGCCACCTTCACGCTGGGCGTCCCCTGGCTGCCCATGGTGATCGGCCAGTGCCTGGTGGTGCCCGCCGTCTGGCTCTGGCCCGAGTGGCACTTCGAGATCTTCGGCGTGATCGGCGCGGCGCAGACCGCGCTGGCCGCCCGCTTGATGGCGCCGCGCACGATCCGCGCATGAAGCGAGTCAGGGCAAACGCGAACGATCGGGCGCCGCTCGTGTCGTCTCTGGCGATCCTCCTCGTCCTCTCGCTCACGCTCTCCAGCTGCGAGTGCGGGACCTCGCCCACCGAGCCCGTCTCTCACGGCGATCCCACCCGCGGCGCCGAACGGTCACCCTCGCACGGGCCCGCGGGACGGCTCGCGGAAGGCGTCGATCTCACGGGCATCGCAGACTTCGAGCGCGTCGATCTCGCGCTCGCAGATCGGGCCGAGCGTGCGCGCAGCTGGTCGGGTCGAGACGCGCTCGGGAGGTCACCGCTCGTCCTCGCGCGCTCCTCGCTCGGCAACTGGCTCTGCCGACTCGAGGTTCACTTCGGCGTGCCGACCGAGGTGACGGCGAGCGGCTTCCGGTACGCGCTCCGCGAGCGCGAGAGCGGCTACGTGCTCACCGCGTTCGCCGACGCCAGCGGCCCCGCGCTCGGCGGCGTGCTCAGGGACGATCAGCGGCCCATCGATCTCGAGCGGATGACGGCGATCATCGATCGCTTCGCCACGCTCATGGACGCGACCGTCCCGGAGGACTGCCGGCTCGAGCTCGCCGAGGGGGCCCGCGTGGTCGGCGTCAGCGCGGGGGAGTGGTTCGAGGACGCGCCTCGGGAGTAGCCGGGCCCGCGGCTTCTCCGGTACAACTCGCCGGTGCGAATCGACGTCGCAGATCCGGGATCCGAGCGGCTCGTCATCGTGGCCGCGCTCGCGGCCGCGGGGTTCGAGGTGCGCGCGATCGAGATCCGTGATCTCCCCGAGACACGCGCCGATCTGGTGGTGCTCGCCGGAGACGCGCGCGACGCGCTCGAAGCGCTCCGCACCCTGCGCGACGACGGTGCGCGGCCCGACGTCCCCGTCATCCTCGTGGGCACCCCCGAGGGCACCGACCCCATCGCCAGCGGTCCTGGGTTCGGCGCCGAGCGCGTGCTCGGTCGCCCGGTCGACGAGGCTCGGCTGGTGGAGGCCGTGCACTTGCTCCTTCGAGCGCGCGCGAACGACGGCTCGATCGTGGAGCGCGTCGCGGAGCTGACGCTCGAGCTCGCACAGCGCGAGCGCGCCGCCGCCTGGCGCACGGGCGACGAGGAGCCCGAGCGAGACGATCCGAGCGGCGTGTCCGCGATCCATCCGATGAGCGCGCACGACGACGTGGAGGGCCCGTCCGGCGACCACGTGCAGGACGTGCCCTCGTCGACCAGCGAGCGGCCTTCGTCGCCGGCGCGACGCCCGTCGGTCCCACCACCGCCGACGGGGATCTCCGTCGTCGAGCGCAACGATCGCGCGTCCGAACGCCCGTCGTCGACCGCGATCCCGTCCTCGCAGCAGTACATCCTTCCGGGCACCGGGCCCGGCACGGGGTCGGACGTCGTCACGCCGGCCGCGATCTCGGACGAGCTCCGCACGCTCCTCTCTGCGGCGGACCGTCGCGTCTTCCCGTCCCTGGCTCCCGTCGACGTCTCGATCCCTGCCGGTGAGGTCTCCGCGGTCGAGCTCGTCCCGGACGAGTTCCTCGACGACGCGCCCTTCGTCGACTCCGAGCCGGAGGAAGAGATGCTCTTCCTGCCGCCCGTGCCGCCCGTTCCCACCGGATGGGGCGCGGCCTCGGCGAACGCGTCGGCGAGCTCGTCCGGAAGCCCGGCGGTCGCGCCGACCGCGCCGGCGAGCCGCGCCGAAGGCTCGAGCCCAGACGCCGAGCCCGCGAAGAAGACGTCGCCCGGGACGCCGGGCACGGTGGCGTCGCGTCCGCCGCCGCGTCCCGCGCCGACGATGGTCACGGGCGGCGAGAACCGAACGGCCTCGCGGCGTCAGGAGCTCCCGAGGTCTCTGCCGGACGATGCTTCGCTCGGAAGGCCGGGAGCAGACGGGATCCGGCGCCTCGCGATCGAGCCCGGTGCGATGCTCCGTGCGTTGGTTGCGCTCGTGCTCCATCGATCCACGACGCGCGTCGAGGTTCGCGCGGGGAGAGCGACCGAGCCGGACGTGACGCTCGGCTTCTCGCGCGGCGAGCTGGTCAGCCTCGACGGCCCGCTCCATCAGCAAGCGCTGGCGCTCGCGCAAGGCGTCTCCGGCGTGCCCGCGAGCTCGCCTCTGGGCAGTTCGGCTGTCGAGGAGCTCGCCTCGAAGGACCGCCTCGTCTCGCTGATGGAGCGACGCGAGGTCTCGGTCTCGGGGAGCGCGTTCCTCCTCGCGGCTGCCGAGCGAGCGCTCCTCTCGCAGGTCCTCCGGCTGGACGCCGGGGAGGCGTGCTTCTGTACCGCGGGCGAGCGAGAGGCGCCGTCTCGTCTCGGTCGCACGGGGCCGCTGCTGCTCTCGCTGGCGCGCTCGCTCGAGCCGTCGGTGCTCGCGCGCCTCGCGGGGGAGGGCGCCCACCTCGCTCCTTCGCGCTCGTTCGACTCCGTGTGCGAGGCGCTCGAAGCTCCGCGCGAGCTCGTCGCGCTCTTCGCGGGCGCGGCTGACGGCGTCTCACCGACGGATCTCGCCCGCGCGTCCTTCGTCATGCCCGGGCTCGTCGGCATGGCGGGCGCCCTGTTCGCCGGCGGCGGTCTCAGCGCGCTCTCGCGTCAGGACGACGGCGGCATCGATCGGCGCGCCGCCGAGGGGATCGTGATCGAGCACGCGCGCCGCGCGGAGGACGCCGACTACTTCACGCTGCTCGGCGTCGCGCAGGGCGCCACCGACTCGGCGATCCGTGACGCGCGCGACGCGAGGGTGAGCCTGCTCGCTGCGCTTCCGCTCGACACGCTCGGCCTCGAGTCTCTGAGCGCGTCGCGGCGTCTCGCGATCGAGGCGGTCGAGGAGGCTGCGGCCGCGCTCTCGAGCCCGCGCCTCCGTGCGGCCTACGCGCGCGCGCTGATGCCGGCACCGCCCACGGGCCGCGCGCTCGGCTGAGCGCCTGACTGGCCGCGTTCTCTCAGAAGCTTCCGCGAAGCACGAAGGCTCCGCCGCCCGGCATCGGCGTGACCGACATCGAGAGCACGAGATCGCCTGTTATTCATCCCTCGCCGTGAGCGCGCGCACCGCGAGCCTCGACGCACGCTGGCGCAAGGCACGACATGGATGCCCGGCTACTGGCTCTGCGTTCCGCGCCCGACCCAGGGAACGTCGGCGATCCCGGCGCGGTGGTTCGCGAGCCGCGCGAGCGTGAACAAGAGATCGCTCAAGCGATTGAGATAGCGGACGACCTCGCCGCGCACCGCGCGCGTCTCCGCGAGGTGGACGACGCGCCGCTCCGCGCGCCGACAGACGCAGCGCGCGATGTGCAGCTGCGCGCCCATCGGCGAGCCGCCCGGGAGAACGAAGACCTTGAGCGGAAGGACCTCCTCCTCGGCGCGATCGATCGCGCGCTCCATCGCGGTGATGTCGGTCTCGTCCACGAGCGGGATGCCCAGCTCCTTCTCGCTCTTGCCCTTCGCGAGCTCTGCGCCGAGATCGAAGAGACGGCTCTGGATCGTCGCGAGGAGGCGGTCGAAGTCGTCAGGGCCGTCCTTGCCGAGGAGCGTGAGACGGACGACGCCGAGCACGCTGTTCAGCTCGTCGACCTCTCCGTAGGCGTCGACCTGCGCGCTCGCCTTGCTGACGCGATCTCCGCCGAAGAGCCCGGTGTCGCCGCCATCGCCCGTCCGCGTGTAGATCTTCATGTCGTTCCTCCGAAGCGTCTTCCCACCGCGAGGCGCAGACCGTTCGCGACCTCGTACGCAGTCGCGCGCTTCTTTCCTTCGAGCTGCAGCTGCGTGAAGCGAACGCTCCCGCTACCGCACGCGACCTCGACCCCCGACGGATCGATCGCGAGGATCATCCCCGGCTCTCCGAGCGCGCCCGCAGCCTGCGCGACGCGCGTCTCGTGCACCTTCACGCGCGCCTCGCCGATGCGTGTCTCCGCGCCCGGCCAGGGATGGAGGCCGCGCGCACGATCGTGCACCGCGCGCGCAGCAGCGTCGAAGTCGAGGATCGCGTCGGACTTCTCGAGCATGCGCGCCAGGGTCACGCCCTCGCTCGGCTGCGGAGTCGCGACGAGCTCGCCGGCGAGCCAGCGCGGGAGGTCGCGCTCGAGGAGCTCGGCGCCGAGCGGCGCGAGCCGGGTGAAGAGCTCGCCGGACGTCTCGTTCTCCAGGATCGGCGTGCGCGCCATCGAGATCACGGCGCCTGTGTCGAGGCCTGCCTCCATCTCCATCAAGCAGACGCCGGTCTCCTCGTCACCGCTCACGATCGACCACTGGATCGGCGCCGCGCCGCGCCAGCGCGGCAGGAGCGAGGCGTGGACGTTCACGCAGCCGCGCTTCGGCGCTTCGAGCAGCCCCTTCGGGAGGATCCGTCCGTACGCGACGACGACCGCCACGTCCGCCTCGAGCGCGCGAAGCTCCTCCGCGAGCTCGGGAGGCTTGACCTTCGTCGGCTGCATCACGGGGATGCCGAGCGCTTCCGCGCGCACCTTCACTGGCGGCGGCAGCGCCGTGTGCCCCCGGCCGCTCGGTCGGTCGGGCTGCGAGATCACGCGCACGACCTCCGCTACCCGGGTGAGCGCGTCGAGGCAGGGCACGGAGAACTCCGGCGTGCCGAAGAAGATCGCTCTCATCCTTCGGGCCGGCTCGGTTACTCGGCGGCTTCGGCGGCGCGCTTCGTCATCTGACGGTGGACGATGCGCTTCCGGAGCATGCCGAGATGGTCGACCATCAGCTTGCCTTCGAGGTGATCGAGCTCGTGCTGGATCGCGACCGCGAGCAGGCCCTCGGCCTCGAGCTCGAACGTCGTCCCGTCCCGGTCCTGGGCGCGCACCTTGACGCGCTCGGCGCGATCGATCTCCTCGTGGACGCCCGGAAAGGACAGGCAGCCCTCTTCCCAGGTCACGTCGCCGTGCCGCTCGAGGATCTCCGGGTTGATGAAGACGCGAAGCTCGCTCGGCTCGTCGTCTCCCGTCGCGGTGTCCACCAGGAAGAGCCTGAAGCTCTCCCCGATCTGAGGCGCGGCGAGCCCGACGCCAGGCGCCGCGTACATGGTCTCGGCCATGTCGTCGATCAGCATCTGCAGGCGCGGACCGAAGTCGGTGACCCGAGCTCCGGGGTTCCGGAGCCGCTTGTCGGGGTAGTGGAGGATCTTCCGGACAGCCATCGCAGCGGGAACTTACAACGCCGCACGCGCGGAGGCACCTCCCCGAGGTGAGGGGAGTCGCGTAGTGTGCGCCGCATGGCCTGGGGCCCCCGATGAGCGCTTCCGACGACGCGGCCGAGGCCTCGCCGCTCGAGGTGCGCACGCTGTCGATCGCGGCGCTCCCCAAGGAGCTCGTCCGGGAGCTCGCCAGCGTTCTTCGCTCGGACGGTCCGCTCGGGCCGCGCGTGCGGGGCCGCATGGCGTTCGTGTCCAAGGAGAAGATCCTGTCCGCCGCCAGCGTGGTGGCGCTCCTTGGGCTCGGGATCGTCTCGGCGATCCAGCTCGGACGCCCGTGCTCGCCTCACGACTCGCTCGACTTCATCCCGCTCTTCCTCGCCCTCGGCCTGCCCATCGCGCTCCTCGTCACGCGCGCGTTCGAGCGACGGCTCGCCGTGGCTCGCTGCCCGCTGCCCGCCGGAGTCTTCGTGCTGAGCCGCGACGCGGTGGTGGTCGAAGGCGATCAGCTCTTCGTGGCGCCCCTGGCGTCCGTCGCGGGCACCAGCGGGCCGACTCGCGTCCCGGGCTCGCGCGATCCCGAGCTCTCGCTCTGGCTCGAGGGCCTTCCCGCGCTGAGCTTCCAGGTCGCGGGGAAAGGCGCCGCCGAGGCTGCGGCGCGCGCGGAGGCGGCGATCGAGAGCGTGCGCAGGGGAGAGGGCGGCAAGGACTCCCTCGCCGAGCTCCGTCGCGCGAGCCTCTGGGACCGGGCTCCGCGCGTCGGCCTGCGCGCCCACTACGTGCGGAGCCTGCTCCTCTCCTTGCCCGTCGCCGCGTTGCTCGGCGTCGCGCTCTTCTTCGCGCGGAACGAGGTCTCCGATGCGATGGCGCTCGCCGCCGCGTCCAGCGACACGACCGCGCTGCGTTGCTACGCCGACAACGGCGGCGCCCGCGCCCACGAGGTCCGTACTCGCACGCTGCCCGACGCCGCCTACGCGGAGGCCCTGCGCGCGGACACGCCCGACGCGCTCGCGTCCTTCGTCGCCAGCTACCCCGGCACGTCGCACACGGACGAGGCGCGCGCCCAGCTCTACGACCGCGCGTACACGGACGCGCAGGAGAGCTCCTGGTCGCTTCGTGCCTTCCTCGAGCGCTATCCGGATGCGCCTCAGATCGCAGACGTCCGTGCCGCGCTCCCCGTGATGTCGCTCCGCGAGGCGATCGCGACCGACGACGTGGGCGCCTACACCTACGTCATCCACCAGTACCCGGGGACTCCGCAGGCGCTCGAAGCGACGCGGCGGAGGCACGCGCGGTACGAGACCGCCCGCGCTTCCGGCAACGGGGGGCGCGAGGCCGAGGCGACAGCGTTCCTCGCGGCGCTCTTCGGCTACCTCGAAGCGCAGGAGGGGCCCGACGTGCTCGTCCGCTTCCGCACGCCGGACAGCGAGATGTTGAGCGCGTTCGACGACGCCGTCCGCTCGAGGAACGACGAGCCGATCGAGCGCATCGCACCTTCGTTCTCGTACCGGCTCAACGCGCAGAGAGAGATGCTGGTGTTCGATCGCCTGGTCTCCGCGTTCGCGCGCATCGCGCCGAACGACGTGCTCGCGCTCGCGCACGGGCGCCCGCTCCAACCGGCCCTCGGGGAGGTCGCGCTCGCGGCACAGCTGATGGAGCTCCCGGAAGAAGAGCGGACGGACGAGGAGGCGCGCCTGCGCGCGGCGGCCGACGACGACAGCGGCGCCCCGGAGATCCGCGTCCTCTACGACGTGCTCCCGACCTTCGGTGTGTTCGACCTCGTCGAGACGTCCGATCCGCTCGCCGATCTCTTGGGCGGCAGCATCGGCCGCCGTCCCGCGGCGCCACGGCACTTCGCGGGCTTCGTCGTGCACTTCGACGTCGAGATGCGCGTGCCCGGCGAGCCGACGCGCCGGCGCTTCGAGCTCGACGTGGAGCCTCCAGCCTCGTTCTTGGTCGACGGAGGCGAGGAGTCGCCCACGGTCGGGACGATCTACGAGCTGATGGCGACGCGCGCGTTCGATCAGCTCGGCGAGAGACTCGTCGCCGCGTTCTTCGCGCCCAGCGAGGGCGCCGACCGCGCGGACCTCGGCAGCGACGACTTGCCGCGCTGAGAGCTCTCGGGCGGCCGCGACGCTCGTTCGGCCCCCGGCTTCAGGCGGTCGCGAGCGGCCAGCGCCGCTGCTGCAGCACGGGCGTCGCGGCCTCGATGCGCTCCTTCACCTCGCGGATCGTCAGTCGCTTGCGAGGGTCCTGGCGGAGGCACCCGCGGATTCCGTCGATCAGTCCGATCAGCTCTTCGTCCATGGAGAGCGCGTCGAGCATCGGAAGGTCGCCGTCGTGCGAGAGATGCGACATGAGGATCCCGACGTCGCTGTCGCCGTCGAACAGCGTTTGGCCGGTGAGTGCTTCGACCATCATGCAGCCGAACGCGTACACGTCGGTGCACGAGGGTGCGGGCACGTGGCCCTTCGGCAGCAGGCCCCAGACCTCGGGCGCGCCGTAGTTCGCCGTCGCGCAGCCGGGGCGCACCTTGCGGCCCGCGAGCCCGAAGTCGACGAGCACCGGCGTCTCGAGCGCGGGGCCCGGGCCGTCCGGGTCGCGGAGGATCACGTTGGAGGGCTTGAGATCGAGGTGCCCGACGCCGATGTCGTGCATCGCCCCGAGCCCGCTCGCGATCCCGGTCATCACGGTGATGGCGCGCGCCATGTCCAGGCCGCCGGTCTCGATCAGGCGCTCGAGCGTCGGCCCCTCGATCAGCTCCATCACGAGGATGGGCTTGGGCTTCGCGCCGCCGTCGAACGTCACGAGGCGCGCGAGGTTCGGGTGCTGCGGGATCGCGAGCAGTGCGCCCGCCTCGTCGCGGAAGAGCTGGAGGAATTGCTCTTCGCTGAGCGTCCGCGCCGCCGTGCCGCCGTACTCGGGGACCTTGAGCGCGAACCGCTGCGCCCGCTCGTCCGCCTTCTCCTCGGCGCGCCGCGCGACGAAGACGGAGCCGACGGCGCCGGCTCCAAGCGCCCGCAGGATGAAGAAGCCTCCGAGCGTCCGGCTCGGCGGCAGCCAGGGGGGCAGCGCCGCGCCGCGCCGCTTGAGGAGCGGGACCGCGGACTCGCGTAGCTGGATCGGCGCGTCGATCGGGAGGGCGACCGTGGCCACGAGGATGTTCGCGGCAACCTCGGCGATATGGAGCGGCAGCTCTTCGCGCATCGAGTCGACGGCGCCTGCGACCGCGTCGCCGTAGGCGCTCTCGTTGCCGCGCATGGTGTGCAGCGCCGAGAGATCGACGAGGCGCATCGCCGCCGCGCAGGCCGGCGGCTCGTCGGGGCGCATCTCTCCGAGGCGCCGGCGTGCTCCGTCCACGAGCCGAGCGAGCGTCTCCACCGTGTCGGCGAGCGGCGCGAAGCGCGAGCCTTGCTCGTCGCCTTCGCCCGAGAGCTCCGTGAGCGATGACGCCGACGCCATCGCCTCGAGGCAGGACGCGAACCGAAGGAGCGCCGCGCGCAGCGCCTCCACGCGCGGACCGCTGGCCGCCGGAAGGTGCTTGGTCAGCTGCCGGAGCGCGTCCATCCCCGCCCGGGTGCGCATCGCCGTCGCGCGCGCTTGCCGCTCGGTCCGCTCGACGAGGGTCGCGTACGCGCGGAACACGCTCTCGACCTCCGGGACCATCGAGGCCTCTGCGAAGGTGACCAGATCCGCCTCGCTCGAGAGGTGGGTGACGACCGCGATGAGCACGTCGGACACCTCGGCGATGTCCTCGCGGAGGAGCGCTTCGCACGAGCGCGCCGCGGCCGCGTGCACGATGCGGCGCAGCGGTGAGGGCGCGTCGTCACGGGTGCGCGCGAGGAGGATCTTCGTGCCGCGCAGCCGGCGCTCGCGGAGGTCCGCGTTCTTCTCGTCGCCGAACGCGCCGTCCGCGTCCACCGTGTGGAGGAGCGCGCGCAGGCGGCGCACCCGCAGCGTTCGATGCGGCAGCGCTTCGCCCGGAAAGAGCGGCTCGCGCTCGCGCATGAGCAGCCACTGCGTCAGGCGCTCGAAGACCTCGCCGAGCGGATGCGGCACGCTGGCGCCCTTCGCCTTCCCGCCGTCGCCCCCGAGCACGAGCAGATCCGAGAGCGCCGACGTCTCGAGCAGCGCGAGGTCGAGCTCGCGGAGCACGCGGAAGCACTCCATGCGGCTCTCGCGAGAGTGCTCGCGCGTCGCCTCGAGCTTGTCGAGCTGCTCGTTGAGCGTCTTCACGATCGCGACGGCTTGCGTGTACGCGCTTCGCGCGCTGCCGGTCGCGAACGCATCGCGCGCTTCGTCGAGCGCTTCGCGCAGCGTTGCGTCGCGATCCTGCTCGGAGCGTGGCTTGAGCTCGCGCTCGAGCGCGGCGCACAGGGCATCGCGGCCGTCGTCGTCTTCGGGGCCTCGCACCTCCGGATCGGCGAGGCGCGTGATCGCGAGGCGCGCCGCCCAGTCGCCGAAGTCGTTGCCGATGCGCTCCTGGGTCAGCTCGACGAGCGCCTCGACGGCATCGAGCCCTCCGATTCGAATGAGGGCGACCAGCAGCTCTTCCGCGGCGTCCGGCTCGGCTTCTGCCGCGCGCGACAGGCCGAGGATCATCGCGGAGGCGATGCCGCGATCGCTCTTGAAGAACGCCGAGTCCAGCACGCTCTGACAGCGCTTCAGCGCTCCGCTCGGATCGAAGGC
>JBBSAT010000270.1:0-11192 GCA_038252025.1 Polyangiales bacterium | reverse complement strand
GGGCCGCGCCGCAGCCCGCTGCACGACGCGGAGACCGTCGTCACCCTCGCGCGCACGGTCGCGGAACGCCCCGAGCTCGAGCTCGCCTCGCTGATGGGCTACGAGGCGCACGTCGCGGGCCTCTCGGACGCATCGATCGCCATGCGCGCGTTCAAGCGCGTCGCGTGGCCTCGGGTGCTCGAGGTCCGTCAGCAGACGTTCGCCGCGCTCGAGACCGAGGGGCTGCTCCCTCCCATCGTGAACGGCGGCGGGAGCGGGAGCCTGCCGCTCACCCTCGCCGATCCCTCGACCACCGAGGCCACCATCGGCTCGGGGCTCCTCTGTTCTCATCTCTTCGATCGCTTCGACGTCGTGAAGTACGAGCCGGCGATCTTCTTCGCGCTCGAGGTCTGCCGCATCCCCGACCGGGACCACGTGACGTGTCGAGGCGGCGGCTACATCGCTTCAGGCGCGACGGGCGTCGATCGATCGCCGGTGCCGGTCCTTCCCGCTGGGCTCTCCTATGTCGAGCGCGAGGGCGCCGGCGAGGTGCAGACTCCGCTGGTCGTGTCGCAGGCCGCGCGGGCGCCGCGCATCGGCGACCCCGTCTTGTTTCGCCCCGCGAAGGCAGGCGAGATCGCGGAACGCTTCACCGAGCACGTGTTCTTCTCTCAGGGCGCGCTGGTCGATCGGGCGCCCACGTATCGCGGGGAAGGCTGGACGTTCTTCTGATGACGCGCTTCATCAACTGGGCTCGAACCCACCATTCCGCGCCGGCGTCCTGGGAGTCGCCTCGAACAGCCCCGGAGATCGCGGACGTGCTCGCGCGCGCACGGCGAGCCAAGCAGCGCGTCCGACCCGTCGGCTCGGGGCACTCCTGGTCGTCGATCGCCGTCCCCGAGGACGTCGCGCTCGATCTCACGAACATGCGGCAAGTGGTGGAGATCGATGCAGCGCGGAGGACCGCGCGCGTGCAGGGCGGCATCCAACTCTCCGAGCTCAACGAGGCGCTCGATCGCGTCGGCCTCGCGGTTCCAATCCTCGGGTCGATCAGCGCGCAGACGATCACGGGGGCGATCAGCACCGGCACGCACGGCTCGAGCCTCGTCCACGGGAACCTGTCGAGCCTCGTCGAGGAGCTCACGGTCGTGACGCCGAACGGAGAGACGCACACGCTGTCCGCGGGCGATCCTCGGCTCGAGGCGGCGCGCGTGTCGCTGGGCGCGCTCGGCGTGATCACCGAGATCCTCTTGCGTGTCGCGCCAGCGTTCATCCTGATCGGCGAGGTCGAGACCCTCCCGATCGAGCGGGTCGCCGAGGATCTCGAGTCGATCGCGTCGAGCAGCGAGTTCGTGAAGGTGTGGTGGCTGCCCGAGACGCGCGGCGCCCAGGTCTTCCGCTACCTGAGGACGCCGGGCCCCGCGACCGACGTCGCCTTCACGCGCGCCGTCGACACCCACTTCACGAACCGCTTCCTCTTCCCGGCTGTGCTCGCGCTCGCGCGGCGCTTTCCCTCGATGACCGGCCCGTTGAACCGCGCCGTCGCAGCGAGCTACCTCGAGCGCCCCGCCGTCCCGGTGCGCAGCGACCTCGCGTTCAACGTGCCGATGCCGCCGATCCACCGCGAGCTCGAGTACGCGTTCGGCCTCGGCGACGCGAGCCTCGCGCTCGGGGAGCTCGCGGCGCTCGTGAAGCGGGAGAAGCTCCGCGTGAACTTCCCCGTCGAGGCGCGCTTCGTCCGCGAGGATCGCGCATGGATGAGCCCCGCGTTCGGGCGCGCTACCTGCCAGATCGGCGCGTACATGAGCGACTCGCCCGACCTCGGCCGCTTCTTCGGCGCGTTCGAGGCCCTCGCCCAGTCACGTAAGGCGCGCCCGCACTGGGGCAAAGAGATGGCCGTCGATCCGGGCTACGTGGCGGAGGTGTATCCGAGGTCGCGCGACTTCACGTCGCTCGCGCGCGAGTGGGATCCCGACGGGACGCTGAGGAACGCGTTCCTCGATCGCGCGCTGGGCTGAGACCCGCGCTGACGCCTCAGCGAACCATCTTGCGCTCACGGAACCAGGCGACGGCATCGCGCAGCGTCTCGTCCAGCGGACGGTACGTCGCCCCGAGCTCGGCCTTCGACTTGGTGTTGTCGTGGAACGACGCCTTCAGGCTGAACTCGAAGAAGTCGCGAGAGAGCAACGGCGGCTTTCCCGTGCGCCGAGCCTGAGCCTCCATCGCGCGCGCCATCGTCCGCGCGACGCCGACGGGGATCTTGATCGTGGAGCGCTTCCGCTCGGTGACGCGATCGATCGCTGCGATGAGTTCGGCGTTCGTGAGGTTGTGCGCGGTCGCGAGGTAGCGCTCGCCCTTCTTTCCTTTCGTCGCCGCGAGGACGTGCACGCGCGCGGCGTCGCGCACGTCGACGTAGCTCGCGCCTCCGTCGTAGATGACGGAAGGCCCCGGCGTCTTCATCGAGCCAAGGATGATGGCGCCGCTCGGCGTGGGCCGGATGTCGTATGGGCCGAGCACGATGCCCGGACAGACGACGCGAACGTCGAGCTCCCACGCGGCGAAGTACTCGGCCAGCTCGCGGCTGTGGAACTTGCTGCGGCTGTACGGGAAGTCGAGATCCCACGCCTCGTACGGCGTCGACTCGGTGGCGCGCCCTCCGCGCTCGGGTCGACCCACCGAGACGATGCTCGCGGTGTACACGACGCGCTCGACGGCCGCGCGGCGCGCCGCCTCCAGCATGTGGAACGTGCCCCGCAGGTTCACATCGTACATCTGCGTCGGATCGGGCGCCCAGTCCTCGTAGATGGCCGCCGCGTGGAAGACGGTGTCCATCCCGGCGACCGCGCGCTTGGCGTCCTCGACGTCGGTGACGTCGCCCTCGATGATCTCGACGTCGAGCCCGGCGACGTTGTCTCGCGTCTCACCTCGCATCGCGAGCACGCGCACGGCTGCGCCGCCCGTGAGCAGCTCGCGCACGATGGCGCTCCCGAGGAAGCCGCATCCTCCCGTCACGAGCGCCTTCTTGGGCTTCGTCGTCACCTCGAGCCTCCAACCTCTCCGGCGCGCGCCGTGCGCACCCATTCCTGTTCGCGCCTCGCCGACGAGAGGACGGTGGGGAGCATGCCGGCTTTCTCGACGACGTAGCGCGGCACCTCGCGGAGCGCGCCGATCTCTCGCTCGCTCGCGCCGGTGGTCATCGCCGCAACCGCGACGTGCATTGCCACGACGCCGAGCCCCGCGAGAGCCGCGATCTGCCCCGGCAAGAACGGCACGAGCGCGGTGACGCCGAGGAGGCCGACGTGCGTCCCGAGCGGGAGGAGCGAGAGCTCGAGCAGCGGCTCGATCAGCGCGGGCTCACCCCGGACGACGGCGCCGGCGATCGCGGGCGCTTGCTCGCGGATCATCCGGTAGCGGCCGCCTTCCCACCGAGCGCGCTGGCTCGTCACCGCGGCTCGGCCCGACGGCGCCGGCGCTTTCACCTCGGTGTCCTCCACGAACCGCACGCGACGGCCGGCTCGGACGAGCATCAAGTGGTACTCGAGGTCCTCGACGACCGAGCGCGCGACGTAAGGCACGCTCAGGATCACGTCGCGTCGAAGGCCGAAGCCGTTTCCGAGGACGCCGACCGAGAGCCCGAGCCGCTCACGACCGCGGCAGCGGACCACGCAGAAGGCGCGAAACGCGAGCGACATGAGGAGCGAGCGCGCGTCGGCGTCCCGCTCGAGGGCGATGCCATAGCGGCACTGAACCGCGTCGGCGCCTCGATCGAGCACGCCGGTCATCGCGAGGATGAAGTTGGGCTCGACCTCGGTATCGGCGTCGACGACCAGCACGGCGCCCACCGAGGCTCGCGAGAGCGCGTGCGAGAACGCGACCTCCAGTGCGTAGCCCTTCCCTCGGTGCTCCTCGTCGTGTCGCTCGATCACTTCGGCACCGGCCTCGCGCGCGCGAGCGGCGGTCGCGTCCGAGCAGTTGTCGGCGACGACGAGAACGGAAAACCCGGCGGCGGGAGCGTGGCACGCGCGGAGCGAGCGAACACAAGCGCCGATGCCCGACTCCTCGTCGTGCGCCGGAACGACGACGACGACGTGACCGACGGGCCGATGCGTCACCGAGGGCGCACGGCGCGGGAGCAGGCTCGCCGCCGTCAGCGTCGACAGCTCCACCGTCCCCGGGAGCGTCGCGAGGTTTCCCAGCAGCGACAGTGCCATTCCGAGCATGAGGGGACGATAGCGGATCGCCCCCGCTAGGCGAACCCGAGGAGGCGCCCGCCCTGGTAGACGAGGAACGCCGCGCCGTACGCGAGAACGTTCATGTAGACGAGCATGAAGAGGGCCCATCCCCACGAGCCCGACTCGCGGCGCACGACCGCGAGAGTGCTCATGCACTGCGCGGCGAGCACGAAGAAGATCATCAGCGACAGGCCGGTCAGCGGCGTGAACACGAGCGAGCCATCCGGGCGCGTCGCCTCTCTCAGCTGCTGCCGTAGCGGAGTCGAGCTCTCGTCGGCCGAGTCACCCACGCCGTAGACGAGGCCCAGGGTGCTCACGAGCACCTCGCGCGCGGCGAACGACGCGATGAGGCCGACGCCGATCTTCCAGTCGTACCCCAGCGGCGCGATGACCGGCTCGAAGGCGCGCCCGAGGCGGCCCGCGATGCTCACTCCGAGCTGCTCTTCGGATCGGTGAGCCTCGAGCGCAGCGACGCTCTCCTCGTGAGCCTCGGTCGAGAGCGAGGCATCGACGGCCTGCAGCTCCGCATCGAACCGCGCGTCGATGGCCGCGTCGCGCGGAAACGCGAGCAACGCCCAGAGGACGATGGTGATCGCGAGGATCACGGTCCCGGCGTTGGTGACGAACGAGGCCGTGCGCTGCCAGATCGAGAGCAGCACGTTGCGGAAGACGGGCACGCGGTACGGCGGCAGCTCGAGCAGGAGCGCCGGCGTCTTGCCGCGTAGCACCGTCCGCCGGAGCACCGCAGCGGCCGAGAGCGTCGTCACCACCGAGAGCGCGTACATCCCGAAGAGGGCGATGGCGCCGACGGAAAGGATGCCGAGCACACGTCGGTCGCCGGGGAACGCCACCGCGATGACGAGCGTGTAGACGGGTAGCCGCGCGCTGCACGACATCAGAGGCAGCGCGAGCATCGTGACGAGGCGATCCCGACGGCTCTCGATCGTCCGCGTGGCGAGCACGGCAGGCACGGCGCAGGCGAAGCCGCTCAGGAGAGGCACGAACGCTTTCCCGTGGAGGCCTACCCCGCGCATCACGCGATCGATCACGAAGGCGACCCGCGCGAGGTAGCCGCAGTCCTCGAGCACGACGAGGAAGAGCGAGAGCAGCGCGATCTGCGGGACGAACACGATCACGTTCCCGACGCCCGCGATCACGCCCTCCGAGACCAGGCTCGCGATGGGGCCCGCGGGAAGGACGGCGCGCGCCAGATCCTGCGAGCCCGCGACCAGCTGCTCGATCGCCGAGATGAGCGGCTCCGACCATGTGAACAGCGCCTGGAAGAGACCTATCATCACGGCGGCGAAGGTGAGCGAGCCGTAGAGCGGGTGCGTGAGCCACGCATCGATGCGGTGCGTGCGTGTCTTCTCGGTCCGCGGCGCGACCGTGACGGCGCCTCTGACGATCTCGTCGATCCGCGCGTAGCGGGCTCCGATGATCGTCTCGTCCAGCGTGGGCTCGTCGGACGCCACCTGCTCGACGGCCACGCGGAGCTTCGCCGGAACGTCGAGCTCGTCGTCACCGATCGAGAGCAGCGCCCAGAGCGCTCGGGCGCGAACCCACGCATCGCTCCTCGCGTCCGTCGCGAGAGAGTCGCGAACCGCGCGCTCGATCGTCCGCACGTGCACTTCGCTCGGCCCGGGAAGCGGCAGCGGGAAGACCACCTTCGACGGCGGCGCGCTCAGCGCCTTCTCCACCTCGGACAGGAGCGCGGGAAGGCCCTCGCCGGAGCGCGCCACGATCGGCACCACGGGCGCGCCGAGCTCGGCCGCCAGCGCCACGTGGTCGAGCGACACGCCGCCCGTGCGCGCCTCGTCCATCATGTTGAGCGCGACGACGCAGGGGACGCCCGTCTCGATGATCGAGACGGCGAGATAGAGATGACGCCCGAGCGCGCTCGCATCGACGACAACGACGACGGCTCCAGGCAACGGCCCACGGCTCGGCAGGACGGCGTCGACGGCGACCTGCTCCTCTGCCGAGCGCGCGGACAGGCTGTACGTGCCGGGGAGATCGACGATCTCGATGGCCCTGCCCGACGGGAGCTTCGACTTCCCCACCCGGCGCTCCACCGTGACGCCCGGATAGTTTCCCGTGCGCGCACGAGCACCGGTGAGCGCGTTGAAGAGCGTCGTCTTCCCGGAGTTCGGGTTGCCCGCGAGGAGCACGGGCGCGCTCACGCGGCGCTCGCCTCGACGCCCACGGTGCGCGCGTCCTCACGACGGATCGAGAGCGAGTACCCGCACAGCCGCACCTCGATCGGGTCGCCGAGCGGCGCGATCCGGACGATCTCGAGGACCGTCCCGGGAAGCACGCCCAGCTCGAGCAGCCGGCGGCGGAGGGCGACCTCGCCGCGCACGTATCGCACGATGGCGCGATCTCCGACGCCGAGGTCCGCGAGTGAGCGATCCGGGATCGCGCCGTGGGGCATGTCCACGGCGAAGTGATAATGATTCTCGCTTCGTTTCGCAAGCCGACGCGCGAGGGGGGTCAGGACTCACGCTCGAAACAGCGATCTTCGATGCCCAGCAGCGTGCGCGCGTCTCGCGTGGCCGTCACGAAGCGAGCCGTCACGGGGTCGTGGTAGCCGCTAACCTCCTCGAGGACCGGATCTCGGGCCCGGTAGAAGCCGTTCTGCCGCGCCATCACGACCTCACGAACGTACTTTCCGAGCATCGACGCGAGCGCCACCGGCGGATGGCGCGCATCGCTGTCGACCTCGAACCTCACCTCGCCGAGGCCTTCGATCCGATACGACGAGCGTCCCTTCACCTCCTCGATCACCTGAATTCTCGCGGGATCGATGGTGGAGAACTGAGGCACGTAGCGCCGGATGCCGCCGACCATCCCGCAGATCGCGAGGCTGTCCTCGCCGAGCGCACGCCGACCGTCCTCGAGGAGCCGCTCGAAGAGAGCCAGGTCGACCCTGAGCTTGGAGCCCAGCTGGACGACGCCGTCGTTGAAGGCCCGGGCGCATGCGATCGCCGAGCGCGCGCGTCGCACGCCCATCCCTCCGCGGGCGAGCTTCGCGAGCGCGCGTCGACCGAGCGCGACCTCCCCGCCGAACGCGGGCAGCGTCAGCGCGTGCGACCAGCACTGTGGGTGCGACGCCGACGGACAGATCGAACGAAGCGGAAGCAGACCGTCGACTGCGATCGCCGTGAGCAGCTCGTCGACGTCCGCCGGAACCCTGCCGAGCGCCTGCTCGGCCAGCGCGAGCGCGATGCTCTCGGCGATCTTCATGTTGCCGAAGCCCGCGGTGACCTTGCTGTCGCCTACCCCGGCCCGGGCTGCCCGTTTCCCAAGGGCTCTCGGGTCGTACGCGCTCACCTCGAGGACCACCGCGGTCGCGATCAACGGTCCCAGACGAGGCCCGAGCCCGTTCTCGTCGATGCCGATCACGAGCACGCCGCGAGTGTACCGACATCGGCGTGCAGATCCGCCCCTTTGACGTTCTTCGCGTGGGGTCGCTACAATGTCACCAGATGGCTGCCCCATCGAGACGGCCGCGCGGACACGCCGCGCGTGCGATCGAAGAGGCGCTGGAAGGCGTAGCTGCCCCAGCCGTGAAGGACGCTATCGTCGTCCGGGCCCTCTCGCGCACGGGCGCTCTCGCGATCCCCGAGGATGCCGACGGGCTCGTGGCCTTCGTCCGCGGCCCCCTGCGGCTCGCGATCGTCGACCAGCTGGACGAAGACGTCGCGGACGAGGTGCTCGCCACGCTCGGGCCGATCGTCGAGCGCATCGCCACGGCCCGAGGGCTGAGGCCGCCTTCAATGTCCCAACCCCCATTTCCGGCGCCGATGCGGGAAGCCCCCCGGGCCGCCCAGCCCGCGACCGTGCGCCCGGATCCGACGCCGCCCGGCGAGGCTCACGGCGGGTGGGCCGACCTCGACGACGAGGACCCGTCGGGCATCGTGGTCGTCCGCCACGGGAAGACCGTCCGCGCGGGCGAATTCCTGCCGGTGGTGCTCGTGGTCAGCACCAACGTGGAGTGGACTCGCGCGCTGAGCGTCGAGCTCGTCGGGCGTGCCATCGTCCGCGCCGTCGCCGAGATCTTCGAGATGGTCGAAGCGGTCGAGGATCATCGCGCCGATCTTCCGGTGGTGCTCTTCGACTGCGCGAGCGCGCCGTTCCACCTCGAGTCCGTCGCCACCTTCGCGAGCGAGCTCCCGCCCGGCTCCTGGCTCGCGCTTCTCGGGCCTCAGCCCTCGGACGAGCGCACCGCGCGCGACTTCGCGGGCACGACGCTCATGATCGCGCGCATCCGGGCCGGGGAGTCGGTCGCGGCGATCGGCACGCGCTGCCTCTCGCTCGCGCCCTGAGGGACTGCGCCGCGCCTACGGAGCGCGGAGGATGCCGAGCAGCGTTGCGTCGTCGAGGCTCGGCGCGCTGCCGCCCGTCTCCTCGATCCCGGGGCGCAGCCAGGGCCAGCGCGGCCCGACGTCGCGACAGCCCGCCGCCCGCTCATCCGCGGAGCAGTAGATCCGCACGTGGAAGTGGTCGTCGTGCGGGCGAGCGTTCTCGGGCTGCTGGAGCACGTACGCGGCACGGAAGAGCACGTCGGGGTCCGGCTCGTGGTCCAGCGCGTAGCGAAGGAGGCGGGTCTTCAGACCGCGGCTCACGAAGATCCACTGCACGTCGATCGACGGGTTCTCCAGCAGCGCGCGAACCAGCCCCCAGTTCCGAGCGTCGTCGAAGAAGTAGAGATCCCCGTCCGGGGAGAACGCGTGCCCGAAGCGAGAGAACGCGACGAAGCCCGCCGAGCGGACCGGCCGCCCGGTCGCATCCTCGACGTAGAACAGGATGTCGACGTCGCGGCCGGCCCGGTGGCTCGCGTGCCTCGGATGACGGCCGCCGTGCGGCGCGCCGATGTCGCCGACGCGAAGGTCTTCGGTGCCAGGGAAAGCGCTCTGCATCGCGCTCGCCGTGTCCATCAGCGCACCGACGAGCCGGGGCACACCGACGCACGTCGGCTCTCCCGGCCGCCCGCGAAGAAAGCCTTCGCCGCGATCGGGTAGCCGGATGCCCTGGCAGACCATCCCGGCGCTCGTCGTCCCGAGCGACGCTGCGTCCGCCGGAAGCGGCCCGAGCGCCCAGCATCCCCCGAGGCATGGCGCGAGCAGCCAGGCCCAGCAGAGGGGCGATCGAAGGAGCGCTGGCACCCACCGAGGCATCCTGCGGCAGAGTAGACGGTTCCAGCCGGCGCGCCCGCTTGACGCGCGCTCCGCACCCCGTACTTTGCGCTCCCTTTTGGCGACGCGAGACCCGATGACCACCGACGACAAGGGCCCCATGGACCAGCTCAGCGCGCACCTCGACCGCGCGTGGGATCTCGTCGGCAAGGGCGATCTCGAAGGCGCGCGTCGGTCCGCCGAGAAGAGCCTCGAGATGGATGAGACGGCGCCCGAGGTGCACAACCTCCTCGGCTACGTCGCCGCGCTCGACGGTCGACCCGAAGAGGCGATCGAGCACTACGATCGGGCGCTCGAGCTCGACGAGGGCTTCGTCGAGGCGATGCTGAACGCGGCGGAGGTGTACCTGCACCCGCTCCACGACTGGGATCGCGCAGCCGCGCTCATCGACGACGCGATCGAGTGGATCGTGGAGGACGAAGAGCTGGCGGACGCGCTGCTCCTGAAGTTCGACGCCATGCTGGGCAAGAACGACCAGGCGGCCGCCGCCCGCGTCGTCGCGCAGCTGCCGAAGGGCCCCTTCGAGACGGCGAGCCTCTCGTTCGCGGTCGGGCGTGCGCACTTCGAGGTCGGAGACGTCGACGCCGCCGAGGCGCTCATCAAGCGCGCCATCGAGCAGGAGCCGCAGCACGCCGACGCGCTCTACTACGCGGGCCTCATCGCGGAGAGCCGCGGCGATCTGCGCGCGATGGCGATCGCGTTCCTCCGCGCGCGCGACGCGGAGCTCCGCGCCGACACGGCGCGCCGATCGGAGATCTCGACGCGGGACTTCGAGGCGCGGGTCCAGTCCGCGATCCGCGCGCTACCGGAGCCGCTCGCGCTGACGCTCGAGGGCGCGCTCGTGATCGTGTGCGACGTCCCCGGCGCCGAGGTCGTCGCGGAGGGCGTCGACCCGCGCATTCCGCTCCTCCTCGACGACGTGTCGAAGGACGGTGAGCCGCCTCGCGCAGGTCGGGCGTTCATCTACCAGCGCAACGTCGAGCGGGTCTCGGGGCCCGGCCTGAACGACGCCGAGGGTGAGCTCGTCCGCGCTCTCACCGACGAGCTGCTCCACGTCTTCCCAGAGCTCGCGTCGGATCCGGCCAACGCCCCCAACTGAGGGTCGACGCGCCGGGCCGCCACGCCCGGTCTTGCGCGCCGCGTTGGAGCGGGGAAGATCGGGTCCATGTCGAAGGCCGCGAGCGCGCTGATCCTCGGTCTTCTCGTCCAGGGCTGCTACCTGACGCACGGCGACGGCGAAGACACCGGGGTTCGGCGCGACGCCGCGCCTGCGCCGGATGGCACTGCGCCTCCCGACGGGACCTCGCCTCCCGACGCGACCTCGAGCTGCGCGCCGGGCACCTACGACACGCCGGTCCGTTTCGAAGGCGTCAGCCCAGCCGGCTGCTTCGGCGCGATCGGGACGACCTCGGCGCCGGTCCGAATCCCCCCGCGCCCGGAGGACTTCGCCGGGATGTGCGGAACCGACGGCGGGCGCGTCATCGAGACCTCGCCGTGTGAGTGGGCCATCGATGTCGCCTGCGCCATCCCAGACTCGAGCACCACGGCGATGGGCACGATGAGCGCTCACGACGGCGTCGTCCGCGGCCGCTTCAGCGTCACCCAGGAAGGCATCGCCGGCACGTGCCGGGGCGACATGATCCTGGGGGAGTGAAGGCGTGACCAGAAACGGGTCTCGCCTTCTCGCGCAGCGCTACGAGGGGGTGGCTCCATCCCGATTCACTCGGGATGGAGGGGGCCGCGTATCGGCCCCGATGAGAAGGCGAAGTGCCGGACCGACATTTTC
>JBBSAT010000269.1:0-11227 GCA_038252025.1 Polyangiales bacterium | reverse complement strand
GGCGGCGGGATCGAGGTCCAGCGCGCTGATCGATTCCATGCTCGTAGCGGCGATGAGCCTACCGCTCGCGCCGTCGATGAGGTCGATCTCGGGCCCGATCCTGCCGAGCTGAGTGGCGACGTAGTGTCGGCCGTCGACCGTCGCCGCGAGCCTCGGGGGAGCTCCGACGACCTCACGCGGCGCGCTCGTCTGCCGCCCGTCCAGGTCGATCACCGCCAGGTCGTGCCGCCACTCGCCACCCGAGTCGATCCGTTGACTGAGCACGAGCGGCAGGAAGCGCGTCGCCGGCGTCGTCAGCGGCGTGCGTCCGTCGAACTGCCAATCGCTCCCGGAACCTAGCGATCCGGGGAGCTCGACCGTCCAAAGAGCGTCGCTGCCCGGGCCCATGAACCACGAACCGGTGATCCCCGCCCCGCCGAGGAGGATCGGCACGCCGTCACGCGCCAGGCAGCGACTCCCGCTCGAGGCCCCGGGCAGCGCCGTGTGGGAGATGACGACGTGGTCGTCCCCGGCTTCTTCGGCGAGCGCGACCAGCGCGCGGTCGACGTCGGCCCACGCCTCGCCGCTCTCGCCGACGCACGAGTAGTGCGTCTCACGCGGAAGGCTGCGCAGAACGGCTCCACTCATCGTGCGCAGTGTCCACACGCTCCCGTATTGCCTGACGAGGAGCGTGCTGCCCGCGACGAGCGGCGCGCCCAGCATGACCTCATCCGCTCCCGCGAGCTCCGTGCGCCACGCCACCTCCCCGCTCTCCGGCGCGACCGCGACGAGCCTGGCGAACTCGTCGCCGACGGTCGGTGCGAGGAGCAGACCGCCAGCGAAAAAGAGAGCGTCTCGCCGCGCCCGCGTCGGGGCCGAGCCGATGTTCGTACGCCATCGCGGCGTGAGGTCGTCGCGCGCGAACGTCGCGATCGACATCTGGCCGTCGCGCACGAGACGCACGTGAAGCGCGTCACCGACCGGCACCATGCCTGGCGTCGCATCCGCCGTCTCGTACGCGCCGTCGAGCTCTCGCCACGCCACCGGCAGGCCGTCCCGCCCGAGCCGAGCGAGCCAGAAGCGCGACGAGCTGCGCTGGTGGCTTTGGCGGATCACGATTGCCGCGGTCCCATCATCGAGCGCCATGAGCGCGACGACGTAGCCCTCTGGCGGCCGCGTCAGCCACCACGCGACAGTGAGGATCGCGGCGGTCGCCACGAGCGCGACGAGCGCGGCACGTCGCACGCCGGAGACGGCACGTACGGTCATCGCCGCTCGTCGGAGTTGCTGTGCTCTGCCACGACCGGCCCATCAGCAAGAGGCGGTCCGCGACTGAAAACCTGCAGCAGCCCAGGTCGCGGCGGCTGCGAATGGGACCGTCACACGCGTCGGTCACGCGCCGGGATCACTCAATTTTGGATTCGAATTCCGTAGTCACGAAGAGGCGGACCAGCTCGGTGGGGGGGCTTGTCGGTCTGCAGGGTGACGATGCCGTCTTGCGCCGAGGTGACGGTGACGCCGCCGTCGGCCGGCGGCTCGCTACCGAGGAAGGCATGCCGACGACGCCCCGATGGGGGGCGAAGACGGTTAGAGTGGTGCGCATGGTCGAACGAATCTGGCTGGCCGGCGCCGGCTTCGAGGACGTGTGGAGCCAAGTGGTCGATCCCCTCTACATCGAGGCCGCTTCGAGTCCGGAGCGTCTTCCCGTTCGACCCGAACCAGTGCTCGACCTCCTCGCCCTGTGGGTCCTCCACGGCGTGACAGCGCGGAGCGGCATCGAGGCGCTGCTGGTCGAGGAGCCGATGTGGATGGCTGCCCGAGTCGCGTCCGCGGCACGAGCGTTCGGTCACGAGGACATCGCGATCCTCTGGGAGCGGATGACCCGCAGCGTCGACCTCCCTGCGCAACGAGGAAAGGCCCCGTCCGAGGTTCAGTTCAGCGACACCGGGGCCGCGCGCGAGCTGGCCGATGCGCTCGTCGTGGGTCGGCACGCGGATCTGAATGTCGAGCTGGTGAACTGGATACGCGCCCACGCTGACGGGTTCGTCGACGACTGATTGCGGCTTCCCCGGTCGTGCTCTCGGCGTAGGCGGGGATCCGGCGCGAGCTCCCAGGCGACATGACCGCCGGTATCGAAGACGTCGGTCGTCGGGTAGCGGTTCACGGTGCGATCACCGTCAGAGCCTCCCGGCGAGCCCGCTGGGGCACGTGATGATCTCGGCCATGCCGCCGCAAGCAGGCTCTCGAGCAGCGCGTTCGAGCGGCAGCGCTGACCTCTACGCCGCGAGCCGATGATCCTCGGCGGCGCGGTCGAGCACCGCCAGGGCCGAGTCGAGCGAGGTCGTGACGGCGAGTACCTTCACGAGCGTTCGCGCGTCCGTCAGCTTGCCGAGGTAGCCCGGGGTGTAGCGGCGCATCGTCCGGACAGCGCGGCGAGGCCCGTGCTCGTCCGCGATCGCGAGCAGATGCTCGCGGCAGAGCGCGATCCTCTCGCTCGCGGTGGGCGCCGGCAGCTTGATGCCTTGGTCGAGGAGAGCTCGCGCTTCCCTGAAGATCCACGGGTGCTCCATCGCGCGGCGGCCGATCATGACGCCATGACAGCCCGTCTCGTCGAGCGCGCGCTTGCAGTCGCTGGCGCTGCGGATGTCGCCGTTGACGATCACCGGGATCGACACGACCTCGCGCGCCCTTCGCGCCCAGCTCCAGTCTGCGCTTCCGGAGTGGCCCATCTTCGCGGTGCGGCAGTGGATCGTGATCGCGCGAACGCCCGCATCCTCCAGCCGGCGCGCGAGGTCGACGATCGGCATCGTCGTCTCCGCGCCGAAGCCGATGCGCGTCTTCACCGTCACGGGGAGCGAGACGCGCCGGACCACCATCTTCGCCATCTGCACCATCGCATCGGGATCGCGCAGCCAGCCCGCTCCCGCGCCGCCGCGGGCGACCTTCGGCACCCAGCAGCCGCAGTTCACGTCGACGTACGCTGGCTCGGCTCGCTCTGCGATCGACGCGGCCTCGGCCAGTCTTTCGGCGTCGGCTCCGTAGATCTGGATGGCCGTCGGCCCGTCGCCGGCGCGTAGCCGGATCTTTTCGAGCGCCTCGCCGACGCCCGAGAGCAGCCCCTCGGCCAGCGCGAACTCGGTCACGCAGAGCTCGGCGCCGCGCGCGCGGCAGACCTTGCGGAATACGGCGTCCGAGACCTCTTCCATCGGCGCGAGGATCACGGGCCGAGATGCGAACAGTCGGTCGAAGTCGAGCACGGAGGCCGTCCGCCGAGCATGCCACGCGTTGGGGACGTGCGGATTTGAACCGTTGCAGCCCAAAGCGCGCTCGCGATAGTCTCCGGCCAAACCAGATCGGAGCCGTTGGGCCGGTCCATTTTTCCCGAACATAGGGGGTTCCATGTCGTACGGTATCTGGCTCGCAATCCTGGGCGTTCTCGGCGCCTCCAACTTGATCATCGCGCGTCGACCCGACGCGGCCGCCATGATCGGCAAGATGGCCCCGTACCAGGGTTGGATGGGCGCGATCTCGGCCCTCTGGGGCATCTACAACCTGATCTTCTCCATCCTCGGCATCGGGCTCCTCGCCGTCGCGCCCGTCTCGTGGATCCTCTGGATCTCCTGCGCCGTGGTCCAGACCGCCCTCGGTCTGCTGCTCGGCGTCGGCGTCATGAAGACGTTCATCAAGGATCCGACGGCCAACGCCAAGATGGACGAGACGATCGCGAAGCTCTCGCCGTTTCAGGGAGTCATCGGGCTGACGGGCATCGGTCTGGGCCTCGCTGCCGTCGTCTGGTCCTTCATGTGAAGGTCGGTCATCTCGCTGCCAGCATCGCCACTCCCATGACGGCGAGGCCGGCTGCGGCGATGACGCCGTAGAACAGCACCCGGAAGCCGAGCACGGCGACGACCGCCATCGCCGTGCTCGTGCGATGCACTTCGCGCAGCGCGATGACCTCCACGATGAGCATCCAGACGATCGAGATCGGGGGGCCGATCACGGGGATGAGCATCCACACCTGGGTCGCGAAGGCGTAGCTCATCGCGCGCACGGTCCCCGAATAGAACGGGGCGCGCGCGGCCCCGAAGAGCCCGAGCGTTCCGTGGGTGCCGAGCGACGCCGTCCCGACGGAGAGGATCGCCGTCACCGGAACGTGGACGATCAGCGCGGGTATCGTCGCCAGCAGCACGCAGCCGTAGCCGCCGGCGGCGAGCGCGATGGCGGGCATCCGGCTCCCGATCGCCACCGCGCCCGAGCCGACGACCGCGAACAAGAACGTCTGGAAGACGATCGCGAGCTGCCCGATGCCGAAGCAGAGGAGCCCGAGCTCGAAGGCGCCCACGGCGTCGTCCTCGAGCGCGGGGGTTCGAAAGAACGCTGTCGGCGAGAGACAGACGAGACGCACCGTCTCTGCGAACGTGCGCACGACGCCGCGATCGCCCCTCAGCTCCCACGGGATCGGCTCGGGAAGCCCGCCGTCGTCGCACTCGCGGCACACCTCTCGCGCGCCGAGCTTGCCGAAGAGACAGGCGTCGCACCGGTCCTTCTTGCAGACGACGCAGCGGAAGCTCGCGCCGAGCGCGGCGTGCGTCTCGCAGGTCGCGTTCGGCTCGACGTGCTCCCGGTGGAGCCCGAGGTCGGGGACCGGACCCAGGTCCAACGCGTCCGGGTGCTCGGCGCTCATCTCGTGCCGGAGGCTACATGGCCAGGTCGTCTCGAACCAGCCAGCGTCCGGCGATGCCGTCGATGTCGGCGCCGTTCGAGATGCGCTCGCGCGGGTACACCTCGGCCGTGTCGGGGTTCACGAGGATCGCAGCGCTCGTCACTCGGACGAAGCGGAAGCCCTCGCGCCTCATCTCGCCGGCGGCTCCCTCGGTCCCGAGCTCGTCGAGATCGAACGCGTCGCCGCCCGAGAGCGGGTCGAAGGGATCCATCGCGTCGTCCGAGTCGTACACGACCGGCGTCACGCCCGCGAAGCCGACCCAGTCCTCGGCGTGAGGCGAGTACGCCGTCTCGTCGTCGGCGAGGTAGTCGTGCGGGAAGGCGACCCAGGTCGTCCCGTCGAGCGACACCTCGACGACGGCGGGATCCATGAACCACTCGTTCGCGGCCCACGTGGTGCGGAACGCGTTCTCGAAGACGACGAGATCGGCGCCCGGTCCGTTGGTGACCCGCGCGCCCGTCCAGCCGAGCACGATGTAGGGACGCTCGCCGTAGTCGAGCGAGTAGACGTCGACGCTGCCGGCGATGAGGCCGCCGCCATGCACGCCGTCGATCGCGAGCGTGGGGTCGCCGAAGCCTTCGCCCGTCGCTCCGGGCGCATCGAAGATGCGGTCGGCGAGGACCGCGGTGCTCGGATCGATCGCGACAGGCGCGCACCCGAACGCGAGCAAGGAGAGCGCGCAGATGCGCGCGCGGAGACGATGGATCATCGGCGCACCGTTCTGTCGCCCTCCCTCGAGGCGGCAGCGTGAGGACTGGCGCGAGCCAGTCACGGCGGCAGGTCTTCGGGCTCGGAGGCGCTCGCGGCTCTCGCCGCGTTTCCTACTGCCCGACCCTTCCCGAGAGAATTTTTTCTCTCAGTGGCCGTGTCGGGTTTCGTTCCTCCACACCGCTGCGGGGCAGCGCCGGATTCTCACCGGCTTCCCTCGAGGCGACCGGTCACTCCGGTCGCGCCGACGAAGTCCCGACGGTACCACGCGCCCGGCGAAGCGGCGAAGCTCAGAACTTCCCGGTCACCGAGAGGAACGTCATCTTGTCGTTCGTCTCGCGCAGGCGCGCGGAGAGGATGCGGACGAAGTTCCAGAGGATCTCGTAGGCCAGATCCTTGTCGAGGAAGAGCAGGTCCTCCAGCGCATCCTTGGAGAGGACGAGCAGGCGGCAGCGCTCGTGAACGCGTGCGTCGGCGCTGCGCGGGAAGTCGTCGATGAGCGCCATCTCCCCGAACGCCTGCCCAGGCCCGAGGACGGCGAGCGCTTCCTCGCCCATCCCGCTGACCTCGCGCGAGATGCGGATCTTGCCCTCGAGCAAGAGGTAGAGCTTGTCGCCCTCGTCGCCCTCGCGGAAGACGACGTCACCGAGCCGATAGCTCTCCTCGCTGCAGATCGATGCGACGCGCCGCAGCCCTTCGGGCTTGATTCCCGAGAAGAGCTGGACCTTGCCCAGCGATTCGACGACGTCGGTCGACACCGAGGCGGATGGTATCGGGTCGGGCGCCGTGGCGGAAGTTTGTGCTCACCCTTCAGACGAGATGCTTTTCGGACCGTTCAGCGCCTGCAGGCGGTTCGGCTCCGCCGAGGGCGCGTTCGAGCACCCGCGCAGCGAAGCGAACGTCGTCCGAGAGGTCGGCGAGCGCTGGCGCCCCGTCGGCGCGCAGGTACGCCGCAGCGAGCTTCGCTTCTGCCTTCGCGCGAAAGGCCGCGCTCCCGGCGACCTCGCTCTCGGCTCCTCGCGCCCGGGCGATCGCGAGATGTGCGCCATGCACCTCGACGGCGCCGAGGAAGAGACGATCGCCCGCCCGCGAGAGCGCCACGCTGGCGCCCAGGAGGAGCTCGCTCGCCTCCTCGATCCGATCGAGCTGCGCGAGAGCCGCGGCGCGCGCACCGCGGAAGAGCGCGGCGTAGCGGCGATCGCCCACCGACTCGAGCATCGCGACGGCGCGTCCGAGCTCCTCCTCGGCGCGCTCGGGCTCTCCCACCTCGAGCGCGAGGCAGCCCGAGTCGCTCCGTGCGATCGCCTCGAGGCGGACGTCACCCAGCGTCGAGAGGATCGAAAGCGCAGAGTCGAACGCCGCGCGCGCCGAGCCGAACGCCCTCTCTTCCTGTTCGAGCGCCCCCAGATCACAGAGCGTGCGTCCTTCGCCGCGGAGGTCTCCGAGCCCACGAAACGCGGCGAGCGCCGACTCGTATGCGCGACGCGCTCCGGCGAGGTCGCCCTGCTCCTTGCGCAGGATGCCGAGCTGCGCGCGCGCGCTCGCTGCCGACAGGTCATCGTGGCTGAGGGTGGCCAGGGCAGCCGCACGCTCGAGCGCTTCGGCGGCCTCGCCCATCCGCCCTCGCGCGCGGAGGAACACGCCCAGGTCGAGGAGCGCGGCGTCGAGCTCGGCCGGCACGTCGACCTCCGCCGAGCGCGCGGCCTCGCGTAGATCCGTCTCTGCTTCTTCCGGGCGGGCGAGCAGAGCCCGGGCGCGTCCGCGCGCGTTCCGCGCCTTCACGAGGAGCTCCGCGGGGGCATCGTTCGCGGTCTCGAGCGCGTGCGTCAGCTCGGCGTCGTGTCGGTCGAGCGGACCTCGGAGCGTACGCAGCGGATCGAGCCGCACGAGCGCCTCGAGCGACGACGCGCCCGTCCCGCGCCGGACGATCGCGGCGAGGTTCGGTTCCTCCGCCGCCAGCCAGCCGAGCGCCGCGCTCGCGGATCGGCCGCGCAGCTTCGCCGTCTCGTTGCGCGCGTGCTCGAGATAGTGCTCGGCGTGGCGCGCCTCACTCGCTCTCCGCTCGGCATCGGTCCGCTGCGTCCGGGCAAAGTCGGCGACGCTCACGTAGGGCGCGTAGCGCGTCCCGGTGCGCTCGCCTTCGCGCGAGACGAGCAGCGATGCGTCGAGCAGGCCCTGCACGAGCTCGAGCGCGACCTTCGGCGGCTCGTCCGGATCGAGGAGGACCGCTTCTGCGGCCGGCCGATCGAAGCCGCCCTCGAACACGGTCAGATCGACGAGCGCCCGCCGCGCGCGAGGAGAGAGCAGGGCGAAGGACTACTCGATCGCGACGAGCAGCCGCCGCGACTGGCCCTCGTTGCCGGTCGCCTCGGAGAGCACCTCGAAGCGATCGCCGAGGAGCCCGAGGAGCATCCGCGCCGTCATCACGGAGAGACGCGCCGCGGCGAGCTCGATCGCGAGCGGCCACCCGTCGAGCGCGTGCACCAGGTCACGCGTCGCGAGGATCTCGTCGTCGCTCGGCAGAGCGCCCACGCCGGCGCGCGCTCGACGGTCGAGGAAGAGCCGAACCGCTTCGCTCTCGAGGATCGCGCGCGGGTCGCGCTGGGCCGCGTCCGGGAGGCCGAGCGGAGCGAGCGTGTGAACGATCTCGCCCTCGAGCTTCAGGCGCTCGCGCGACGTGACGAGGAGCGAGAGGCGGGGCGCGCCCTCGAGCAAGCACCCGACGCTCTCTCGGGCGAACGGCACGAGCTGCTCGAAATTGTCGAGGACGAGGAGCGCGCTACCCGCGCCGCGGAGCGCTCTCGCGATCTGCGTGAGCCCGAGGACACCGTGCTCGTCCGCGGCGATGCCGATCGTGCGTCCGATGACGAGCGCGACGTCGTCGGCCGTCCGGGCATCGGCGAGATCGACGAACGCGCACGCGCCGCCGTCACGCCGGTATCGCGCCGAGAGATGGAGCGCGAGCGTGGTCTTGCCACCTCCGGGCGGCCCGGTGATCGTGACGAGGCGATCGGAGGCAGCCGACGCGCGCGGATCGAGCCGGCCGAGCAGCGCATCGAGATCGCGCTCGCGCCCGATGAGCGGCCCCAGCGCGGTCCGGCCGCGCGGAGCGATCGTCAGCCGATAACGGAGCGCCTCGCCCGACACTCGCAGCACGTAGCATGCGCGCGCCGAGGGACGAGCCGCTCGAGAGCTGCCTCAGCAGCGACCCGAGCACTCCTGTCTCAACAGGCTCCCGCGGTGCACATGTTGATGAAGTCGCAGACTGGACCACTGCCACAGTGACACGTGCCTCCGGAGCAATTGTCCGCCTGGTCCGTGCATGCGGAATTGCAGAAACCACAGTTCATCAGGTCGGTCTGGGTGTTCGTGCAGCCGGCGCTGCAGCATGCCTCACCCGCCGCGCAGGGTCCGGTCCCCGGCTCGGTCGAGCAGTCGCACGCGCCCGACTCGTCGCACACGTCTGCACGGCCGCGATCGGTCCCGAGGCTCGCGCAGCCCGCACAGCACTCCGCGCTCTCGTCGATGCGACCGTTGCAGTTGTTGTCGACTCCGTCGCAGACCTCGGGCGCGCCGGGCACGCTGCCGACGGCGGGTCGCACGTCCATGCGCGTGTCGTCGCAGTCGCACTGGGTCAGGTCGGTGTCGGTCGGCCGGCACGCCTGCGTGCCGTCGTGATCGTTGTCCCCGCACGACACGTCGCGCCCGTTGCAGTCCTGGTCGATGTGGTCGCCGCAGATCTCGATGCCCGGCACGCAGCCCGTGTCGATCCCTGGCGCGTCGATGCGGATTCCGGTGTCCTCCGGTGGAACCACCGCGCCATCGGGATAGCGGCCGGCATCCATGCCCGGCGTCGTCCCGGAGTCATCGCCGGCAGTCGGCGTCTCGCCGCCACAGCCGAGGACCGCCACACACGAGAGAGCCAGCGCGAAGGCGAGCGCCTTCATGCCCGCCTCCCGCGGCGACGCGCGAGCACGAGCCCGAGCGCGCCGAGCGCGCCCCAAGCCCAGGTCGGTAGCGGACGCGGCGCCTCGCCGATGCGACACGCGCACGCGCCTGCCGTTCGGTTCCGCCGCGGGCCGCCGTCGGCGACACCGCTGTCGAGCCCGCCGTTGCCCGAGTCCGCTCCGGGCGCGACTCCGCTGTCCGGGAAGGCCACCTGCGCATCGTCGAACCCGGACATGCCGGCATCCGGGGTAGCGGGGTTCTCCACGCAGTCGCCCGTCTCACAGTGCTGTCCTTCCGGACACACGGCGCCGTCACAGGCGTCGAGGCAGGCGCCGCCCATGCAGTAGAGGCCAGGGTCGCACGTCACGATGTCGCAGCCGATCGGCGTGCACACGCCGTCCGAGCCGCAGATCTCTTCGGACGTGCACGCGTGGCACGGACAGGTCGGGATGCACATGCCGTCCTGACAGACCTGATCGGCGCCGCACGTCAGGATGTCGCAGAGGTCGGTGCAGTGACCGGCGACGCACTGCTGCCCGTGCGGGCAGACGATGCCTTCGCACGCACCGACGCAGACGCCGCCGCTGCAGCGCTGGTCCGCGCCGCACACGACGTCGATACACGCCGTCTCGACGCAGACGCCCTCGGCGTTGCACGTGTCACCGGGGCCGCACGCACCCTCGAAGCAGGTGGGGACGCAGACGCCAGCCGCGCAGACCGTCGTCGGCGGGCAGAGCGCGCCGTCGTCCGAGACGCCGTTGCAGTCGTTGTCGATGCCGTCGCAGCGCTCGGGCGTCGAGCTGCCGATGGGCATGCAGACGACGTCGCGACCGACGCACTGCGTGATGCCGATGCTGCACGCGCCCATCCCGCCCGTCGGGCACATCTCGCCCGTTCCCGGGCAGACGACGCCGCCGCCGCGGACGCTGAACTGCCAGATGCCGGGCATGCCGACGTTGCTGGTGGTGCAGACGTTGAGGATCGACGCGGTCCGCGAGCCCGGGATCTCGACGAAGTCGACCATGTTGCCGGCATCGAACCCAGCCTGTGCTGGCGTGCCGCCGAAGCCTCCCGAGCCGCCGCTCGCGTCGCCCGTCGTCCAGCCGCAGGTGTTGTATCGGAACTCCACATCGAAGTCGCTCGAAGCGCAGTCGAGCGCGTTCGTGATGATCAGCTGGAAGTCCATCTGGTGATCGTCATGCTGGTAGAAATAGCCGACGTTGTGCCAGGTCACGACCATCCGGCCGGGCTCGAGGTGCCAGTAGACACCGTTGCGGCCGGGCCGCCCGTCACCGCGCGTGTCGACGTCGCCCCAGTACGGCGCGATCATCGGCTGAGACGCGATCGGGAATGGCGTCGGAGTGTAGGCCCCGACGGGCGCGGCGAACGTGATGTTGCCGTTGTTGTTCACGTAGCAGGTCGTGTACGGGCCACCGAAGAAGCGGAGGCCGCCCGGGAACGCGGGCGTGAGGTCGATCGCCGTCGACGAGCCGTCGTCGTTCGGTGCGAGGTTGTTGGTCCCAAAGCCGGCCGGGCCCCCAAAGGTGGCGATCAGCGGCGCAGCGTGCGCAGAGAGCGGGACGAGCCCGACGGCCAGAGCACATAGGGCGAAGGCGATGCGCTGCTGCATGGGGACCTCGTGAATAGGAGAAGGCTCGTTCGAGAAAGGGGCCTGCGTCGCGCGCGTAGGGGCGCAGGCAGCGATGCTTCGATGATAGGCGGATCTCGCCCCGGCGATCCAGCATCGTGCGATCCAGCCGGGGCGGTCTCCGCGAGCTCGTGACTGGGTCAGCGCGTCTTCGCGCTACGTCGACGACGCGCGAGCGCGACTCCGAGACCGAGCGCGAAGAGGCCGAAGCCCGCCTCGCC
>JBBSAT010000268.1:0-11319 GCA_038252025.1 Polyangiales bacterium | reverse complement strand
GCCGACCACATCGGTCGCCCGTCGGTGCGGGAGAGCAGGCGGACGGTGCCGTGGTCGTCGACCGTCAGCACGCCGGCCTCGCGGACCGAGACGCCGACGACGTCGCGCGGAAGCTGCGTCACCCAGCTGGCGTGCGCGCCGTGATCGCCGAGGCCGAACACGAGGCGATAGAACGCGAGCACGACGACGTCGTCGACGAGCTCGACCGCGCTTCCCGCCGCGCGAGGGGCGAACGCCAGCCGAACGCGGTGCGTCGCGCTCGCCGCGGAGGGCGGTGGCGCATACGCGTCACGGAGCAGCGGCGGGCTTCCCGGACGCGCGATGTCCGCGATCTCGAGCCAGGGCACGTCCGCTGCCGAGTGCAGATCGCGGCTGAGCAGTCCGAGACCGGACTGCCCGACGAAGATGTTCGCTCCGTCGACGAACGCATGGCCGAGCACGCCGCGCGTGATGCGGACGCGCGCGATCTCCGTGCCGCTCCTGTCGAGGACCGAGAGGTTCTGGCTGCCCCAGGGCGCGAAGATCATCCCGGCGCGCACGGCCGGAGCGCCGAGCGCCTGTTCGACGCGCGCGTTGAAGCTGGGCGAGCCGCCGGAGAGACCGACCAGCAACGAGCTCGCGCCGACGCCACCTCCGGTCGAGAGGACGAACGCGCCGTCTTCTCCGTCGCCGGATGCACCGACGAGCCCGAGCTGCTCGTCGGCGACACGCGCGGTCACGCGCCCCGTGTCGAGCGCGCGCACGACGACGTGGCCGCTCTCCTGCGTGACGATGTAGTTTCCCGCGACGTAGGGGATCGTGCGGAGCTCGGCAGGCTCTTCCCAGAGCGTGCGACCCGCGGCGAGATCGTAGACGACGACGCGGCCTGGATCGGTGGCTGCGAGCACGACGACCGGGCGATCGTCGGGCGCGGGCGCAGCCGCTAGGCGTGCGATCACGGCCTCGACGTGATCGGCCCGATCATCGGGGAACGTGTGTGAGAAGGCCGCTCCACCTCCGCCGCAGCCCGCCGCGAGCGCGAGCGTGGACACGAGGGCGAGCGCGGTCTTTCGAGCTCCAAGTCGCATGGTCGGGGCCCTCACTGTGCGATCCGTGCTGCCGCAGCTTCGGCGGCCCGGCGAACGGGGTCCGTCGCGGGCTGTGCTTGGGCGTAGGTCTCGAGCAGAGTCCGCGCTTCCGCGCTCGCCTGCTCACCGAGCCGAGCCACGATCTCGAGCCGGCTTCGTTGCGCGAGGTCGTCGCGCGACAGCATCTCGACGAGGATCGGGCCCATCTGCGAGAAGGGAACGCGCCCGACCAGCGCGAGGACGCGCGTGACCTCCGCGGGGCGCGCCATGTGCGCGATGGCCATCCCGGCCTCGGGGATGCTGCGATCGAACGCGAGGAACAGCGAGTCGATGGAGGCGATCGCGTCGAGATCACCCAGCGTCGAGGCGGCTGCGGCGCGAACCTCCGGCGACGAGTCGGAGAGCGCCGTCACCAGCGCTCGGTCGGCTCCGCGCGGGTGGCAGTTGGCGATCGCTTGCACCGCGCGGAGGCGCACCGATGCACGTCGATGCGACAGGAGCTCGAAGAGCAGCGGCCCCGCCTCCGGGCGTCCGATCACGCCGAGCGTGTCGAGCACCTGCTCGAGCAGAGCTGGCGGGAGCCCTCTACGCGCGCGGGCGACGAGCGGTGGGATGGCCCGCGCTTCGCCCGCGAGACCGAAGGACTCGATCGCCGACTGGATGCGGGGCTCGCTGTCGGAGTCGATGGCCTCCACCGACTCTTCGAAGGAGAGCTGCGCAGCCGCAGGCGCGCCCGTGAGGGCCACGACGGCGACGGCGAGAGACGAGAACCAAAGAGCGACGGATCTCATGGGAACCCCCTGCTGGGCGCATGGGTATCGTTTCTGCCGGAAAAGTCCAAGCGCCACCTGGCGGCGTGGGCTCAAGGGTTGAGGAGCGTACTCCTCCAGATCGAGCCGTCGCGCTCGTACACGGTGCGCTGGTGGAGCCGGAACTCGCCCTGCGTCCAGATCTCGATCTGGCGCGGCACGAGCCTGTAGCCGCCCCAGTGCGGCGGCCGTGGAACGGCCTCTCCTTCTGGAAACCTGGCTTCGATCTCGCGGAGCCGCGCCATCAACACGTCTCGGGACGCGAGCGGCTGGCTCTGCTGCGAGGCCCACGCACCGAGCTGGCTGATGCGGGGCCGCCCCGCGAAGTACGCATCCGACTCGGCGTCGCTCGTCTCTTCGACGGTGCCGTCGACGCGGAATTGCGTCTCGATCGAGTGGAAGTGGAAGGCGAGCGAGGCCCGGGGCTCATGCGCGAGCTCCACTCCCTTTCGGCTCGTCCGGTTCGTGTAGAAACAGAAGCCCGACGCGTCGACCTCCTTCGAGAGCACGAATCGCACGCTCGCGGCGCCGTCGGCGGACACGGTCGCGAGCGCGCACGCAGCGGCCTCCCAGGGCTCACCTGCTGCCACCGCGCGGTCGCGCTCACGAAGAAACAGCTCGATCGGGTCGACGTCGGTCATCGCGGCGGAGTCTGGCAGACGTTGCGAGCCGTGCGCGGTCGTGTTAGTCGCGATTCGGTTGCATGTACAACTCGAACGCAAGAGCTTCGGTGTTGCGCCTTGCCGTGACGCTGCTCGCGGTGGGCACGGCGCTCCCCGCGCGGGCTCAGGAAGCAGCGCCGGTTCCGGTCGCTCCGTCGGAGCTGACCGCGCCCGAGCTGCTGGAGTCCGTCGAGCCGATCTATCCGCGCGACCGGATCGGGAGCGGCGACGAGCCGACCGTGTATCTACACATCACCGTCGAGCCGGACGGCACGGTGAGCGAAGCGCACGCGGAGGGCGAGCACGACGCTGCGTTCGATGAAGCGGCGATGAGCGCCGTGCGGAGCTGGCGGTTCACGCCGGCCCGGCGAAGCGGTCAGCCGATCCGGGGCAGGGTGAGGGTCGGCGTGCGCTTCCGTCGCCCGGCCGAGATCGACAGCGAGAGCGAGCACAGGCGGCAGGACGCGCACGGCGAGGGCGAGGCCGACGGCGAGAGCGAGAGCGAGAGCGAGAGCGAGGCTGAGGCCGAAGCTGACGCTGGCCCGACCTACTCCGCATCGGGCGCCGTCGATCCGCTTCACGACGCTACCGCCCCCCGGGCCGCGAGCGACTTCGTCCTCCCCGCTGATCTCATCGGCGCCGCCCCGCACCGCGATGCAGGCGACCTCCTCGCGTCGGCGCCCGGCGTCTACGTCTCGCGCGGCGAGGGCGATGGCGTCGCGCACAGCGTCTCCCTGCGCGGCTTCGACGCCGAGCACGGGCAGGACATCGAGCTCTCGATGGGCGGCATCCCGCTCAACGCGCCGTCGCACCTTCACGGGCAGGGCTATGCCGATCTCGGCTTCCTCATCCCCGAGGTCGTCTCGGCGATCCGCGTGACCGAAGGCGTCTACGATCCTCACCAGGGTGACTTCGCCGTCGCCGGGAGCATCGCTTTCGACCTCGGGGTCGCCGACCGCGGCGTGACCGCCCGCGCCTCCTACGGCTCCTTCGACACGTTCCGCGCTCTCCTGCTCTGGGCGCCCACCGGGGAGCGCGAGGGAACGTTCGGCGCGGTGAGCTACCGGCGCACGAACGGGTTCGGCGCGCAGCGCTCCGGCGAGAGCGGTTCCACCATCCTCCAGTACGAGACGGCCGGTGAAGGAAACGTCCGCGCACGCGTCACGGCGGCGCTCTACGGCGCGCGCTATGGCCTCGCGGGGATCCTCCGACACGACGACGTGAGCGCCGGCCGGGTTCCGTTCCTCGGCGCCTACGCAGATCCGAGCGCTGCAGCGCAGAATTCGTTCGCGGTACGCGCGCTCCTCGGCGGGAGCATCGACTTCATCGGAGAGCGTGGCTCGTTCGGAGAGCTCGGCGTCTGGCTCGGCTACTCGGACTTTCGCCTGCAGGCGAACTACACCGGCTACACCGAGTCCTCGGAGCAGAACCCGGAGTGGCGCGGGCGCGGCGACCTCATCGAGCAGCGAGACAGCGCGTTCTCGCTCGGGCTGCGCGGGCGCTGGCGCAGCGAGCGCTTCACACCCTTCGACTGGCTCGACGGGTTCCTCGAGCTCGGCGTGAGCGGCCGCGTCGACATCCGCGACCAGACGCAGAACCTGCTCGACGGAACCAACAACCAGACCTGGGACCGGCGCGTGCAGGCGAACGTCCGCGCTTCGGACATCGGCGCGTTCCTCGACCTCGATCTGCACATCACCGAGTACGTGCACCTGCGCGGCGGCGTGCGCGGCGACGTCCTCCTCTACGACGTGGACGACGCGCTCGGGAACTTCATCCCGGCGGTGCGGCCCGACACGTACCTCGTGGGCTTCCGGCGGACCGCCCTCGGAGCGGCCGCTGGCCCACGCCTCACGCTGGAGGTCGTCCCCGTCCACGGGCTCACGTTCTCGATCGCCTACGGCGAGGGCTACCGGTCGCCGCAGGCGCGCACGCTCGCCGACGGAGAGACCGCGCCGTTCGCCAAGGTTCGCTCCGGCGATCTCGGCGTTCGCCTCGAGGTCGGCGAGCACCACGAGCTCAGCGCGTCGGTGTCGGGCTACGTGACGAACCTCTCGAACGACATCGCGTTCGACCCAGGCGAAGGGCGGCTCGAGTCGATCGGGCCGAGCACGCGGATCGGCGCCGCCCTCTACGTCGTGGCGCGTCCGCTCTCGTGGCTCATCGGCTCGCTCTCGCTGACGTACGTCCGCGCCACGATCGATGCACCGCCCTACGCCTCGGCCGTCGATCCGACGCCGCCGTACACCGCAGGTCAGGCGCTTCCGTACGTGCCGCCGCTCGTCATCCGCGCGGACGTCGGCGCCGACGAGCAGGTGGCGACGCTCGCTGATCTCCCGTTCCGGATCCGCGCCGGCGTGGGGTTCTCTCTGCTCGCCGCGCGGCCGCTCCCGTACGGCGACACGGCGCCACCGTTCGGGCTGCTCGACGTGTCGGCGGGCTTCAGCTGGGGGCCGGTCGACTTCGGCGTCGACATCTTCAACCTCCTCGACGCGCGCTATGCCGCGCTCGAGTACTCGTTCGCATCGAACTGGACGCCGACGGACGTCCCGTCGCGTGTTCCTGCACGCAGCTTCTCGGCGGGCGCCCCGCTCACCGTGCTCGCATCGCTCGGAGTGCGCTTCGAATGAGAGTCGTCCTGCCGCTGATCGCCCTGATGACGCTCGCGTCCTGCGTGGACACCGGGCGCGTTCGCGTATCCCTTCCCGTGCACGGCGCCGGCACGGACACGCGTACGTTCGACGTCGACGACTGGTCGGTCACGCTCGACACGGCGACGGTCGCCTTCGGCCCCGCGTACTTCTGCACGACCGCCGCCGCCGACATCGACCTGTGTCGAAACGCGCTCGCGGAGCTTCGCCTCAGCGCGAGCTTCGACGCGCTCGACCCGGTCCCGCAGGTCCTCGGAGAGCTCCGAGGGCTCTCCGGGACGACGCACTCTGCGATGTTCGACTACGGGATCAGCTGGCTCCTCCCCGCCCAGCGTCCCGCACCGACCGAGGGCGCCGTCGACGGGGCGCACTCGCTCCACCTCGCCGGCTCGGCCACCCGGGGAGGGCGCACCATCCGATTCGTCGCCGACGTCGACGTCCTTCCCATCGCACCGGGCGTGAGCGCGACGCACGGGGTTCCGAACGTCCACACCCTCGTGGACGACGCGGACGCGCTCACGGTCCGGGTGGACCCCAGCGCGTGGGCCAGAACCATCGATTTCGACGAGCTCGAGAGCCTTCCCGGGGACCCCGTGGTGCTCACCGAGGACACGACGGCCTACCAGGCCTTGCTCATCGCGATGACCTCCAGCCGGGTCCCCGTCCTGGAGTGGGCTCGAGCCTCCCTCTGATCGAGCCCCTTACGCCCTGCGGACCATGATAGCCTCGCGCCGTTTTTCGGGTTGGCGGCCAAGTCGCCCCGACGAGCGAGACCGAACTGATGGACGCCACCGCCGACGAGCTGATCGCGAGGTTGCGACGCAACCCCGACGACGCGGCTGCGTACAACGCGCTTCGCGTGCACTACCACCGGCTCGGCGACTTCGCGTCGCTCGTGAACCTCCTCGAAGGGTGGGCGGGGCGGACGTCGGACATCGCGTCCGCAGGCCAGGCGCTCTTCGAGGCCGGTGAGCTCAGCTGGGGCGCCCTCCGCGATCAGGGTCGCGGGATGCGGTTCTACGAGAAAGCGCTGGAACAGAACGGCGCCCACACGGAAGCGTTCGGGCGGCTCACCTCTCTCTACGAGGCGAGCGGCGACTTCGCGCGCGTCGCGGAGCTCCTCGAGAAGCGGGCGGACGCGCTCGCTCGCGTGTCGGCCGATCCTCGGGAGATTGCGGCGCTCCATCACAAGCTCGGCGAGCTCTGGGAGCACACGTTCCAGCGGGCCGACAAGGCGATCCTTCACTATCGGAGGGCCTTCGAGATCGACGCGACACTGGTTCCGGCGATCTACGCGGCGCGCGAGATCTACCGACAGGCGGGCAACCTCAAGGCCGTGGCGACGCTCTGCGAGCTCGAGGCCAAGGCGGAGCCGGACGTCGAGCGCCGCATCGCGCTCTTGCGCGAGCTCGCCCACCTTCGCCTCGAGTCGCTCTCCGACGCCGAGGGCGCCGTCACCGCGCTCAAGCGCGCCATCGCGCTCGACGGCGGCAACGTCGAGGTCCAGCTCGATCTCTCTCGGGTCTACCTGGCCCGCGCTGACCGCGCGCAGGACCCGCACCTCGCGGACGCCGATCGTCGGCGCGCCGCCGACGCGCTCTTCCAGATCGCCGCGAAACAACCGCCGAACGAGGCCGTTCCGACCCTCGAGCAGGCGCTCGACGCGGCGCCCGATCACGAGCAGGCGCTCTCGCTCCTCGAGCGCATCGCGGAGCGCGTCGGCCACTTCGAGCTCCTGCCGCCGCGCTGGGTCGCGTTCCTGGCGCGCGCTTCGGACGCACCGACCGCGCGCGATCGTCGCAAGCGGCTCGCTGGCGCGTACGCCGAGGCGGGCCAGCTCGAGTACGCCGCGCAGTGCTACGAGTGGCTCCTCGAAGAGGGCGATCCCGAGGCGGCGGATGCGCTCGTCGATCTCTACCGGCAGCTCGGTCGCGACGCCGACGTCATGCGAGCGCTCGAGGCCGCGGCGCGAACGCTCCCGCCTCACGCGCGCGTGCCCCGCCTGCGGGAGATGATGGCGATAGCGATCGCGAACGGCGATCCGGGCGCGGCCGTCGCACACGCGCGCGGGATCCTCGAGGTCGACGCCTCCGATCCGGAAGCATTCACGTTCCTCGATCAGGATCTGCGCAAGCGCGGCGCCTGGGGCGAGCTCAAGGATCTCCTCCTCGCGGCGGTTCGCGTCCCCGGGCTCTCGACCGAGGCGCGCAAGCAGCGGCTTCGGGAGGTCGCGCAGATCGCCGAGCGCCGGATGTCCGACGTCGATGGCGCGATCCAGGCGTACCAGGGCATCGCTGCGCTCGACCCCGCCGACCAGGAAGCGCGCACTGCGTTGCTCCGTCTCCTCGAGCAAGCGGAGCGCTGGGACGATCTCGCGCAAGCCCTCGAGCGCGAGGTCGCGGCGAACTCCGACGCCGCAGCGCAGATCGATCTGCTCCGGCGGCTCGCGCACGTGCACAAGGATCTCCGGAACGATCCGGACGAGGCGATCTCGGCGCTTCGAGCGCTTCGAGCGCTGGCGCCCGGCGACGACAAGGCGCGCGACGAGCTCTGTGACCTCCTGGTGCTCCGCGAGGAGGACGGCGACGCGATCCCGCTGCTCGAGTCCCGCGTTGCAGGAGCCGCTCCCGGCGAGGCCCGCGCCGCGCTCCGGCGGACGCTCGCCTCGGCCCTCGAGCGCGTCGGCATGGAGGAGCAGGCGTTCGAGACGTGGACGGCGCTCCTCGGCGACAACCCGAAGGATCTCGAAGCGCTCGACCGCATGGTCACGATCGATCAGCGGTCGGGGAACGCCGAGCGCCTCCTCTCGACGCTCACCTACCGCGCCGACCTCGAGAGCGGCCCCGAGCGCGCAGCGACGCTCCGCCGGATGGGCGACATCGCCGACGCAGAGCTTCGCGATCTCGAGCGCGCTGCCGAGCTCTACGCGCGTGCGCTCGAGCTCACGCCGGGCGACGAGGCGCTGCTGGACGCGCTGTCGAGCGCGTACGACCGCGCGGAGCGCTACAAGGACCTCGTCGTCCTCCTTCGCGATCGCGCGAGGCGAGAGAGCGAGCCGAGCTCACGCGCCGCCCTCTACAGGAGGATCGCGCGCACCCTGCACGACCGCGTCCAGAACGACGAGGGCGCGGCCGAGGCCTACCAGGAGGTGCTCGCTGCGGGCGAGGACGAGGAAGCGCTCCTGTTCCTCCGCGATCGCGCGCGCGCGGCGGGCGACGTCGAGGCAGTGACGGGCCTGCTGGATCGTCTCGCGAAGATCCAGACGGATCCGACCGCCCGACGCGACCTTCTCCTCGAGCGCGCGACGTTGGTGGCGGACGATCTCGGCCGGCCGCACGACGCGATCGAGATCCTTCGCGTCGTCGTGCGCGAGGTCGATCCGAGCCACCTTCCCGCGCTGGGCCAGCTCGGCGATCTCACGGAGTCGGTCGCCGACTGGGTGGGCCTCGGTGAGGCGCTCGAGCGGACCCTCGCCGTTCTCGAGGACCCGGGTCTGCGGGTGCCCGTCGCGCAGCGCTTCGCGGATCTCGCCGAGGGCGAGCTCGCGGATCGGAAGCGCGCCATCTGGGCGCTCGATCAGTGGAGCGAAGCGGACCTGATGGATCCCGTGCCGCTCAGGCGCCTGCTCCCGTTGCTCGAGGCGGAGGAGAGCTGGATCCCGCTCGTCGGTGCGCTCGATCAGCTCACGGAGCTCGAAGAGGAGGACGCTGCGATCAGCGCGGTGGTGCTTCGCGCGGTCGAGCTCTCCTATCGCAAGCTCGGCGACGTCGACCGCAGCTGGGGGCGCCTGGTCCCGCGCGTGGCGCTCGGAGACTCGGCCGCCGAGGCCTCGCTCCGTGAGCTCGCGCGATCGACGGGGCGCGGCGAAGCCCTCGTGGAGCTCTACGTCACGCTCGCGGCGGACGCGAGCGATCCGAAGGACCAGCAGCGTCGCTACGCCGATGCCGCCGGCGTCGAAGAACAGTATCTCGGGCGACCGAAGGAGGCTCTCGAGCTGGTGCTCAAGGCCTTCGCGGCGGATCTCTCGCAGCTCTCGTTCCTCGACGAAGCCGATCGTCTCTCCGGCCTCGTGGGCGACTACGTGCGGCTCGGCCAGGTGTACGAGACGCTCGTGCGTCGCGCGGAGGACAAGGAGGCCAAGGTCCGCCTCCTGGTGCGTCACGCGCACGTGCTCGAGGAAAAGGCGGGCGATCCGAGCGCAGCCCTCGATCGGGTGCTGCGAGCGTGCTCGCTCGTGTCGAGCGACGACGCTGTCCTCGCCTTCGGCGAGTCGCTGGCAGAGGCGGCGGGACGCACCGACGAGCTGCTGGTCGTCTACGATCGTCGTCGCAAGGAAGCGACCGACGACGCAGGGCGAGTGGAGGCGCTCCTGCGCGCCGCGACCGCGTGCGAGGAGCGCATCCCGGATCGTGAACGCGCCATTCACTTCGTCGCGCAGGCGGTCGCCCTCTCGGTGCGCGAGCCTTCGACGCGGGCGCGCATCGAAGACGCGTGCCGCAGCATGACGAGCACCTCGGAGCCGCCGATGCTGCGCGCGCTCGTGGATCTCTACGGTGCGCTGGCCGAGGACATGGAGGCCGATCCGCGCGCCGGGGCCTCGCTGCTGCGCAGCGCCGCGCGGCTCTTCGACCGAGAGCTCGCGGAGCCCGACAGCGCCTTCGGGGCGCTCCTGCGCGCCACCAGCATCGCGCCGTTCGACGACGAGTCCCACGAAGCCCTCGGCGAGCTCGCCGTGCGCCTCGGTCGCAGCGAACCGCTCGAGAAGCACCTCGGTCGGCTCGTCGACGACGCGCTCGACGCCAAGACTGCGGGCTCGCTCATCCGGCGTCGCGCGGCCCTCCTCGCGCGAGATGGCAACCACGCCGCCGCTGCCGAGGCCTGGGCGCAGCTGAAGAACCTCGCGCCCAACGACGAAGGGGTTCGCATCGAGCTACGGGCCGCGCTGCGTCGCGCCGGCAAGCATCAGGACCTGCTTCTCGCTCTCGGCCAGGAGCTGAACAAGGCGCGGGAGCCGGCTGCCAAGGCGGCGATCGCGCGCGAGATCGCCATCACGTGGGAGCGCGACCTGAAGAATCGGTGGGAAGCCATCGAAGCTTGGACGAAGGTCCTGGCGCTCGCGCCCGACGACGCCGACGCGGCCTCGGCCGTCGCGCGGCTCAAGGCCAGCGACAAGAACCGTTCGGCGAGCTGGGAGAGCGAGGAGCGGCCGCTCGAGCCCTCCACCGACGAGCTCTCGATGGGGGGCACCGCGAGCCCCGCCGAGAGCGATGGCGCGCATAGGGAGGAGCCTCCGCCGAGCGACGAGTCGCGCTCGCGCGCCGGCCTCGCGCCCAGCGACGAGGTCTCTGCCGAAGAGGTCTCTGCCGAAGAGGTCTCTGCCGAAGAGGTCTCTGCCGAAGAGGTCTCGGCCGAAGCGGTCTCTGCCGAAGAGGTCTCTGCCGACGAGATCTCTGCCGACGAGATCTCTGCCGACGAGGTCTCTTCCGACGAGGTCTCTTCCGACGAGGTCTCTGCCGAGATGGGCCTCCACCCGATGATGCCGGGCGTTTCACCACGGCCCGTAGAAGCGCTGCTCGACGACGATCTCATCGTCAGCTCGCCGGAGGTCACGCCCGTTCAGTCCACCTTCGCGACGCCGCCGCCGCCGCTCGCTGTCTTCGCATCGCCGCCGCCCGTGGCGAGAGCGGATCGACCGAAGACGTTCGACGAAGACGACGACACGATGCTCGGTACCGAGGACGAGCTGCGCCAGCGCGACGAGCTCTCGCTCGCGTCTCCCGCTCTGCACGACGACTCCGCGCTCATGCCCGTCGAGGACGACGCCGACGACACCCGCGGTGGCGGTCGACGCAGGGCCGAATTCACGCCATCGCCCATCTCGCCCATCGGAGAGACGGCGCTCGCACCGGTGCTCGACGAAGGCCTGGATGAGCTCGATGCCGTCGAGGAGCTCGACGACCTGATCGCGGGCGATGAGCCCCCCGAGTCCCTCGAGAGCCTCGATGCCCTCATCGCGGACTCGGAAGCGCTCGACGATGATCTCGACGAGATCGACGGTCCGGCGATCGAGGTCCCCGCGCCTCCCCGTCTCAGCCGGCCTCCGCCTCCGCCTCCGCGGCCCTCGACGAGG
>JBBSAT010000267.1:0-11332 GCA_038252025.1 Polyangiales bacterium | reverse complement strand
TGAGGCGTTCGCGCTGAGGAGCGTGATGCCGACGCGCGGCTGGAGGATCGCGTAGCCCTTCGTCACGCGCCCGCGCGCGCGGTCGAACACCGGGCGATTGAGCGGATGGCCCAGCGTCCCCGCGAGCGCTCGCGCAGCGTCCCTCGGCAGCTCCGTGTCGCTGTCGAGCGCGATGACGTACTTGACGCCCGCGAGCTCCTCGATCGGACCGACCACGCGATCGAACTTGCCCGCCTTGCCTCGGAGCGCGTGGTTGAGGTCCTCGAGCTTGCCGCGCTTGCGCTCCCAGCCCATCCACACGCCCTCGCCGGGGTTCCAGCGGCGCGCACGGTGCAGGAGAAAGAAGCCACCACCGGGGCTCGATGGGTACGTGGCGCGGAGCGCATCGATCACGGCGACCGCGTGCTCGAGCAGCGCGACGTCTTCCGCGAGCGTCTCCTCGGGCGCGTCGCGGAAGTCCGTCACGAGCGCGAACGCGAGGTTCGGATCGCGGTTCGCGAGGAACCGGACCTCGAGCGCCGAGGCGAGCTCGTCGATCCCGGAGCGGCTCGTGAGCATCGTGGGCACTGCGACCAGCGTGCGATGCGCGTCCGGAATGCCGTCCGAGAAGTCGAGCCGCGGCAACACGCGCGGCGGCACCATCAGGGTCGCTGCCCAGTGCACGATCGCGGTCGCGACCTGGCTCGCGCACAGGAAGACGAGGATCGTCCACGCGACGGTGCCCGCGGGTCCCAGCAACGGCGCCGCGTGCATAGCGAGCGGGACGGCGATGGCGGCCGAGATCGCCACGATCGCCCCGACGTAGATGGGCAAGCGGAAGCGGGTGGCGAGAGCGTGCAGGAGGCGAGCGCCCGAGCGCCTCGACTTGGCGCGCACCTCGAGACGCCTTCGTCCCTCGTCGATCAGGAAGTAGCCGACGTGCCCGGTCCGAGGGTCTCCCGGCGTCTCGCGCGAGAGCGCGATCGCTGCCTGGGCCACCGCCAGCTCCGTGAGCGGGCTCGCCTTCGCGATGTGCTCGACGACGTGGCGGTACCGATCGCGCGTCGTGAAGTCCATCGACGGATACGCCGCGTCTTGCCGCAGCGCGCCCTCGACGACGCTCGTGTGCTCGACGAAGTGCCGCCAGTCGGTCGCGCCGAGGAAGCGCAGGCTACCGATGCTGTTGCCGATCGACACCTGATCGGCGGCCTGGCGCTGGCTCGCGAGCTGGAACACCTGATCGAGCGTCTGTCCCTCGTCCGAGAGTCGCTGCTCGAGCCACGCGAGCGGGAACACCATCGCGGCGCCCTGCCCCTGGATGCGGCTCGCGAGCTCGGCGACGAACGCGTTCGTGAGCGTCGGATCCTCCTCGATCATCTCGGCGAGGACGAGCACCACCCGCGACGGGTCGTTCGCGCCGACCTCGAGCAGGCGCTTGGCGCGCGCGCGCGCGGCTTCACGATCGCGGCGTCCTGCGCTGACGCCATCGATGACGCGCCGCAGGTTCTCGATGAGCGCGAGCCGCAGCATGATCGGGATCGCCCAGAGCTCTCCGACCCGAAGCGGCACGGTCGACTGGTAGGCCGCGACGAACGCCCGGAGCGCGTCGAGATCGACGTGGCCGTGCGCGTGGGAGATCAGCTCGATCGCGATCGTGTACACGCGGGGCGTGCCCGGGACGCCGTTCGTGAGATAGGGCAGCTCCTCGAGATAGCCGCGCGGCAGGTGGCGCCGAGCCGTTCGGATCTGCTCCTCGATCAGGTGGTAGTTGTCGACGAACCACTCGGCGGCCGGCGTGATCTGGCGACCGCGCTTCACCGCCTCGGTGAGCAGCACGTATGCGTCGGCGAGGACCGCTTCGTTGTCGTTCAGGCGCGGAAGAAGCCGATCGGACACGGGAGCGGCGCTCGCTTCGTGCCAGCCGGCGAGGGTCTGCGCGTGGCGCTGGAGCTGCGTGACGCTGAACAGCTCGGCCCGAAGCGGTGCTTCGTCACGGGCGCGCACGATCGCCGCCGGGGTCGTGCGCCTCTTTCGAAACGACTTCTCGGGCTCGGCGGCCGTTGGACCTGAGTGATCGTGACTGGACAGGGTGCTCCTATACCCGTCGCGCGCTGCTTGCGCCCGCGCTCGCCCCCGATCCGCACGATTGTTCGAGCCGTGCTCGAGCATCACCTTCGGGTCGAGGTCAGAGCACGAACGGGACGAGCTTCTTCGTGCGCCGCGCGTAGGCGGAGAACGAGTCGCCGTATCGCTCCTTCAAGTAGGCATCGAGCTTGGGCACGTTGAAGAAGTAGAAGAACGCGAACAGGAACGCGGGAACGAGGGACGCATAGGCGTTGTGGGTCACGCAGGCGAAGCCGCTGACCCAGAGGAGATCGCCGAAGTAGTTGATGTGCATCGAGATGGCGAACAAGCCCCCGGTGTAGAGCTTTCCTCGGTTCTCCTCGCGGGCCTTCCAGCGGTGGCGCTGGTACTCCGAGAACGTGTTCAGGAACGAACCGACGACGAAGAGCACGATGCCGCAGATCTCGAGCGCGCCGAAGGGTACGGACGAGGGCCGCGCCATGAGCGGAAACCCGAGCAAGTAGAGCCCGAAGGCCATCGGTATCGAGAGAGTCTCCTCCCATGGAATCTTGCGCTTCAGAAACACGAAGAGCGTGAGGAAGAAGCGCGCGAAGACGACCAGCTCGAAAGCGAACAGCGACACGTTGCGAAGCTCGGAGGGGTCCGCTCCGAACGCGCGAACGCCTCTCAGGCCATCGCCGAAGAGGACCCAGCAAGAGACACCGATCAGCGCAGCCTCGGCGAGGACGATCACCAGCTTCTGCGCGGTGCTCGAGCTCTTCGTGCCGTACATTTCCATGACGCCTCCGCGTGGCCGCCGAGACGGAGGCCGGTGCCCGTTCCGGATCATGCTCCGTCGGGGGCCCCGGCGTGGGCAGAGGCCCGATCCGGCTCTTTGGCGCACGACCCCGCCGCCCCTCCTGCCGAGCACGCTCGTCGACGCGTGCGCGGCCGATCCCGACGCCGTCGTGCCTCGCTCGCCCGCGGCGCGACGACCCGGCTCTGAGCCCTCAGAGGCTCGACGTGCTCACGTGGAAGACGTCCTCGCTCCCGGCGATGGTGGCGAGGACCGCCGCCGTCGGCTCGCCCACGATCTCGACGCGCGCGCACGCCGCGTGGCCGCCCGAGAACACGATGTTCTCCATGCCCTGCACGTTGTGGCTCGCCTCGCTGAGGCTCCTGAGCACGTGCGCGAGGACGCCGACGCGGTCCGCGTGACGGATCACGATCACGTGCGTGGCCGCCGAGCGCACCGCGAGGTTGACGCAGTTCGGGATCGGCTCGGCGTTCTGGTACGCGAGGACGATGCGCACGACCTCTTCGCCGACGGCCTCCTCCGCTTCGTCCGTGCTCGCGCCGATGTGGCAGGTGCCGTAGACGTTCGGCGAGTCGACGATCGCGTCCTCGAACGGCGCCTTGCCGGCGGAAGGCTCCTTCGCGAACACGTCGAGGCCGGCGCGGATGTCGCGCGTCGCGCACGCGGCGGCGAGCGCCTCCTGGTCGACGACCTCACCGCGTGAGGTGTTGATGAAGTACGCGCCCTGCTTCATCGCGGCGAAGACGCTGGCGCCGATGCGCTTCTCCGTCTCGGGGGTGTAGGGAAGGTGGACCGAGACCGCGTCGGCGAGCGCCACTGCAGCCTCGGCCGTCGGCGCGCGCTCGATGCCGTGCAGCTCTGCCTCTCCGGGCGCGAACACCGACCAGGCGACGACCTTCATCCCGAAGGCGCTCGCGCGGTGCGCGACTTCCTTTCCGATCGCGCCGAAGCCGAGGATCGCGAGCGTCCGACCGCGAAGGCCGCGCGCGCTCGAGAAGCCCTTCTTGTCCCACTGGTGCGCGCGCAGCGATGCGACGTTGTCGGCGATGCGTCGGTCGAGGTTCACGAGGTGTCCCATCGCGAGCTCGGCGACGGCCGCCGCGTTCTTGCCCGGACAGTTCGCGACGTAGACGCCGCGCAGCGACGCCGTCGCGAGATCGATCGTGTTCACGCCGGCGCCGGCGCGGATGACGAGCGAGAGGCTCTTGCCGACCTCCATGTGCGCCGCGGTGACCTTGGTGCTCCGCACGACGAGCACTTCGGGGTCGAGCTCCGCGATCTTCGCGGCGAGCGACTCGCCCTCGAGCGCAGGGTGGACCTCGACGCGCGCACCGAGATCCTGAAGGCGGCCAGGGACGAAGGAGCTGAGCTTGTCGGCGACGAGGATGCGCATTGCGGCGAAGGATAGCGACCCTCACGCGCGCCGTCTGCCTTCGCGAGGTGCTCTCAGTCCGGAAGCTGTTGCGCCTGTAGGCAGGCGTTCACGGCCTCGCACTCGGGCAAGTCGGCACGCATGAAGCCGACGGCGCACGGGCTCGCGCGCGCCGCGATCTCGCAGGCGAGGTAGTCGCCGAAGCGGAGCGAGCACGCTTCCTCGAACTGGTGGCGCAGCGCGAGCACGGAGGCCGGGTTGCACTCGCCGCCGAGGACCACGGGCGATCCGTCGGGGCAGGTCGCCCGTGCCGTGCGCTCCTGCCTCACGTTCTGGTCGAGGAAGCCGCAGATGAGCGACGCGTCGAAGAGCGTCAGCGTGAGCACCGGCGTACTGGCGGGCACGGGGAGCGAGGGGAGCGCCTCGAGCCGCGCACGAACCGGATCGCTGAAGACGGTGAGGTCGTCGCTGGGCGCTTCCTCGGGGGCGAGCGGCGCGTCCGTGCTCGAGGTCTGTGCGTCGGTCGAGCCGGAGGTGGCCTCGCCGTCGGTCTCTTCGGGCGCGACGACCTCGCTCCCGCTCGTGGGCTCGCGCGCAGGAGGATCGCTCGATGCGCAGGCCGAGAGGGCGAGCACGAGGAGCAGAGAGTTCCGACCGGAGCGCATGGGGGCGAGCATACGACGGAGTCGTACGATCCATCCCCGTGGCGGGGAGGTCGACAAGCCGGGCGGCGGGGATCACAACGAGCGACCTTCATGCTCGCTCAGCGCATCCTCACCGTTCTCGTCGCTGTGGCCGCCGCGCTGGGCTTCGCGTTCGCGTCGGTCTCGACGTCCGACTTCACCGCGCACCTCGATCGCCAGGTGCACGGCATCCACTGCTCCTTCTTCCCCGGGGCGGACGCGCCCGACGTGTCGGGGACGAGCGGGTGCCACGCGACGATGATGAGCCCGTACTCCTCGGTGATGCGGGAGAGCGTCTGGGGCGGGATCCCTGTGTCCCTGCCCGCGATGGCGGTCTTCGCCTATCTGTTCTTCCTCGCGGTGGCGCTGCTCGTCTCGCGCAAAGACGGCGATCTGCGCGCGACCGCGTACCAGACGCTCGCATGGCTTCTTCCGTTCTCGACCTCGTTGGTGTTCGGCTATCTCTCGCTCCACGAGCTCGATGCCGCGTGCAAGCTCTGCATCGGGATCTACACGGCGAGCGCGCTGGGGATCGGGCTCTCGTTCGCTGGGTTTCTGCGCGCGCGGAACGCGGTCTACCGAGTGCGGGTGGCGAAGGACGACGCGGACGAGGGCGCGGAGCCGGAGCCGCGGCTGCGCACCGCCGGCGCTCCGGAGGCCGATCAGACGGTGGTCGACGAAGAGCCTGCCGATGGCGCCGCGGACACGGTCCAGGCCGAGCGCGACGGGGCTCGCATCCGGCTCGCGACCGCGTCGCAGATGGACCGAAGGATCCGTGCGCGGCGCCTCCTGAAGAGCGACGAGATCCCCGATCCTCCGGGCGTCTCGTACGCACTGCTCGCGGTCGCCTTCGCGGTGGGCGTCGTGTTCGTCGTGACGCCGGTGCTCGTGTACGCGAGCTCGGCGCCGGACTTCGAGCACTACATGGGAAGCTGCGGGACGCTCGAGCACCCCGAGGACGAAGGAAACGTCTTCGTCGGGCTCGGGTCACAGACGCGGGAGGTCTCCATGATCGAGATCCTCGACCCGCTCTGCCCCGCATGCCGCGGCTTCGAGCGGCGCTTCAGCGAGCATCGAGCCGCGAGCGAGGTGAGCCGTCGCGTCGTGCTCTTCCCGCTCGACCACGCGTGCAACTGGATGATCCGCGAGTCCATCCATCCCGGCGCCTGCCTCGTGAGCGAAGCGGTGCTCTGCGCCGAGGGCGACGCCGACGAGGTGCTCGAGTGGGCGTTCGATCACCAAGCGCAGATCCACGCCGCGGCCGAGGACGGCGGCGATACCGCCGTGGGACGGATCCTGCGCGAGCGCTTCACCTCTCTGGCGTCCTGCATCGGCTCGCCCGCGGCCGAAGCGCGGCTCAATCGCTCGCTCCGCTGGGCGGTCGCGAACCACCTGCCCGTGCTGACTCCGCAGGTGTACGTGCAGGGCACGCGGCTCTGCGACGAGGACACCGACCTCGGCCTCGACTGGGCGCTCTCGCGCTTGATCGAGCGTGAAGAGGGAGGTGCACGGTGATGGGGCGCTGGGTGCTCGTCGGGGTGCTCGCGCTGATCGCGCTGCTCGTTCCGACCGTGATGCTGAGGTCGTGGCAGTCGGCCGCCGCAGCGCGGCTCGCGCGCGCGGAGAGCGAGGCGTCGGACGAGCCTCAGGTCGCCGTCGCCGCCGAGGCAGACGAGGACTACTGCACGCCGGCGCTCCGGACGATCCTGCGGCGCGTGCTCACGAGCTGCGGCCTCATCGGCGGGAGCGGCCGCGGCTGCCAGCCGGTCGAAGCGCGCAGCGTCGCGACCATGAGCGGCGACGACTTCAACGCGCTCTTCCTCCCGATGCGCGAGCGCGGCGGCATCCTCCAGTTCGAGCGCTCCTCGAGCGACCTCGACGCGATGGACACGCGGCTCATCGATCAAGTCTTCGCGGACCGGCGCGGCGCGAGCTACTTCTTCGTCGTCGCGCGCGCATCGCCGGACGGGAGCCCGGAGGCGAACACGGAGATCTCACGCGCTCGCGCGGAGGCCGTGATGGGCCACCTCGAGACGACGTTTCACGACCCCGAGCTCGCGAGCCAGGTCGGCCTGCTCTGGCTCGGCGAGGAGTTCGCGCAGCTCGATCCGACCTTCTGCGACTGGCAGCGCAGCGGCGAGATCGGGGCGTGCACGCCGGCGGACCTGAACCGAAGCGCGTTCGTCGCGTGGATCGACTGCCGTCTGTGAGAGGGAGCGTCATGCGTCGATCGATCCTCTCGATCTTGCTCCTGGCCGTGGGCCTGGCGGGCTGCGGAGACGACGTGAGCGTGACGCCGGAGCAGCCGCTCCCGTCGCGCACCGAGGCCGTGACGGCGCGCGCGGAAGATCCGGCCGAGCGCTTCTGCGACGTCTCGGCGCCGGTCGGTCAGGGCATCCCGCTCGCGCTGCCTGCGAGCGAGGGCGCGCCGCTCGCCGCGGACGGCTGGCGATGGATCAACGTCTGGGCGACGTGGTGCCACCCGTGCATCGAGGAGATGCCGCTCATCTCGGCCTGGCCCGCACGGCTCGCGGCGGACCATGCGCCGGTCTCGCTCTCGTTCCTCTCCGTCGATCAGACGGCGGAGGAGGTCACGGCCTACCGCGCGGCGCACCCGGACATGCCAGCGACGGCGCGCCTCACGGACGAGGGCGGCCAGACCGCGCTGCTCTCGGCGATCGGCCTCACGGCGGGCGCGATCCCGATCCACATCCTGGTCGATCCGACGAGCCACATCCGCTGCGTGCGCACGGGCTCGCTGGCGGAGCGCGACTACGACACGCTGCGGGACATCCTCCGCTGATCGCGGAGCGGCGCTCGCAGGTCGAAACGCCGCGTTCGAGGTAGCCTCGCCGACGTGCCCGACGAGCCCGTGAGGATCCCGCGTTCTTCAGCGCGGGACGGGGACCATCTCGTCCCAGCCGTAGCGGGAGAGGTAGTTCTTCCAGACGCCCTCGCAGCTCGCGTCGTGCTTGCAGCTCGCGCACTCGGCTCGCTTGCTGCGCGCCGCGTCGTCGAGATCGCCGCGCGTGATCTTCACGAGGTCGCCGCCAGGCGCTTCGACGCGGCGCGTGGGATCGCTCTCCGCCGCGAGCAGCTGATCGTGGCTCTCGTTCTTCGGCGGCTCGTAGTGCGCGTAGGCTTCGACGTATCCGCGGTGCTCGTCCGGGATGGCTTCCGTCGTGCAGAGCGGGATGTCGACGAGCACCACGCGCGGATGCGGATCGCGCGCGCGCTCCTCGTCCAGAAAAGCTCGGAAGGTCGACGCGATCTCCGTGTACTTCGGGAAGATGTGCTCGAAGTTCGTGTCGGCGCGCCCGTTCGCCTGCATGACGTTGAGCACGACCTGATCGACGCCGAGCCCGCGAAGGAAGCGATAGATCGTCGCGATCTCCGGGAGGTTCCGCTTCGTGATCACCGTGCTCGTGTGCAGGTCCACGCCGTGGCCGGCGTACTTCTTCACGACCTTCATGCCCTCGACGGTCTGCTCGAACGCGCCGGGCGTTCGCACGAGCCCCTCGTGGAGCTTCTGCGTGTGCCCGTGGATCGACACGTAGAAGCGGCGCATGCCCGCCGCGACCAGGAGACGCGTGTACGGCTCGTGGCTCAGCGCGCGGCCGTTCGTCATCACGCTGATGCGCCGGACGCCGGCGTCCTTCGCCATCTTCACCCAGGCCGGCAAGCGCTTGTTCGTCGTCGGCTCGCCCGACGTGAAGCACATCTCCTCGACGTCTCGATGGCGCTCGAGGAGGAAGCGGATCGTCTCGTCCGTCGTCGCCGAGTTCACGACGTAGCGGCCGTCGCGATCCTCCTCCATGCAGAAGACGCAGTTGTTGTTGCAGACCGCGCCCGTGAGCACGTGGATGCGCTCGCTGCGGCCGGCGAGGCGCTCGGCGATCCTGGGCTCGTGCGGGCCCTCCCTCCCGAGGACCGGAAGGTGTCGCTCGGCGGAGGGGCTGCTACCAGCTCCCATGGGAGCCGTGCGAGCCGTGGCTGCCGTGGCTTCCATGCGAGCCGTGGCTGCCGTGGCTGCCGTGGCTGCCGTGCGACCCATGACTGCCGTGTGAGCAGTGCTGCGCGTTCACGATCTCGGGCCCGCCCTCGGTGCCGCCGTGCGCGTTCGGGTCGTCGGCATGCGCCCGCGCGCGCGAGCTGACCTGACGCTGGTCGGCCGTGAGGATCTCGGCCGGCTCCTTCCGGAAGCTCGGAAGCTCGAGGATGTCGTCGCCTTCTCCGCGCTCGTTCTCGGCCACAGCGCTCCGAGTATACACGACCGGACCGCCATCGGAAGTCATCTGCCGCCGAGCAGCGCCTCGAGCGCCTCGAGCGTCATGCCGAGGTCCTCGGCCGTCAGCCGCGAGGCGAGCGGCACGAGCCGACCCGAAGGCGGCGTGACGAGGGCCGCGAGCACACTCGGGACGAGCCGCGCGCGGGGAGGATCCCCTGGAATTTCAGGAACGTAGCGCGCAGCCCAGGCCGCGGCGGCCACCTCGGTACGGGCGGCCTCGACCCGAAGCCGGAGGCCGACGCGAAGCCAGCCGTGACGCCGGCACATCGGCATCGCCCAGTCGGGAACCGGTCCACCGGCGAGCGCAGCCGTGAGCGCATCGAGCTGTGCCGAGAGCTCCTCGCTCGAGGTGCGATCGAGCTCGCGCAGCGCGCCGGGAAAGCGGGCCGCGAGGGCGCGCAGACGCTCGGTGGGCGGATCGGCGGCGCCGAGCCCGCGCAGCGCGAGGAGCTCGCGCAGCTTCTCGACGAGCGCGAGCAGAGCGCCTTCCTCCACGTTGCCTCAGCTCTTGCCGAGGTAGATCTTCAGCATCTCGGTCGCCGCGATCTTGTCGAAGGGCTGGTCACGGATCTCGTGGCGCTGGGAGACCCGGTCGAAGAGCGCACCGAGGAACTGGGAGAACGAGCGGCACTCCGCGACCGCGTGGTCCATCCGCGCCGGCTCGAGAAGATCGATGTCGCGTAGCTCCTCGAGCGCGAGCAGGAACGGATCGATCCGGTCGTAGTCGTGCGCGCGCACGAGCTGGTATCCGATCGCCCGGAAGTGCTGGAGAAAGTCGCGCACGAACTGGAACCCCGTGTGACCGACCCACTGGTCGGCGGAGCCGCTCGTCACCGCGCTCATCGCGAGGAACCCGCGGATGATCTGCTGGAACATCCAGATCTCGCGCCGCAAACGATCGCTGGCCATCCGGCGCGCGGCCATGTCGGCCGAGAGCTCGGGCAGCGCAGCGCCGGGCCGGATCTCCTGACAGAGCTGGGAGATCGCGGCGTGGATGGAGGCACGCACGGTCGCCATGCCGATGACGAGAAGAGGGCCGAGGTCCTTCTCCGGCTCGCCGGAGTCCGGCGCGCGGAGATCGTGGTCGAACACCCGGCGCACCTCGAGCCGGAGCGAGCCGGCGATCGCCTCCATCGCGCTCCGGAGCGAGGCGAGCGTGCGCGCCTCGGTCGAGAGCTCGCGATGCCGCCCGCCGAGCTCGTCGGCGGGGATCGCGAGCAGATCGCGCTCGAACCCGTCCGCGATCGCGTCGGCAGCGCGCTGCCCGAGGTAGCGCACGAGCGCGCGTAGATCGCTCCGCAGGACGGCGAGGATGACGTACGCGCGGCGCGTGCCGGAGGCGTCGACGGCGTACTGGTCGATGAGCTGCGTGTAGCGAAGACAGCGGAAGAGCGTGAGGAACGCGAGCGCGAGGACGCGATGCGCGCTCTCGGTGCGCACCGAGTGGAGGACGTCGAGCACCTCCGCGCTCTTGATGCGGTCGAACTCGGGTCGGAACTCGAGCGCCATCAAGGGATTGAAGAACGCGTTGCGCCCGATCTCCCGGACGATGATCCCGTGATGGGCGTAGTAGAGACGGTTTCCGATCCGGCCGAGCCGGAGCAGGCCCTCCGAGAGATCGACGAAGCTACCGAACGCGTTGCGGAGGACGAAGAGCGCCTCCTCCGGCGTGTCCTGCGCGAGCTGGTCCTGCACGATGCGACCGCGCGCCGCGTCCTCGGGCATCATCGTCTCGAGGTAGCGAGCGAACGTGTAGGCGCGGTCGCGATCGCCGAGGAGCTGCTTGGTCAGCGCGACGACGCGGTGGGTGGCCTCGCGGAGCACGCGCATGTGCTCGTGGAAGTCCTGCGCGACGGCGGACTTGCCGTGCGGCGTCCCGGGATGGTTTCGCTGGTTGCCGTAGCAAGCGATGCCCTTGAGGAGCATCTCCAGCTCGAAGAGGGTCTCCTCCTTGCGGTCCCACGGCAGCGACGCGAACCAGGTGTCGCGCGCCGACGACTGGTCACGCCTCAAGCCACGCGTGTCGCGCAGGAGGTTCGCGTAGACGTCACGCTCGGTCGCGAGGCGAACCATCGGCGGCGGCAGGATACATGAGCGCGGCGCGCGATCGAGGGGCGCAGGCGAGGAGG
>JBBSAT010000266.1:0-11381 GCA_038252025.1 Polyangiales bacterium | reverse complement strand
GCCGATGGCATGGTGACGATCCCGCTCGCGCCCATCGCCACCGTGCGTGTCGACGTGACGGAGGCCAGCACGGGCGCGACGCTCCCGGCGCGCGTTCAGCTCTTCCCCACGGGCGCGCCTCCCCTGGCGACGATGGGCTTCGGCGAGCGCTCGCTCGGTCGCGGACGCAGCCGCCTCGAGTTCACGTCCTCGGATGGCCACGTCGATCTGCGCGTGGCGCCCGGCGCCTACCGCCTCGTCGTCTCTCGCGGCTGGGAGATGGAGCGCCACGACGAGATGCTCGATCTCTCGGCGGGCGAGAGCGTCGACATCGCCGCGGCCCTCGTGCGCGCGTTCGACACGCCCGGGCTGATGTGCGCCGACTATCACATCCACACGCACCGCTCCGTCGACAGCGACGACACCGGCCGCGCGAAGATCTCGGCGCTCGTCGCGGACGGGCTCGAGATCGCGATCCGCTCGGAGCACGAGTGGGTCTCGGACTTCCAGCCCGTCATCGACGGGCTCGGGCTGGCCGACTTCGCGGTGGGCTTCGCGGGAGAAGAGCTCACGACGTTCACCTACGGCCACTTCGGCCTCTTCCCGCTCGTGGTCGAGCCGACCCGGCCGAGCTCCGGCGCCGTCACGTGGTTCGATCGCTTCGCGCCCGACGTGTTCGCCGTGGTGCGCGCGCGCGCCGAGTCGCCGCTGCTGATCATCAACCACCCGCGCGCGGGCGGCGTCCGCCAGGGCTACTTCAACGAGGCTGGCTACGATCCGACGACCGGAACGGTCACGCACCCGGAGAACTGGGATGAAGAGTTCGACGTGGTCGAGGTCTTCAACTCCGGTGACTTCGAGCGCTTCCGCGACACGACCGTGGTCGACTGGTTCTCGCTCCTCTCGACGGGACGTCACGTGATGACCGTCGGCTCCTCGGACAGTCACCACATCACGCAAGACCCGGTCGGCTATCCGCGGACCTGCTTGTGGATCGGCGAGGACGACCCCCTCATGGTCACCGGCGATCGCGTGCGCGACGTGACGCGCTCCGGCGCCTCGTTCGTCACGGGCGGCATCTACGTGGAAGCCATCGGACCGATGGGCATCATCCCGGGAGGCTCGGCGACCGGCGTCGGCGCGCGCGCATCGATCGACGTGACACTTCGCGCACCGTCGTTCGTCGACGTCGATCAGCTCGAGGTGATCGTGAACGGCGTGAGCACCGAGATCATCCCGATCGCCGACTCGATCGATCCGGTGCGCTTCTCCGAGACGATCGAGGTCGACGTGCCTGCGAGCGGCGCATGGGTCGTCCTGCACGCATCGGCGGCGACGGAGCCGGACATCGCCTACGGGGGCCGCCCCTTCGCGGTCACGAACCCGATGTTCCTCCGGCCGTAGCCGGCGGGGACGTCAGGGGAGCTTGAAGAGCGCGACCCGGCCCCTCTGATCCGTCACGACGACGTGGGTGTCGTCGTGACGGAACGCCAGATGCTCGACCGGCGCGCTCATCGCGTGCGTGAGCACCGGCGTCTCGCTGCGCTGCGGGCGCCACACGCAGAAGAGGCCGTCCTTGCCGCCGCTCGCGAGCCGCTGGTCACCGTGCGCCGCGGCGATCGTGGTGACCGCCTTCGTGTGCGCGCGGAGCATCTTCGGCGACGAGCCCTCGGGCCCCTGCCCTCGGAAGCTCCACACGACGATCTCCTCGCCTCCGCCGGTCGCGAGCGATGCGCCATCGCTGCTCCACGCGAGCTGCTTCGGCTTCTGCGGATAGCCGCCCATCATCGAGTCCTTGCCCTCGCCGAGCCGCCAGAAGTGAACGGCGTTGTCCTGGCAGCCGGCCGCGATGAACCGATCCTTCGGCTGCCAGGCGAGCGAGACGAGCGAGCTCTTCCAGGCGAGCTCGCGCTCGAGCGTGCCGTCGAGGTTCCAGAGGTCCGCGCCGCCATACCGGGCCACGCCGAGCCGCGTGCCGTCCGGGCTCCAGCTGAGGCCCGCGACGGAGCTCGCGTGCGGGCCGAGCGTCACGACGTGCTTGCCGTCGATCGCGTGCACGCGAACGTGCTTTCCGGCGGCGAACGCCACGAGATCGCCGCGCGGAGAGAAGCAGACCTGATCGACCCAGTCGGCATCGGCGGGCAGCGAGTGGACGACCTCGCCGCGCAGCAAGTCGACGAGCGTCGCGCGCTTGTCCATGCCGCCTGTGACAGCGAGCGCACCGTTCGGTGAGACGGACAGCGCGAGCATGCCCGCGTCGTGGACCGCGATCGTCGTCGTCACCTCTCCGCGCACGGCGTCGATCACGTGGACGGTCCCCGAGCCCGTGCCCACGACGACGAGCTTGCCGTCGCCTACGAACCCCGCGCCGACGGGATGATCGCCGAGCTCGCGCGTCCAGAGCGGGCCCGCGGGCGCTTTCTGCCTGATCCGATCGAAGAGGCCCATCAGCGCCTCAGCTCAGACACGAGGTGAAGCCGGCCTCGAGCGCGGCTCGGTCGAGGTTCTTGCCGATGAACACCATCTGCGTGACCCGCTTCTCGTTCGTCTTCCAGGGCTGATCCTCGCGCCCGTCGAGGAGCATGTGCACTCCCTGGAAGACGTAGCGGTTCTGCATCCCGGTCATCGAGACGATCCCCTTCGTCCTGTAGAGATCGGGGCCCTTGTCCTGGAGGAGACCCGAGAGCCACGCGTTCATCTTGCGCAGATCCATGGGCCGGTCGCTCGTGAGCCCGACCGAGGAGACCTCTTCCTCGTGCGTGTGACCCTCCGCCCAGCCGCGTTCCATCGCGGGGCGAAGCAGATCCCCGTTGACGAGCAAGCGCACGCCGAGCTCTTCGGGCGCGTGCTCGAGGAAGAGCGCGTAGAGACCGCGCGACGGAACGGCCAGCGCGTAGCGGGTGGTGTCGCCGACGAGATCTGCGCAAGCGTGGGTCGCGGCCGGGATCGCGGTCTTCGTGTCGAGCTCGCGCGTCTCTTCCGCGAAGACGCGCACCGCCTGCTCCGCCGTCTCGCGCAGCGCGACGTCATCGGCCCTGGAGACGGGAAGGAACACGAGCTCGAGGTGATGATCGTGCTCGTGATGCGCGTGATGCCCGTGCGCGTCGTGATCCGCGTGCGCGTGCTCTGCGTGTTCGTGATGCGCGTGCTCGTGATGCGCGTGCTCGTGACCGAGCTCGAGCACCACCTCGCCGGCCTCGAGCGCGTAGATCCCCGTCCACTCGAACGGATACTCGGGCTCGAGGAAGGTCGGACGGATCGTGAGGGCGCGATCCAGATCGAAGCCGCCCACGTCCAGCGCTTCGGCGATCGGGATGTCGCACTTCACCGCCCGCGTGATCTTCGCGAGCGAGTTGATGGATCGGATCCGCTCCTCGACGCGCTTGAGCTCGGCCTCGCTCACGAGGTCGACCTTGTTGAGCACCACGTGGTCGGCGAAGGCGATCTGCTCCTTGCACTCGCTCGACTCGTCGATGTGGAGGCTCACGTGCTTCGCGTCGACGACGGTGACGATCCCATCGAGACGGAACTGGTCCTTCGTCTCGTCGTCCATGAAGAACGTCTGGGCGACGGGCCCTGGGTCGGCCATCCCCGTGGTCTCGACGAGGATGTGATCGAACTTGTCGCGCCTCTTCATCAGGTTCCCGAGGATCCGGATGAGATCGCCGCGCACGGTGCAGCAGATGCACCCGTTGTTCATCTCGAAGATCTCCTCGTCGGACTGGACGACGAGGCCTTGATCGATCCCGATCTCCCCGAATTCGTTCTCGATCACGGCGATCCGCTTTCCGTGCGGCTCGGTGAGGATGCGGTTCAGGAGCGTGGTCTTGCCCGCGCCGAGGAAGCCGGTGAGGACGGTGACGGGGATCTTCGTGTCGGTCATGCGGCGCCCGTTCTGCCCTCCCAAGCGGAGAAGATCAATCCGGGTACCATCCTCCGCGATGAAGCCCGCCGGAAGGAACAGGTCGCTCGCGCTCGCCGTGGCCCTGATGGCGGCGTGCGGCGCTCCCGGCGTTCACACCGGCTCCGCCGAGCGCCTCGATCACGCCTCGTCGATCGCCGATCTCCCGACCTGGGAGCGCATGGCAGAGGGTCTGAGCGGCCGCTCGGTCGCGCACGTCGACGAGGTGAAGTTCCTCATCGACACCGCGGACCCGGACGAGAGCGGCGCGCCGCACGTCTACTTCGTCGACTCGCATCGCTACGACTCGCACTACGACTTCGCGCGCTCTCACCTCGACCGCGAGGGCCACCGCATCTCCCCCGACAGCATGCGGTTCTACGTCTCGGAGTATCGAAGGCCCGAGCGGCGCTTTCTGCTCGGATCGCTCATCCACTATCGAGACGCTGGCGCGTGGGCGTTCGAGATCCTGAGCGGGGACAACATGTCCGCAGCCCAGCTTCAGGGCGCGTTCGAGCTCGTCCGCGCGCGCGTGTTCTTCGGGCCCGAGATGCGCTTTCATCCGATCTCGGATCTGCACGCGCGCACGCTCCTCGACCTGCCCGCGGGCACGCTCCCGACGATCGAAGACGAGGTGCTTCACGCGGGCTGGAGCTACGAGCCGATCGAAGCGGGCGTGGCGTACGGCTACCTGCGGATCATCCACGGGCGCCTCGATCCTTCGAGCGTCCGGCCGAACCAGATCCTCGTGACGGAAGAGGTGCCAGACGACATCCCCGTCGTTGGAGGCCTCGTGACGTCTCGCTTCCAGGCGCCGCTCGCGCACGTCGCGCTCCTCTCCGCGAACCGGCACACGCCTGACGCGGCGCTCCGCGACGCGATCTCCGACCCGCGCGTGGTCGCGCTCGAAGGCCGGCTCGTCCGCCTCGAGGTGACGGACAGCGAGCTCCTCGTCGTGGAGGCGCCGCTCGCCGACGCGACCGCGCACTGGGCCGCGATTCGACCTCGGCAAGCGTTCTCGCCGCCGCTCGATCTCGCGCACGCGGCGCTCTCCCCGCTCGCGACGCTCTCGGCGCACGACGTCCCCTTCGCGGGCGCGAAGGCGTCGAACCTCGGCGAGGTCGCGCGCCTGCCGGGCGTGGAGGTGCCCCTCGGGTTCGTCGTCCCGATGCACTTCTTCTCCGAGCACCTCGAGAGGAACGGCCTGCGCGAAGGCGTCGACGCGATGCTGCAGGACCCGGAGTTCCAGGCCGACGCGGGGGTGCGCGCGCTGCGTCTGGCGGCCCTTCGCGCACAGATCCTCGCGGCGCCCGTGGACACTGCGCTCCTCGCCAACGTGCGCGCGCAGATCGCAGACCTCCATGCGCCGGGGCGGCTCCGCTTCCGATCGAGCACGAACGCCGAAGACCTCCCCGGCTTCAACGGCGCAGGCCTCTACTCGTCGATCACCGTCGCGCACGATCCCGGGGACGTCGAGATCGCGGACGCGCTCCGAGGCGTCTGGGCGAGCGTCTACAACCTAGGCGCGCACGAGGAGCGCGAGTGGTATCGCATCGACCACGCGCGCGTCGCGATGGCGGTGCTCGTCCAGACGTCGGTCGACGATGGGATCGCCATCGGCGTCGCGCTGACGGCGAACCCCTTCGATCGCTTTCGGCCCGCAGTCTTCATCGACGCACAGACGATGGAAGGGAGCGTCACGGGCGCGGGCTCGGACGAGGTGCCGGAGCAGTTCCTCGTGCTCACGTATCTCCCCGAGCGCGAGCCGGAGGTCCTCTCACGAAGCTCCAGGACGCATGGCGCGCCGATCCTCTCGGACACCGAGGTGCTTCGCCTCACCGACGTGCTCACCGCGCTCCACGCTCACTTCGCGCCGAGCTTTTCGGCTGGATCGAACGCGGTGGACGTCGAGTTCCTCATCGCAGGCCCCGATCACCGCCCGGTGATCGTGCAGGCGCGCCCCTTCGCGGTCCGCTACGCGGAGTGACAGGACGGAAGATCGGCGCCGCCAGCCCGTAGGCTGAGGCTCGTGCGCGCTGCCATCCTCGTGATCGGGCTCGCTCTCCCGTTCTGCCCGGGGTGCTTCACGATCCTCGGCGCGGCGGTGGCAGCGGCCGGTGGAGGCTCGAGCGCCGTCGGTACCGGCGCACAGATCGACGCCGACATCGCACGCGGGGTCGCCGAGCAGATGATGAGCTCCGGAGGCGCCACCACCGTCGTCGCTACGGGCGACCTGGGCCTCTCCGCGTACCCGATGGCGGACGCCTACCTCTGCAGCGTTCCGACCCCGTTGGGCCACGAGCAGGAGGCCGAGGTGATCGAGGCCCGCAGCCTCGCGAGCGCGCTCGACGTCTGCGCGGCCTTCAACGACCTGAGCGACGGCGGCTCCTGCGTCTGTCACGCGATCCGGGAGCCCGCACCAGTGGGCGGCTGAGGTCCTGGTCGCGCCTCGCGCGTGGCCCTATCCTCCGGCCACCATGGCGCTCCGAGAAGACTGGGACTTCATCATCGTAGGCTCCGGCTTCGGTGGGAGCGTCTCCGCGCTTCGGCTGATGGAGAAGGGCTATCGCGTCCTCGTCATCGAGAAAGGGCGCCGCTTCACGGCGTCCGACTTCCCGAAGACGAACTGGGACGTGAAGCGCTGGCTCTGGCAGCCGCAGCTGGGCCTCCGCGGGATCTTCCAGATGTCGTTCATGCGGCACGTGACGATCCTCCACGGCGTCGGCGTCGGTGGTGGCTCGCTCGTCTACGCGAACACGCTCCCGCTTCCGAAGGACGCGTTCTTCACGAACGGGAGCTGGGCCGGGCTCGCGGACTGGAAGAAGGAGCTCGCGCGCCACTACGCCACGGCGAAGACGATGCTCGGCGCCGCGCCGAATCCGTCGCTGACGCGCGGCGACAAGGTGCTCCAGGAGATCGCGAAGGACATCGGTCGCGAAGACGACTTCCACCCGACGGATGTCGCGGTGTTCTTCGGCAAGCCCAACGAGACGGTTCCCGATCCGTACTTCGCGGGCGAAGGGCCCGAGCGCACCGGCTGCACCTTCTGCGGCGCGTGCATGACGGGCTGCCGCGTCGGCGCGAAGAACACGCTCGATCGAAACTACCTCTACCTCGCCGAGAAGCGGGGCGCCGAGGTGCTTGCCGAGACCGAGGTCCACGCGGTGCGCGTGCGAGAGGGCGGCGGCTACTTCGTCGAGACGAAGGGCACCGACGGCGCGACCACGTTCCGGAGCGACCGGGTGATCTTCGCGGGCGGCGTGATGGGCACGATCCCACTGCTGCTCCAGATGAAGCGCGATCCGAAGGGGCTGCCGAAGCTCTCGCCGATGGTCGGCAAGGCCGTACGGACGAACAACGAAGCGCTCATCGCAGTGCTCTCGCCCGACCCGAAGGAGGACTTCTCCAAGGGCGTGGCGATCACCTCGATCCTGCACACCGACGAGCACAGCCACATCGAGCCGGTTCGCTACGGGGCGGGCTCCGGTTTCTTTCGCACGCTGCTCGCGCCGCACGCGCCAGGGAACAACGTGCTGGTCCGGCTCGGCGGCACCGCCCGCAGCCTGCTCCGCCAGCCGCTCACCTGGATGAAGGCGCTGACGGTGAGAGACCTCGCCAAGCAGAGCCAGATCCTCCTCTACATGCGCACCCTCGAAGGAACGCTCTCGCTCGAGCTCGGCCGCTCGGCCTTCACCGGCTTCAGCGAGGGCCTCGTCACCGCGCTCGACCCGGGCACCACGGCCCCCACGGCGTTCATGAAGGAGGCGACCGATCTCGCCGAGCGCTTCGCCGCGAAGGTGGGCGGTGTCGGCGTGACGATGCTGACCGAGACGCTGCTCGGCACGCCGACGACGGCACACATCCTCGGCGGAGCCTGCATGGGCAAGAGCCCGACCGAAGGCGTGATCGACGCGCAGCACCGCGTCTACGGCTACGACGGCCTCTTCGTGATCGACGGCTCGGCCGTGAGCGCCAACCCGGGCGTCAACCCGTCGCTCACGATCACCGCGCTCGCCGAGCGCGCGATGACGTTCATTCCGGACAAGGGCGAAGAAGCGCGCCCTCGATGAAGCTCCGTTCCTTGCTGTCGAAGACCTCGGTGCGTGTCGCGCTCGGCGTGGCGAGCCTCGTCACGATCGCCTGTCTGTTCTCGCCGCTGCTCGCCGTGCACGGCGTGGAGAGCGCGCTCGTGGTCGGGCTCGTCCTGCCGCCCTTCACCGCGGCCATGAGCGCTCGGCTCGCGATCGGCGCGCGCGACGGGACGCTGCGTCAGATCGCTCGAGACGTTGCGGCGGCGAACCTCCTCGTGCTCGCCGTGCCTTTCGTCGGCCTCGTCCTCGGCGCCGCGCGCGCGCGCTGGTGTGCGCCGCTCGAAGGGCTGGCGTTCTTCGCCCTCGGGCCGGTACTCGGGCTCGCGCTGGCGGGCGTGGTGGGAACGCTGATCGGGCTCGCCGTCCCGCGTCCTCGCCTCGCCACTGTGCTGGCGGCGCTCGCGCCCGTCGGCGTCGCGCTGCTCGGGCTCCTGCGCTTCTACTCGACGCCCGCGATCTTCGCGTACTCGCACTTCGTCGGGTACTTCCCGGGCTCGCTCTACGATCCGGACATCGCGATCGAGAGCCGCTACCTGACCTTTCGCGTGATCACGATCGCCTGGATCGTCTCGGCTTCGTGTCTCGTGCGGGCGGGCTTCGACACCGGCAGGATCCGCTCCCGCGCGCTCGCCGCGCGCCCGTTCCTCGCAGCGTGCGCCGTCGCGCTCGCGCTCCTCGCCTCGGCCGGCGAGATCTACGGGCCCGAGCTCGGACACCGCAGCACGGCCGCCTCGATGACCGCCGCGCTCGGCACCTCGCTCCGCGGCGAGCGCTGCACCGTCGTCGTTCCGCACGAGCTCCCGCTCGAGATCGCCGAGCGGCTCCGAGACGACTGCGACTTCCGGATCTGGCAGACCGAGCACATCGTCGGCATCACGCACCCCGCGCGCATCACGGCGTTCTTCTTCCGCAGCGAAGAAGAGAAGCGCCAGCAGATGGGCGCGTCGGGCACCTACATCGCCAAGCCGTGGCGCGACGAGGTCTACCTCCAGCTGGGCAGCGATCCGCACCCCGTGCTCTTCCACGAGCTCGTCCACGCCGTCCTCGGAGCGACCGGGATCGGTCCCTTCCGCATCTCCGGCTCGCTCGGCGGGCTCCTGCCTTCGTCGTCGATCATCGAAGGCGCCGCGGTCGCCGTCGCGTGGGACGCGCGCGAGGGCCTGACGCCGCATCAGTGGGCGCGCGCGATGATCGAGGTCGGACACGCACCGAGCATCGCGTCGACCGAAGGCCTCGGCTTCCTGCTCGAGCCCGCGAGCCGCGCGTACACGGCCAACGGCTCGTTCGTGCGCTGGATCCTCGACACGCGCGGCTCTGGCGCGTTGCGCACGCTCTATCGAACGGGAGACTACGAGGCGGCGCTGGGGATGCCGCTGGCGGAGGCCGAGCGTGAGTGGCTCGCCTTCCTCGACACCGTCGAAGTCCCTCCGGCCGCCATCGCGCTGGCCGAGTATCGCTTCGCGCAGCCGGCGATCTTCACGCAGGTCTGCCCGCACGCGATCGCCGCGCTCGAGACCGAGCTCGGGAGCGCCGAAGGCTCCGGCGACGACTCACGCGCGCTCGCCGCATGCAGCGCGATCGAGCGCATCGACCCCGGCAACGTTCGCTTCGCGGCCCGCCGGATCGGCGCGCTCGCGCGGAGCGGAGAGCTCGACCTCGCCGAGCAACGGCTCCACGCGCTCGAGGCGAACGAGGACAGCGTCCCCGGCGCCGTGATCGTCGCGGCGCGAGACACCCTCGCCGACGCGCTCTTCACGCACGGCGATCTGGCTCGCGCGCGCGCCCTCTACGAGACGAACGCCGCGGTGCCGTCGACGGACGACCAGGCGCGCCAGATCGAGGTCAAGCTCCTCGCGATCGACAGCGGCGGCGAGACGGCCGAGGCGCTCCGAGAGGTGCTCGTGCCCGACGCGCGCACGACCCACGACGCGGCGACGACGATCGAAGCCTTGGCGCGGCTCGAGCAAGCGCGAGACGATGGCCTCGCCGACTATATGATCGCCCGCCAGATGGCGTTCAGGCAGCGCTACGACCGAGCCGCGCCGCTCCTGCGTCGCGCGCTCGAGCGGGGGCTGCCGAGCGATCGGATCGTTCGAGAAGCGCGCCGGCTCGACGCCATCGCGCGCGTCCGGACCCTCGACCTCGACGGCGCCGAGCGCGCGCTGAGAGACATCGAGTCGACCGGTGACGATGGAGCGCAGGTCGAGGCGCGCGACTGGCTCACCCGCATCCGGTGGATGCGCGGGCACTGACGCTTGGCTGCCTCAGAGACCGCCCGCCCACTCGATCATCGCCGCAGCCGTCTGTCGGCGAGAGCCCCACCCTGCGCCCGGGACGAGCGCATCGAGCGCGGCGGCGAACGCGAACGTGTGCTCGATCCGCGCATCGAGCGCGGGCGGCGCCACGACGACGGATGCGCGGACCCGCTCGGCGTGCGCCCTCAGCGCAGCGCTCGCGCCGATCGCATCTCCGTTCTCGACCGCCGAGGCCGAGGCGATCAGAGCGCTCTGGAGATCGGCGTCGAGGGTCGCGAGGAGCGCTCCGGCCGCCACTGGCGAGACCGAGACGCCGAGCGAGAGCCCACGCTGACCGCGCACGAGGCTCCCCCCGACCCGCGCGCCGCCCTCCACCGCCGCGAGGATCGACGCGTGCTCGGTCGCGATCGGAAGCACGATCGAGCGGCTCTCTCCCGCCGAGAGCGCCGGCATCCGTACGGAGACGTGCGCGCCTTCGAGGCTGACCGCCGCATCGAGCGCCGTGAGGTCCAGGCTCGCGTCGATCTGCACACCTGGGCGCAGGTCGAGGTCGAACGTCACGTCCCGCGCGACGATGCGCGCGTGCGCTTCCAGCTCGGCCCGAAAGAGCGCGTCGAGGTCTCGCGGGCTCGGCGCGATCCGAAAGTCGCCTCCGCCGCGGCGCGCGATCGAGCGCAGTACGCCCGGATGAAACTCGTTGCCCAGCCCGATCGTGATCGTCGTCGCGCCCATGGACGCGCGCGCTTGCCCCGCGAGCGCCCCGAGCTCGCTCGGCATCGCGAGGCCGCCCTGGGGCACGCCGTCCGACAGGAGGAGCACGATCGAGCCGCCGTCGGGAGCGAGCGAGCCGTACGCGGCGCGCAGGCCTGCTTCGATGTTCGTGCGACCGCCGCAGCGTAGGTGGGCGATCGCGGCGCGCGCGGCGGCGCCGTTCCCGACGCGCGTGGGCGCGAGGGCCACGCGCGCACCGGTCGAGTACACGACGATCTGCAGCTCGTCCTCGGCGCGGAGGTGACCCACCAGCGCGAGCGCTGCCGAGATGACCTCGCCCCAGCGGCTCTCCATCGACGTGCTCGCATCGATCACGAGGTGAATGCGAACCGGCGACGGTGATGAGGGCGTCGCGCCGCCGATCGCGCGCAAGACGATCGCGCT
>JBBSAT010000265.1:0-11409 GCA_038252025.1 Polyangiales bacterium | reverse complement strand
CGAGCGCGAGCACCGCGAGGAGAAGGATGGCGAGCAGCGAGCTCCCGGTCTGGGCTTCGACGACGCGATGAAGTGCGTACGCGCCCGCGGCGCACGCCAGCATCGTCACCGTCATGGCCACGTCGACGGCGATCATCGCCACGCCGGCTGCGCGCGCCGAGAACGCGAGCGCGACGACCAGGGCGAGCGTCGAGGCGGAGACGAGCGCCGCCACGCCTTCGACGCCGAACGCGCGGAAGACGGGGACGACCAGGGCCGCGAAGATCAGCGTCTTGGCGGCCGTCCCGTACGTGATGAAGCGCGGCTCCCCACGCGCGAGCGTGATCGCTCCGTACGTCATCTCGAGGATCGAGAACCACGTGCCGATCGAGAGGATCGCCATGAGCGGGCCCGCGGCGGCGTAGCGATCGTCGTAGAGGAACCCGATGACGGGGATCGAGACGCCGACCGTGCAGCCGACGGGTACGACGAGCAGCAAACACAGCTTCATGCGCAGGTCGCGCACCTGCGCGATGTCGGCGTGCTCGCGGATCACGCGAGAGACGACCGGGTAGTACACGCGCTGCGTCAGCTGGTTGACCACCTCGCGCGGCAACGACGCGAGCATGAGCGCGATGGCGTAGAGCCCGAGATCAGCCGGAGAGACGAGCGTTCCGAGCGAGAGGCTGTCGACGTTCATCGAGACGAACGTGAGCGCCGTCGACGCGAAGACCCACCGGCCGAACGAGAGGATCTCCTTCCGCGCCGCCTCGTCCCACGCGAACTCGAAGCGCGCGTCCGGGAGCCACGCGTGCGAGAGCACCAGCCGCACGCTGCCGGCCGCGAGCCCGCCGACGAGGAGGCTGGCTACGGATCCGGTGAGCCAAGCGGTGACGCCCATCGTCAGGGCGGCGGCGATGGCGGCCGCGAGCTCGATGAGCGTGATGCGACCCAGTCGGAGCGCGCGGTTCGCCGTGAAGAGGGCCATGGCGGAGAGGCCGTCGAAGAGCGCCGTTGCGCCAGCGAGCGGCATCATCCAGCGGTAGTCGGGCTGGCCGTACCACCACGCGAGCGGGAAGCCGAGGATCGACACCGCGAGGAACACGTAGACGCCGCGGAGCGCCTGGAGGGAGAACGCCGTGTCGATGACGCGGGGATCGTCGCCCCGCTTGCTCTGGATGATGGCGGTCCCGATCCCGATGTCCGAGAGCAAGTGAACGCCGAGCAGCACGACGTTCGGGATCCGCGTCAGCCCGAAGTCGTCGGGCGAGAGCAGCCGCGAGAGGAGGAGGTTCGAGCCGAGGCGAACGAGCTGCGAGGCGGCGTAGCCGCCGAGCGTGAAGGCAGAGCCACGAAGCGCGAGCCGACGCGTCTCCGCGCGATCGGCCTTCACCGCCTCCGCGTGTGCGGCGCTCGCGTCGCTCCCGACGTCTGCCGGCAAGGCGCTCTCGGTCTCGGGCGCAGACATCCGAGCGGCGGTTTATCAGGCGCAGAACGGAAAGCGAGAGGCGCGGGGCGTGGCAGTTTGCGTCAGGCCCTGCCTGCGACGAGCAGCTCGTCGGCTCTCGCTGGGCCGACCGCTAGCTTGAGCTTGTCCATGAACTTCGGTCGGGCCCCGTTCGCGATGAAGCCTCCCACCGCGCTGCCGTCTGCCGCATAGCCGGCGAGCCGGTACTCGAAGAGCCCCGAGAGGATCACCTGGTCTTCGGACACGCCCGCGACCTCGGCGATGTGCGTCACGCGGCGCACGCCGTCCTTCATGATCGCGTGCTGGATGACCAGGTCGACGCTCGTCGCGATCTGTCGCTGGATCGCCCAGAGCGGGAGCGGCAGCCCGCGCGCGAGGAGCATGAGCTCGAGCCGCGCGATGGCGTGGAGAGGCGAGCTCGCGTGCATGACGGCCATCGAGCCGTCGTGACCGCTCGACATCGCGTGAAGCATCTCGAACGCTTCTTCGCCGCGGATCTCGCCGACGAGGATGCGCGTCGGACGCATGCGGAGGCTGTTCTTGAGCAGCTCGCCGAGCGTCGCGCCGCCCGCGCCTTCGATGCCCGGCGGGCGGCACTCGAGGCGAACGCAGTGCGGGAGCTGGAGATCGAGCTCCGCCGTGTCCTCGATGACGACGATGCGCTCCGACTTGTCCATCACGTTGCACAGGAGCCCGAGGGTCGTCGTCTTTCCGGTCCCCGTGCCGCCGGAGAAGATGATGTTCAGTCGTGCGTGTACGGCGGCTTCGAGGAAGTCGGCCATCCGGCGCGTGAGCGTCCCGCGCGCGATGAGGTCTTCGAAGGTCCTGAGCGCGCGCGTGAACTTCCGGATCGTGATCACCGGGCCGCCGATCGCGACGGGCGCGATGACGATGTTCACGCGAGAGCCGTCGTCGAGACGAAAGTCGACCATCGGTGACTTCGCGTTCACCGCGCGGCCGGTGTTCGCGATCAGGTTGTCCACCAGCCCGAACATCTGCTGCGCGTCCGCGAAGACCGGAGGCAGCGGTCGCATCATGCCGCCTTTCTCGACGAACACCTGGTGCGGCCCGTTGAGCATGATCTCCGTGACCTCGGGGTCGCGCAGCAAGTGGCGGATCGGAAAGACTGCCGGCTTGTCGATGTCGCTCATGGCCGGATGGTACGGGAACAACGGCTAAGGGGCCGGAAGGACTGACGTCTGCCTGAGGGCCGGGCTCGGGCTACGATCCACGTCCGATGCCCATCGCCATCGTCCCCCACGCGAAGTCCCACGAGGAGAAGGTCCTCGCCTTCAACGCGCGCCTCCACGACAAGGGTTCCTCCTGGGGCTTCTACGTGAGCTCGCGCCCGTTTTGGCTCCCGAGGGAAGAGCCGGGTCCGGCGCGAGACGCGCAGAAGACCTGGCGCGAGTACCACCTCGCGCTGGAAGACGGCGCCGTCGTGCGCGGCGCGTACGCGCTGAAGCCACACGAGTGGCGCGTGAACGGCGAGCCGATCGTGGTGACCGACTGGCAAGGCCCCGTGTCGGAGGGCGTCGTCGATCCGCGCTTCGGTCCGCTCGGTCTGCGGATGATGCGCGACATGCTGAAGAAGCATCCGCGGCTCTACAGCTGGGGCCACGGCGGCCTCGACGAGCCGATGCTGCAGATGCTCTTGAAGATGGGGTGGACCACGGTGGCGACGCCGTTCCTCCTCCGGGTGGTCAACCCGCACGCGTTCCTCCGGAAGAGCCCCTACCTCCGCACGACCACCGAGCGCCGCCTGGCCCTCGACGCGCTCGCCTGGACGGGCGTCGGCTCGATCGGGATCGCCGCGCTGCATGCGGCCATGCGGCTGCGCTCGGGAAAGGTCTTCCGTCCCGAGTACGAAGAGGTCTCGTCGTTCGGCGCGTGGGCAGACGAGGTCTGGGAGCGCAGCCGCGCGGACTACGCGGCCATCGCGTGCCGGGACGCGGCGACGATGAACGCGCTCGTGCCCTCCGAGCCGGAGCCGGCCGAGTGGTCGCACGTCGCGCGCCTCAAGGTTCTGGCGCGGGGGCGCCCCATCGGCTGGGCCGCGGTGACGCTCAAGAAGCACGAGGCCGATCCGCGCTTCGGCGATCTGCTCGTCGGCGCCGTCGTCGACGCGCTCGGGCCGCCCGGTGAGGCGCCGCGGATCGTGGCCGCGGCGTTTCGATTTCTCCGCAACGCCGGCGCCGACCTCGTGTTCGCGAACCACAGTGATCCGCGCTGGCAGCGTGCGTACGAGCAGAACGGGTTCCTCGCGCTCGCGAACCGGCGCCTCCTCGCGATGTCACCCGAGCTCGAGAAGACGCTCGCTCCGATCGCGGTGACGCGAGAGCGCCTCTTCCTCACCAACATGGACGGGCACGGGCCGATGGGCCTCTAAGGGAGTGCTCGCGGAGCCGAGCGCGGAGGGGAGCGGTCGGCGGAGCGAGCCGACGAGAGCAGCTCACCCGTGCGATCCCGGATCCGTGTCGGGGGCGCGTGGTCGCGTCTTCTCCGCCGCGATCCCGGGGTCGGTGTCGACGCGCATCGAGAGATCGATGTTGCCCGTGACCCCATCGCCATCGAGGCCTCCGTTGGTCGTCTCGAACGCGAGCTCGTCGACGTTCTCGAGCGCCTCGACCTCGCTGGTCTCGATCCGCTCCGACTCTTCCTCCACGGCAGCGTCGAGATCGATCGCGGAGGTGCTCGCGGTGCCGAAGATCTCGCCGGTCTCGTCCTCGCCGAAGCCGTCCTCCCACGGATCGGTGGCCTGGCTGCCAGGAACGAGCCGCTCGTACACCTCCGACACCCGCCGCCTCCGCGCTCCGCTCGAGAAGAGCTCGCGGACGCGGCGATAGCCCTGCTCGGTCAGGCGCTGCGAAAGAGACGCGTCGCGCAGCATCTCGAGCACGGCCTCGCTGAGCGCCGCCTCGTCGCCGGGCGGATACAGCAGGCCCTCCTGCTCGTCGCGCAGCACCTCGGCCACGCCCGGAACACCGGCGGCGACCACCGGGCGGTGACACGCGAGGTACTCGAGCAGAGGCTGCGGCAGGTCACCCAGCACCTGGAAGCGCGGTACTTCGCTCGCCGGCGCGATGCAGAGGTCGGCTCCCGCGATGACCCCCGCGATCGCCGCGGGCTCGCCGCGGATGCCGACGACGCTGCTCAGCCCGAAGGCGTCGACCATCTGCCGCACGCGCTCGCGCCGCGCGCGGTTCGTCTCGCCCGCGATGAGCACGCGAACCTCGCGCGTGGTCGAGATACGCTTCACCGCTCCGAGCAGCGTGGCGAGGTCTCGATCCGCGGTGAACGCACCGAGATACAGGAGGCGCGGCACGGTGGTCACCATCGTGGGCCGCCAGTCGTAGTCGCCGACGTCGACTCCCGGCGGCAGCACGATCACGCGATCGCCCGAGACACGTTCGGCGACGCCGCGCCGAGCCGCCTCCGTCGGCACGAGCACGAGGTCGGCCTGCTCGAGGCAGGCTTCGTGGGCTTCGGCCCAGCGCTTCTCGACCTCCGCGCCGAGCGCTTCGTCCGGAAACGTCGCCATCTCGTAGACGAGCTGGAACCCGTAGGTGCTCTTTCGCTCGGCAGCAAGCGCGCCTTCGAACGGTCCGCGGACGTGAACGACGTCGTAGCGCTCGGCTTCGAGCTGCCTTCCCACGGCGCGATCGAACGTGACGCGCTGCTCGAGCGGCCCTTGCTCTCCGACCGGAACGCGGAACATGCGCGCCTCGCCGATGCGCTCGTGGTGCGAGGTCGTCTCGCTCTTCACCGTGACCATGTCGATCTCGGCGCGGACCGAGGCGATCATCGCCATGAGCGCGGCGGCGTGCGGCGACGAGCCGGGCACCGTCGCGAAGGCCGTGATGAGAACGCGAATCCGCGAGCTATCCACGCTCGAAGGGTACCAGGAACCCCGGCGGACTGGTCTCCGTGTTCGTCTTCCCCGAGAACGCTTTACGCCGCGCGTCTGCTTTCCGTAAGATGCGGCACCGTGACGCGTTTTCGCCTGCGCTTCCTCTTGCAGGAGTTCGACCTCACGGGGCCCGAAGTGATCGTCGGACGCAGCTCCGACTGTCAGATCACCATCGAGGACCCCCTGATGTCGCGCAAGCATGCGCGAATTCTCATCTCCGGGGACGAGGCATCCATCTCGGATCTGGGGAGTCGAAACGGCGTACGCATCAACGGGCGCCTCACGAAGGGCGAGCACCCGCTCAAGGACGGGGACCGCATCCGGCTCGGGACGCAGGAGCTCCTCTTCTCCGTCGTCGGTCGGGCCGAGCGCGCGCCGCGGCCGACCGGGTACATGAAGCTCTGTCACGCGTGCGGCACGCCATATCCCGAAGGTGCGCCGAGCTGCCCGCACTGCGGCGCGCCCGCGCTCGCGGACGAGGACACGATGTCCGGCGCCGTCCCCGAGCCGAAGCGCAGCTGGACGTTCCAGCTCCTCGGTGAGGTCATCGAGCGTGCGCTGAGCAGCGGGCGATCCGTCGAGGCCGAGCGACTGATGCGTCGTGCCGCCAAGGAGATCGACGAGCGTCTCGCCGCGGGCGATCGGCTCGAGGGCACCCACACCGCGATGATCGCGTCCTTCGCGGTGCGTCTCGCCAAGCTCGTCGGCGGCTCCGAGTGGCTGGCCTGGGCCGTCGCGCTGCACCGCCGCCAGTCGCTCATGCTCTCCGACGAGGTCATCGATCGGCTCGAGGATCTCGATCAGGCGGCGTTCCCCGATCTGCGGACGACCCTCGACTCCTACGTCGCCTGGTGGCGTGCTCAGAGCTCCGCACGTTCGGAAGAGCAGGGCCCGAGCGCAGAGCTCGGGAGGCTCTCGCGTCTCGAACAGCTCCAGCGCCGGTAGGCCGGGTGCCGTCCCAATCGGGCGATCCCATCGATCCGGACGAGCTCTCCGAGCCCGCCCCGGCGTCGCGCTTCTTGGCCATCTTCGTGAGCCCCGTGGAGAAGCGTCCGCGCGCGTTCTTTCGCCTCGCGATCCACTTCCTCGGACTGGCGATCATCGTGATCGCGCTGGGAGCGCTCTCGGCAGTCCTGCCGGGCTGGCTGATCGTCGTGCTCGATCTCCTGCTCGTCGTCGTCGTGACCTGGGCGGCGGCCCGCTTCGTCGACCGCCGTGCCTTCATCGACCTCGGTCTCCGCGTGGATGGCCGCCGCGCGCTCGACCTCGCCGCGGGCGCGGCCACGGGAGCCACCGCGATCGGCTTCGTCCTGAGCCTCGAGGTCGGGCTGGGCGTCTCGAGCTTCGAGGCTGTCGCGCTCGACGGCGCGCGGCTCGCCGCGGTCGGCGTCGCGGCGTCGTTCTTCGTCGCCGTGGCGGTCCAGGAGGAGCTCGTCTTCCGCGGCTACCACATCGTGAACATGACCGAGGGGCTCACCAGCCAGCGCGTCTCGCCGCCGATCGGGGCGCTCCTCGCCGTCGGCATCTCGTCCGCGGTCTTCGGCCTCGCGCACGCTACGAACGCGGGGGCCACCGTGCTGTCCACCTTCAACATCGCGGTCGGCGGCGGGGTCTTGCTCTCCGCGGGCTTCCTGCTGACGGGCGACCTCGCCTTCTCGATCGGGGTCCACTTCGCCTGGAACCTCGGCCAAGCCCTGCTCGGGATGCCGGTGAGCGGCTTCGTGATGAGGCGGGCCGCGCTGCTCGAGCGTGACGTCCGCGGAGCGCACTGGCTCACCGGCGGGGACTTCGGTCCCGAGGCCGGCGCGCTGGGGCTGCTCGGGATGCTCCTCGGGGCCGGTCTGGCGATCGCCTACGCCCGCTGGCGGTACGGCGCGCTCGAGGTCCGGCTGCGCCTCCGGTCCAGCGCGGGGAGAGCGGCCTCCCCGAGCGCGGACTGACTCGCCGGGAGGTGCGGACGCTGCCGTGTCGTCGAGCTTCTCCGTCGGCCCCCCCGAGTCGTTTCGCCCCGAGGCCGCCGTGCGCGGCGCGACAAAAAGCGCAACAATTTCAGGCACACAGCGATGGCACGCCCTCTGCTCCAGGGGCGGCCATGTCGACCGAAGCATCCAGTTCCGTTTCTCAGCCCATGAAGGACGGAAAGACCGGCGGTCTTCGCGCCGATGTCCTCTCTGGCTTCCTCGTCTTCCTGATCGCGCTGCCGCTCTGCCTCGGAATCTCGAGGGCGAGCGGCTTCCCGGCTCTCGCAGGCGTCATCACCGCGATCATCGGCGGCGTGCTCGTCACGTTCATCGGCGGGCAGCCGATGACGATCAAGGGCCCCGCCGCGGGTCTCATCGTCATCGCGCTCGGCGCGGTCACCGAGCTCGGCGATGGCGTGGAGGGAAGCCTCGTCGGCTACCACCGCGCCCTCGCGTGCATCGTCGTGGCGGGCGTCCTCCAGACGCTGATGGGCCTCTTCAAGGCCGGCAAGCTCGGTGACCTCGCGCCCGCATCCGTCGTGCACGGCATGCTCGCCGCCATCGGTATCATCATCTTCGCCAAGCAGATGCACGCCGTCTTCGGCGTGACGCCTCACGCGCACGAGCCGTTCGCGCTCTACGGGGAGCTGCCGAACACGCTGATGCATCCGAACGTGCCGATCATGGTGATCGGGCTCGTCAGCCTCCTTGTGCTCTTCGGCTGGCCGCGCATCAAGAACCCGACGATCAAGAAGGTCCCCGCCCCGATGGTCGTCCTGCTCGTCGCAGTGCCGCTCGGCGTCTTCTTCGGGCTCGGGACCGAGCACTCGGTGGCGGTCCTCGGGTCCACCCAGACCGTCGGTCCGAACTTCCTCGTGACCATCAGCGGCTCGCTCTGGCAGGCCATCCAGTTCCCGGACTTCTCGCAGGTCACGTCTGCGACGTCGATCCGCTACATCGTGATGTTCTGCCTGGTCGGCACCATCGAGTCGCTCCTGAGCGCCAAGGCCATCGACGCGCTCGACCCGCTTCGACGCAAGTCCGACCTCAACCGCGACGTGCTCGCGGTCGGCATCGGCAACACGCTCTGCGGCCTCGTCGGCGGCCTTCCGATGATCTCCGAGATCGTTCGTAGCTCGGCGAACCTCAACAACGGCGCGTCGTCGAAGTACGCGAACTTCTTCCACGGCGTCTTCCTCCTCGCGTTCGTCGCGGCCGCCCCGTTCGCCATCCACTACATCCCGGCCGCTGCGCTGGCCGCGATGCTCTGTTACACGGGCACGCGCCTCGCCTCGCCGTCCGAGTTCACCAACACCTACAAGGTCGGCCGCGAGCAGCTCGTGATCTTCCTGGTGACCCTGGTCGGTTGCGTGGCCGTCGACCTCCTCGTGGGCGTCGCGCTCGGCATCGTCACGAAGTTCGTCATCCACCTCGTGAACGGCGCCCCGCTCGGTGCTCTCTTCCGTGCGCGTGCCGAGAGCGTCGTCGACGGCGACACCACCACCATCACGGTCCACGGCGCGGCCGTGTTCAGCAACTACCTCGGGATCAAGTCCCGCATCGTCGCGGCGACCACGCCGACCGTCGTGCTCGACCTCCGTGACTGCCGCGTCGTCGACCACACGGTGATGGAGCGGATGCACGAGGTGTCCACCGAGCTCAAGGACCAGAACCGCAAGTTCATCGTCCGCGGGCTCGATCAGCACACGACGCTCAGCCAGCATCCGATGGCGGCGCGCAAGAGTGTGGTGCCCCCGCCGCTGACTGCCGCCTGAACAAGACAGCCCCTCGAACGTCGAGAAACGAGTCGCCCTGCTTCGGCAGCGGCGGCTCGTTTCGTTTCGTTTCGTTTGGGCCCTCTTCGCGCGCGGGCCACGGAGGGCCCTCGGCCGTCAGGTCGGCGGTTCGCTCAGCCGCCCGCCGCCCGCGACGAGGCCGTACTTCTCGAGCTTGCGGTAGAGGCGCTTGCGGTCGAAGCCGAGGATCTCGGCGGCGCGCGTCTTGTTTCCCATGACTGCGTCCATGACCTTGGCGATGTAGCGGTGCTCGACCTCGTCCATCGAGACGAGCTCGTCCTCGTTCTCCGCGACGACGACTACCTGGGTTCGCTTGTGGTCGCGCACCTTCGCGGGGAGATCGTCGACCGTGATGGCCTCGAAGCGCGTGAGCGTCACCGCGCGTTCCATGCAGTTGACCAGCTCACGTACGTTCCCAGGCCAGGGATAGCCGAGGAGACGCTCGGCGGCCTCGGGCGAGATGCCCGTCACGCTCTTCCCGTTTCGCCGCGCCGTGGCGACCAGATAGTGCTGCGCGAGGGCCAGCACGTCGTTGCCGCGTCCGCGCAGGGGCGGGACGTCGACCGAGACGACGTTCAGTCGATAGTAGAGGTCCTCCCGGAAGGTGCGGTCCTCGACCATCTGCTCGAGATCGCGGTGCGTGGCCGCGATCACGCGCACGTCGATGGGGAACTCCACGTCGCTGCCGACGGGCCGCACCGTTCGCTCCTGGAGAACGCGGAGCAGCTTGGGCTGGAGCGCGATCGGGAGGTCTCCGATCTCGTCGAGGAAGAGCGTCCCGCCGTTCGCCTGCTGGAACAGGCCCTTCCGGGCGCCTCGCGCGTCGGTGAAGGCGCCTTTGACGTGTCCGAAGAGCTCGCTCTCGAGCAGCGACTCCGGAACCGCGCCGCAGTTGATCGCGACGAGCGACTGGCCGACCCGCTTGCTCTGGCGGTGGATCGCGCGCGCGACGAGCTCCTTTCCGGTGCCCGTCTCGCCCGTGATCAGCACGGACACGTCCGACTCGGCCACGCGCGACAGGAGGTCGTAGACGCGGTGCATCGCGCCGCTGCTCCCGATCATGTCCTCGCTCGGAGCGACGTTGCGCGAGACCTCACGCAGGCGTCGAACCTCTTCTCGCAGCGCGCGGTGCTGGAGCGCTCGCGCGAGCGAGATGTCGAGGCTGTCGACCTCGAAGGGCTTCGTGACGAAGTCGTAAGCGCCCGCACGGATGGCGGAGATCGCCGTCTCGAGGCTTCCGAACGCCGTGATCACGATGACCGGCACGTCGGGCTGCTTCTCCACGATCCGCCGGCAGAGCGTGAGGCCGTCGAGGCCCTTCATGTTCAAGTCGGTGACGACGACATCGAAGCTCTCCTCGTCGAGCTTCGCGAGCGCCTCGGCGCCGGAGCTGGCGTGCTTGGCCTCGAAGCCCTTCTTCGAGAGCGCACGGACGAGCATGTCGCCCATGCTCCGATCGTCGTCTACCAACAGCACCGTTCCGCTCATGGCTCTCCTTGCGCCGGACGAGCTTCGTCCGTGTTCGAGTCTTCCACCGGCTCGTCCGGATCGTCCGCCTTGGCGGGTAGATCCCGCATCGGGACGAGCAGGTCGAACTGGCTCCCGTGGCCCACCTCGCTGTGGACCTCCACGAAGCCGCCGTGATCTTCGAGGATGCCATACACGACGGATAGGCCCAGGCCCGTTCCCTCGCCGACGTCCTTGGTGGTGAAGAAAGGGTCGAAGATCTGCTCGAGGTCCGCCGCCGCGATCCCACGTCCCGTGTCGGTCACGCGGACCACGCCGAAGCGCTCCGTGGTCCCGGGGCCCTTGGGCCGCGTCGCCATCTTGCGAAAGACCTCCATGCGCAGCGTGCCCCCGCTGCTCATCGACTGGAGCCCGTTCAACGCCACGTTCGTGAGCGCCTGCTCGAAGAGGAACGCATCGCAGAGCGTGACGCAGGGCCCGGACGGCGCCGAGAACTCGATCGTGACGCCGGTCTTGCCGCCGATCGGAGTGAGCAGGTGCGCAACGCGTGCGGCGATCGTCGCGATGTCTGCGGCCTCGTCGCGCGGCCGGCTCCTTCGCGCGAACCCGAGGAGCTGCTTCACGAGCGTCGTGATGCGCGCGGTCTGATCGATGATGATCTTCGCGTCGTCTGCGATCTCCTCGGTCGCTCCCTCCGCCTGCTCGATGAGGCGCGCCCGCCCGGAGACGACGTTGAGCGGCGTCCCCAGCTCGTGGGCGAGCCCCGACGCGAGCTGACCGACAGTGCGGAGGCGGTCCGCGTGGCGCAGCTGCTCGAGCGCATCGAGG
>JBBSAT010000264.1:0-11429 GCA_038252025.1 Polyangiales bacterium | reverse complement strand
TCCGAAGGGCCGCCTGTTCCTGGAACTCGTAGGCGAAGTAAGTTGGAGTCTGCTCTCTCCTACGCTTCTAACTTTGCGACGATGACTTTGATGGTCGCGGCGACATTATAGCCGAGCTTGATGGTTGCCATGTGCTCGCCGAGCGTCTTGATCGGCTCAGCAAGAACGATCTTCTTGCGGTCGACCTTCTGACCCTTCTTGTCGAGGGCCTCCGCGATGTCCTTCGCTCCGATGGAGCCGAACATCTTGTCGCCCTCGCCGACCTGCACCGAGAACTCGACGGTGATGGCCTCGAGGACCTTCTGGACCGAGGACGCATCGCCCTTGGCCTTGGCAGCGCGCGCAACGGCGACCTTCGTCTCGTGCTCGATCTGCGTGATGTTCGCGCGCGTGGCCGCGACGGCGAGGCCGCGCGGGAGGGGGAAGTTCCGTGCGTAGCCCGGCTTCACGCGGACGAGCTCGCCCGACTTCCCCAGGTTCTCGACGTCGTCTTTCAGGACGACCTGGATGTTGGCCATGGTCTCTTCCTCACTTACCGGTGGTGTACGGAAGGAGCGCGATCTTGCGCGCCATCTTGATCTGCTGGGTGAGCTGGCGCTGCTGGCACGCGTTCAGCCCGCTGATGCGACGCGGAACGATCTTGCCGCGCTCGCTGATGAAGTGGCGGAGCGTGTTCGCGTCCTTGTAGTCGAAGACGAAGTCGGGCGCGGCGACGAACGACGGCGCGCGCTTCTTCCCCATCCGACGGCGCAGCCCGAGCGGATCCTCGCCGCCACCGCCACCACCACCGCCGCCACGTCCACCGTCACGGCCACCACCACCACCGCCGTCCATGGGCGGCCTCGCATAGAATTTCATGTCTGCATTCTCCTGAAAAATCTGGGTTGGCTCGAGGGCCGGGATCAGCTGTCCGACGAGTCGTCGTCGGCCACGACCGGCGCGCTTGGGATGATGTCGTCGAGGTTCGGGATGTCGTCGTCGTCCATGCCGTAGTCGTCGCGATGCTCGCGCGGCTTCACGTTCAGGCCGAGGCGCTCCTCTACCGTGGGCTCTGCCTCTTCCTCGGCGGGGCGCTCGATGCGGGCGAACTTCACCTGCTCGGGATCGATCGTCACGTTCTCGAGCTCGACGACCGTGTCGAGACGGACGGTCTGGAAGCGGACCACCGCGTCGAAGTTGCGCAGGTTGCGCTCGATCTCGGCGACCAGATCGAAGTAGCCGACCATGCGCACGCAGACGAAGACGCCGCGCGTGAGCTTGTTGATCGGGTACGCGAGGCGGCGACGGCCCCACTGATCGACCTTCGTGATCTTCCCCTCGAGACGGCTGACGACCTCCTGGAGGCGCGTGGCGATCTTGTCCGCTTCGTCGGGATCGACCTGCGGCGTGAGGATGTAGACGAGCTCGTACTCGCGAGCGACTTTCTTCTGCGGCGCAATCTCGGACAGGTGCATTCGGATCTCCTCGTGGACGGGCGAGAGGACTCTCGCCGGGCCCCAGATGCCTCCCCTCGTCGAGGCGGCGCGCTCTGGAGCGAGGGACCTAGCCACCACCATGGTGGGCTCGGTCGTCGTTCCCCGTCGCCTCCGCGGAGGGTGGGGGAGCCTTGCGTCAGGTCAGAGGCTTGTTGGGCTTCTTCGCCGGCGCATGGAGCTTGTTCATCGCCGTGGCAGCACCGTGCTCCAGCACTGCCTCGACCGAAAGAGCCGCCGCTTCTAGCACGCCCGGTAGCTCTGCGCTCTCCATGGCGTCGAAGTCACCGAGGACCCAGGACTCGGTGGTCCCGCGCGGGGGCTTTCCGATGCCGACCCGCACCCGCGTGAAGTCGGGCCCGCCAGAGTGCTGGATGATGGAGCGGAGCCCGTTGTGCCCGGCGTGACCTCCGCCGATCTTCACGCGCACGTCGCGCCACGCCAGGTCCAGCTCGTCGTGCACGACGACGATGTCGGCCAGCTCGACCCTGAAGAACGCCATCGCCCTCTGGAGCGGCTCGCCCGAGAGGTTCATGAACGTCTGCGGCTCGAGCAGGATGACGTCCTCGCCCTTGAACGTCGCCTTCGCGTGGAGAGAAGAGAACTTCTCCTTCAGCGCAGGCGCGCCCCAGCGCGAAGCGAGCAGCTCGACGACCTGGAAGCCGACGTTGTGTCGGTTCCTTCGGTACTGCGCGCCCGGATTGCCGAGCCCTACCACGATCCGCATCGGACTTCCGTGCCCTCGGGGAGCGCTCGGCCCGCGAAGGGCGCGACCTCCCCGCAGGGAAAGATCGCGCCGCCTCGCGCGCTGCTCACTTCTTCTTCTTGTCGTCCTTCGCGGGAGCCGCGGCCTTCGCAGCCGGGGCCTTCGCGTCCTTGCCACCCGCTGCCGGAGCCGCTGCGGCGCCTGCTGCTGCCGGTGCGCCCGGAACGACGTCGCCCTCTTCGACGATCTCCTTCTCCTTCGTCTCGACGGAGACGATGGGCCGCTCGGGCGGGAACGCCACGGTGACGCCGTCTGGGAGCGGGAGGTCCTTCGTGCGGATCGACTGGTGCATCTCGAGCGACGTGACGTCGAGCTCGATCTTCGCCGGGATCTTGTCCGGCGCGCCGATCACGGGGAGCGAACGGTAGATGACGCGCAGGACGCCGCCCGCCGCGACACCCGCCGCACGACCCGAGGTCAGCAGCGGAACGGTCGTCTTCACGGCCCGCTCGCGCGACACCGAGTAGAAGTCCACGTGGAGGATCTTGCGGGAGAGCGGGTCGACCTCGAGATCGCGGACGACCGCGAGCTCCTGGGCGCCGCCGAACTCGAGCGTGACGATCTGATTGCGGCCGTAGTCGCCGCTCAGCAGCTTCGTCACCTCGGCCGGGCTCACCGTGAGGCTCGCCGGGCTCTTCCCTGGTCCATAGAACACCGCCGGGATCAGCCCCTGCATTCGGAGCTGGCGCGCGGGCCCCTTTCCGCTTGTCGTGCGGACCTCAGCCTTGAGCGTCTGGGATTCCATCGAACATCCTCCTCGAAACACACGCGCGCATCGACGCGCGATCGGTCCCCCGCAACCAAGATCCGCGGAGGGCGCCGGGGTTAGCGCGCGCGCAGTCGGAGATCAAGGCCTTAGACGTCAGGGCGCCGTTCGGGCGCACTCAGACGAAGAGGCTCGAGACGCTGTCCGAGTTGTGGATGCGCTTGATGGCCTCGCCGAGCAGGCGCGCGACGCTGAGCACGGTGAACTTCCCGGTGGCGAGCGCCTCGGGCGTGAGCGGGATCGTGTCCGTCACGACGACCTCCTCGAGCGCGCTCTCCGCGATTCGCTTGACGGCCGGGCCCGAGCAGACCGGGTGCGTCGCCGCCGCGTAGATGTGCCGAGCGCCACGCTCCTTGAGCGCCGCCGCGGCGTTCGCGAGCGTGCCGGCCGTGTCGATCATGTCGTCGATGATCACGCAGTCGCGGCCCTCGACGTCGCCGACGATGTTCATGACCTCGCTCACGTTCGCCTTCGCGCGCCGCTTGTCGATGATCGCGAGCTCGCCCTTGAGGCGCTTGGCGTACGCGCGCGCACGCTCGACGCCGCCAGCGTCCGGAGAGACGAAGACGCTGCCCTCCGCGAGCTTCGGGCGCAGGTGGTCGAGGAAGACCGGCATCGCGAAGAGGTGATCGAAGGGCACGTTGAAGAAGCCCTGGATCTGGCCCGCGTGCAGATCCATCGAGACGACGCGCGAGACGCCCGACGCGCTGAGCAGGTCGGCGACGAGCTTCGCGGTGATCGGCGTGCGCGGAGCGATCTTCCGGTCCTGACGGCCGTAGCCGTAGTACGGGATGACCGCGGTGATGGAGCCCGCGGACGCGCGCTTGAGCGCGTCCACGGTGACGAGCAGCTCCATGAGGTTGTCGTTCACCGGCGCGCACGTTGGCTGCACGATGTAGACGTCCACACCGCGGACGTTCTCCTGGATCTCGGCGAAGACCTCACCGTCCGAGAAGTTCGAGATCTTCAGGCGCCCGAACGGGAGCTGAAGGTACTCGGCGATCGACTCGGCGAGGCGCGGGTTGGCGTGTCCCGAGAAGATGCAGATCGACTTGAACAAAGCCCACCTCTGCTGTCACGTTCGCGCGCGCTCGACGAGGGTTCGGCGAGAGGCGCGGGAGTATCAACCGCAGGGCTCAGTGTCAACGAGCGCACCGAGATGAAAGCGATCGAGAGCACCGGCGAGAGGCCGGCGCGCGTGCTCGTCGTGGACGCGGTTCGTGGGCTGGCCGTGGTCTGCATGATCCAGTGGCACTGTGCGGATGCCTGGCTGGGTGGCTCGATTCGCGAGGGAGACGCGTTCGTGTGGCTCCGCATCGTGGGAGGTCTCGCCGCGCCGCTCTTCTTTCTTCTGGCCGGTGTCGCGAGCGGGCTGACGTTTCGTCCGAGCACCTTGGCGGCGAGCATTCGTCGCGCGCTGACGATCGTCGTGATGGGCTACGCGCTGAAGCTCTTCGCCTGGGTCGTCGACCACGGCGCGATCCTGGAGCGAAGGAACTGGGCGGCGATCACGCTCGAGGGCGCCGCGATCGGGCTCGCCTGGCACGGGCTCTCCGACGGGCGGACCAAGCGCGAGCGCTGGATCGCGCTGCCGCTCGCCGTGCTCTCGGCCATCGGGATGGGCTTCGCGCGCGGCGGCACGACGCGGGCGCCCGACGTCGCCGTTCGGCTCGACGTGCTGCAGGGGATCGGTGCGGCGCTCGTGCTGACGCTCGGCGTCCTCTGGCTGGTGGATCACCTCACGCGAAGGGACGACTACCTGCGCCGCGCGCTCGTGGTCGGCGCCGTGGGGCTCGTGGTCGCGCTCGCGACGCCGTCGTTCTTCGGGATGGATCTATCGTTCGTGCCAGCGCGCCTCCTCGACTACGTGGCGCGCACGACGAGCGTCTGGGCGGACAGCGGCGCGCGCTTCTCGATCTTTCCGTGGGCGGGGTATTCGCTCGTCGGCGCAGCGCTCGGGCTCGCCGCGCGCGCGCGCCCGAGCCAGGACGCGTGGGCCGTGCCGTTCGCGCGGCGCCCGATCCTTCTGTTCGGGCTCTCGCTCGGGCTCGCGTTCGTCGTCTACGAGCCGAGCCGGACGGCGCAGTGGCTGCTCACGTTCGGCGAGACGCCGCGAAACGTGCTGCGTCTCTTCTTCAACACCGCGGTGGCGGTCGCGATGGGGGCGGCGTCCGCGCTGACGCTGCCGAGAGCGAAGCGCCTGGCCGACGCGCTGCTCTTGCTGGGGCGCCACTCGCTGATCGTGTACTGCGTGCACCTCGAGCTGGCGTACGGCCTCGTCGCGATCCCCATCCACGAGCAGCTCGGCTTCGCGTGGTACGCGCTGGGGCTCGCGGCGGTGATCGCGCTGATGCTGCTTCTCTCGTTTGGGCTCGACCGACGCCCGCGGAGCGGGGCGAGGCCGCGCACACGGCGCCTCTGAAGGCGTGACCAAAAACTGGTCTCGCCTTCTCGCGTAGCGTTACGAGGGGGTGGCTCCATCCCGATTTACTCGGGATGGAGGGGGCCGCGTCATCGGCCCCGAGAGGAATGCGAAGTGCGCGACCATGTTTTTGGTCACGCACTGAGTGGTGAGACCAAACCGTTGATCGGCTCGCTTCTCGTCAGCGCCGTCGCTTGCGCCGGGCCCACACGGCTCGCGGGCCTCGGCCGCTCGGATGCAGACCGGCCGCCCGGAGATCCACGACGCCCTGCTGGCGCGAGATGGAGCCATCGATCGCGTCGAGGTAGGACGCGAGTGTGATGCCCTCCGGCGTGCGCTCGGTGAGCGCTTCCGCGATGCGTCGCCGCGTCGCGGCGTCGTACCGCCCGACGGTGCGCTTGCTGAACGCGTCCACCGTCGGCCGCTCCACGCCGATGAAGCCCCAGCGGGCGTAGGCCACGAGCGAGCGCCCTGTGCGAGAGGACGCTGTCCGCTCTCCGGGTCGGACGTCGTCCACGAAGAAGTGCACCGCGGGGTCCACCTTGGGCCAGTCGGCGGTGACGTATCGGACGAAGAGCGCGAGCTCCCGGTCCAGCTCGGCCTCGCGCGCGAAGTCCAGCACGACGCAGAGCGCTTGCGGCGCGTGCATCCCGCGCATGGCGTCTCGAAGTCGGACGGGGTTCAGTCCACGCCACCGACGCGCGATGGTGGCGACGAGAACGCCGAGCGCGCGCGCGTCGTGTCGGGCCATCTCCGCGGCGAGGCCGAACAGCTCCTCTTCGTCGCGAGGACGATAGGGCCATGCCTTCCGCGCCCCGACCGTCGGCGCGCCCCGCTGCGCGAGCTCCCAGTAGAGGCGGGCGAGATCGTCCTCGGTCGGCGCCCGGATCAACCGCGCCCGCGACGCCTTCGCGGACCGAGCCGTGCCCTCGCGGGCCGCGCTCATCGGCCCACGCGCTCGCGCAGATCGTCGAACAGATCGGCCGCCTTCTGCGCCCCGGGAATGCGCTTCTCGAGCAGAGAGCTGAGGTGGCGATCGACGAGCTCGAGATCCGCGGCCTTCTTCAGCAGGCGGATCGTGTGCGGCCGGTCCTTGTCCCGTCCCGCGAAGACCTTCATCACGAGGAGATCTTCCGCGCCGAGCGCGTCCACGCGCAGGTGCGCCCCATCGAACACCGTGATCAGGCGAGAGCCGTAGTCCGAGGGCAGCACGTGCGTGAACGTCGTGAACCAGGGGTTGAGCCAGTCGGGCTCGAGGTCGAGCTCTTTCGCGATGGCCAGCGTGTGCGGCGCGAGGTCATCGAGCGTGCCGCGCACCGGGAACACGTCGGCGTCGGTCGTGGACACGGGATGTTGATGCGCGAGGATCATCGCGGTCCCGCCGCCGAGCACGAGGCGAACCGGCGCCGTGAGCCTGCGGTCCAGCGCGCCGAACGCCTCGAGCGCCAGCGCGCGGTCGATCAGCCGATGCGAGCCTCCGCCCATGGGCCCGGAATGACGCGTAGTTGACTACTTGTCAATGAGTGGTCGTATGCGGCCGCGGGGCCTGACCGTCGACCGCTGCGGCCGGCCTCATGCGCCGAGGCGGGCGAGCAGCTCTGCGTAGAGACGCGCGAGCTGCGCGAGCTCCCCGGTCTCCGAATGAACGATCTCGTGGACGCGTCGTGGCTCGACTCGGTCGTAGAGATGAACGATGCGGTTGCGGAAGCCGAACATCGGCGCGAACCGCTTCGTCGATCCAGCCGGCAAGTGCCCGGCGCCTTCCAGGAGCTCGATGATCTCGTGGCTCGTCGTGGGCGCGCGGAGCCCCGCCACGGCCACTGCATAGCTGCCGACGTCGATGAGGGCCTGGATCGCCGTCTGCAGCCGGTGCAGAGCTGCGTCGAGGTTTCGAGGGTCCGAGACGAACTCTTCGAACGTCGCGCTGGGCAGCGCGCGCAGCTCCCCGACGCGGTCCGCGACGTGCGCGAGCTTCGAGCGGACCTGCTCCGGGCTCATGCCGCGCTCCGCCGGAGGCGCCGGCCGAGGCCCGCCAGCGCGGCGTCCATACCGATGCGGTGCGTCGGTAGCCAGTCGAGATACGCGACGATCGTGCGTGCGACGAAGTCGACCCGTCGCGGCGGATCACGATCGAGGACGAGGGTGCCTTCCCGGACGACGTGGTGGTGAAGGATGGGCCCGGCGCGGCCGAGGACGACCAGGTCGACGCGGCCGTTGGGTGCGGCGACCTCCATGGCGAGCGCGGCATGCTCGAGGGCGGTTCGCTCGGATGGGGTGGCATCGCCGTCGTGGCGCAGCAGGACCGCCACGTCGAGATCGCTCGCGCTGCCAGCGTCTCCGCGAGCGACGGATCCGAAGATCCAGGCCGCAGCGACGAAGTCGCAGGGCGCAAGCGCCTGCTCGACCACTCGAACGCTGTCGTCGATCACTCGGATAGGATGACGGAGGCGCAAGTTGCCGTCGAGACGGGCGAGCACCTACGGGAGAGGCCGGCGGAGCGAGCCGATCAATCGATCGTGTCACCCGACGGAGAGCGCGACAGGACTGACGGGAGTCGGCGCTTTCCGCGAGCATGCGCGCGCCGAGCTTCACGCCCGCATCAGCGCTGCCGTGGCGCGATCGAGCAGCGCCGCGAGCTTGCTCGCGCGGTGTGGGCGGCTGCTCTGCCACGCGACGTGGCCCCGGAGCTCCGCGGCGAGGCGCGCGCGCTGCTCGGGCTCGTCCGGGACGGCGCCTCGCGCGACGGCGAAGAGGCGCGCGCGCAAGAGGTCGTAGCGCTCGCGCGAGACGTCCGGCCACTGGTTCACGACGAGGCCCGCGAGCTGCTGGCGTGCGCCGCTGCGCATCACGCGCGTCTTGTCGAAGCGCACGGCGAACCCCTCGTCGTTCGCGATGCGCGTCGCGAGGGGAAGGAGCTTGGCGACGCCGCGCGCGAGCGTCGCGTCGCCCGAGAGCGCGAGGTCGTCCGCGTAGCGCGAGTAGCGGGCGTCGAAGCGGCGGGCGAGCGCACTCATGCGGACGTCGAGCCCATACGCCGCGACGTTCGCGAGCGCGGGCGAAGAGGGCGCGCCCTGAGGCAGGTGCGGCCGGTCGAAGCGCTTGTGCTCGCGGAAGGCGCGCGCGACGTCGACCCCGCGCGTCCGCTCGCGCAGGACGGCGGGCGGCGTGCGATGGCACGCGATGGAGGAGAAGAGGCGCGCGACCGCGCGTGGGTACCCGAGCGCCTCGAAGATCGCGCGGACGCGGGCCTCGCCGACGGACGCGAAGAAGTCCTCGAGATCGATCCGCACCACGACCCGCTCGCCCGCGTGGCACGAGGCGAAGGTGCGCGCGGAGCGGCCGGGGACGAACCCGTGCGCGGCGTCGTGCGCGGGGACGAGCGCTAGCACACGGTCGAGGAGCGCCCGCTGCGCGGCCTTGAGGCGTTGCTTGGGCGCTTCGACGAGGCGGTGCCCGCCGCTCGCCTTTGCGATCCAGCGGTAGCGATAGTGCAGGTGAGGCGGCGGCCGGCCGCGCGCGCGATTGTGCGGGCCGGCGAGGAACACGACGTCGGACGCGGAGAGCCCGAGCAGCGCGGCGGCCTCGGCCTCGGTGTCGAGCGGGGGGACGAGGGGCGCGAAGAGCGAGGGATCGAAGCCCGCGAGCGGCGGCATGTGCCAGCGCCGGACGAGGGGACGCTCGTCCGCGGCCGCTTCGGCGCGCAGGGCTCGGACGACCTGGAAGAGCGAGTGTTCGTCGCGCTCTGGGGCCGCGAGGAGGTCGACGAGCTCTCGGAGCGCGGCCTCGTCGGGCGTTGCCGGATGCTGGGTGACGATCGCGTCGACGAAGGGAGCGAGCTGCGCGCGGGTGGCGCCGATCGCGGCGGAGGCGCGGATCTCGAGGGCGTCTCGATCCCACTCGCCGTCGAGGAGCGCGAGCACGAGCGCGTCGATGATTCGCTTCATGGTCGACGCTTCGGGGAAGAGATGGGGCGGACGAGCCGACGACGCGCGTCTCGCGCGGCAGGTCGTGCGCAGCGCGCACCGAGTGGCGCGCCCCGCGACGATGAGGTGACTCGTTGTCCCCGGGGATTCCCCGGAGAGAGCGCGAAGGCCACTAGAACCTCCGCTCTCGGCTCGGCCCGCCCGCGCCCATCGCGGCCTAGTCTACACGGCGCGCGCGACGAAGCCGACGCCAACGGTGTGCGCGCGGATCGCCGGATGAGCGATCCGATGAGCGAAGTCTCGCGCGACGGGCGCTTGCCGTTCGGCGAGGTCCCCGATCAGGAGGCGAGCATCGGCTCCGACCACGTGCCCGACAGTCCTCGTCGTCGCGCGTTCGTGGAGCGTCCAATGGCCTCCGATCTGCTACGTTCTAGGGGTGAGCGACGCCGAGCAGCGAGCAGAACAGCGCCGGCGTACGTGGACCGGCGGCGTCGCGCGCTCGCACGCGGAGATGGCGGAGCTCGACCTCGAGTTCTGGCTCGCGATGACGCCGGCCGCCCGCCTCGGCATGGTGTGGTCGTTGGTCGAGGACTCCATGGCACTTCGAGGGGAACATGGACCTACACCCCGACTTCAGCGATCTGTTGGCGGCGTTCGAAGCCGCTGACGCGCGCTACGCGTTGCTCGGCGGGTACGCGGTCGCGTACTACGGAAAGCCGCGGGCCACGAAGGACCTGGACCTGCTCGTCTCGGGCAGAGATGGCAACCCGGAGAAGGTCGCGCAGGCACTGCAGAAGTTCGGAGCGCCAGCGAGCGTCGTCGCCGCGGCCCGAGTGCAGTCGGACACCGAGGTGGTGTTCCTCGGTGTGCCGCCCTGCGTGTGTGACGGCGTGAGCCCGGCCCACTTTGCACAGTCGGCCGGCGACGTGCGGGTGGGTGCTGCTCCCCAGAGTCGGTCCTCGCGCCATGTGGAAGCGGAGGAATACCGATCGCGCGCGTCAGCGGCGGCGACTCCGACGCCGGCGACCAGCCAGCGCGATTGCCCCCAAAGACCACAACGCACCGGCGCCATGCGCACGACGCACGGGAACGTGACAGCCGCAACCCGCGGCAGCCGACTCGGTGGGGGAGGCGTCGAGGGGCGCAGCGGCGTCGACCCCTGCGCCCGCATCGACCGCCGCCGCATCGATCGACGCGTCCGCGGCCCCCGCGTCCACACACACCGAGCTGCACACTCCATCGATCGCCGCGTGGCTCACGACCGCACACGCCTCGCACGCGCCGTCGCACGGTCGATCGCAGCAGACGCCATCCACGCAGAGCCCCGTGCCGCACTCGCTCGCGTCGGCGCACGCGCCGGAACCTGTCTCACCCGACGTTGGCACAGAGGGCCCGGTCGAACACGAAAGTGCGCGCGACATCGCCCGTCGCCGTGCCCGAGAAGCCGGTGGAGGAACCGTCCGCCGCGATAGGGGTTCAACGGTCTGTCGCGTGGGTGGAGTCCTCTCCCGACGGGCACGTCACTCTCCCAGGATCAAACGCTTGATCTCAGCCGCGCGCCATTCCTCGTCGGCGTCGTCCAGGCGCCATGGCAGCGCGCGCTGGGCGGCTCGGACGCACGCTGAGCGGACGTGGGGGCCCGTGGATCCGAGTTCTTCGCAAACAGCAATCAGCTCGCGCACCTTGTCCGTGAAGCGGGCCGGATCCCATGGTCGCACAGCGGCGAGTTGGGCGTACCACTCCGCCCGCTCCTTGCGCGCCGTCGGCCACGGCGGAAAGCCGATTCGCACCATGAGCGAATGGCGCGTCGAGATCTCCTCTCGGAGGAGACGTGCCAACACGTCGACATCATCGGCAAGGCAGGAGATGAGGGGGCGTACCTCGCGCAGGATCGCCGCACGATAGACCCCGGGGACCGACGATATCAAGGCGATATCAAGCGCGGCAGCAGGGATGACCGAGAGAAATTCGCTACGATCGTCGTCGGTTTGCTGGACAGTGACTCGCAGCAGTCCCGCAGCCGACAACGAGGCAAGCGCGCCCAACTCCGCTTTGATCACTCTGATGTCGGCGGGGGACT
>JBBSAT010000263.1:0-11559 GCA_038252025.1 Polyangiales bacterium | reverse complement strand
TTCTACGGGCCGCCCGCGCACGGCCACTACATCAACATGTCCAGCACGAGCTTCTCCATGGTCGCCTGCGGCTTCTACGACGGCTCGGCCGGCGTCTACGCGGTACAGAACTTCCAATGAAGACGACCTCGCTCCTTCTCCTCGCGGCCTCCCTCGCCCTCGCGGCGTCCGGATGTGCGCCCGCGGAGCCGCCCATCGCGGTCGACCCCGGCCCTTGTGGCCTGGGAGCTCCGCTCGCCGGGCCGATCGCCGGATGCATGCCGACGGCGATGGCCAGCACCGGCGATCCGCACGCAGACTGCGTCGCGCGCATCAACCAGTTCCGGTGCGAGTGCCAGCACCTGCCGCCGCTCGCGAGATGGACCGAGGGCGAGGCCTGCGCCGACATGATGGCGCAGTACGATCACGACAACCCCGCGATGGCCCACGCCGCGTTTCGCGCGGGCATCTGCGACGGCGGGAACGGCCAGAACGAGTGCCCCGGCTGGCCGAGCGTCTCGAGCACGGTGACGGGCTGTCTCCAGCAGATGTGGGACGAAGGCCCGGGCGACTTCTACGGACCGCCCGCGCACGGTCACTACATCAACATGTCGAGCACGAGCTTCTCGCACGTCGCGTGCGGCTTCTACGACGGCTCCGGCGGAACGTTCGCCGTGCAGAACTTCCAGTAGCTCTACGAGAGGTACTGGACGAGGCGCTGGTAGGCGCCGCGTAGCTTGTCCCCGAGCTGCTTCGCGAGCTCGACCCGCGCCGGATCGCCGCCCTGCTTCTCGGGCGCGTACTTCTGCGCGAGCAGTGCGTACTTCTTCTCGACCTCTTCGATCGATGCCCCCTTCGGGAGCTCGAGGTTCGCGTACGCCTGAGCTATCTCCCGCTCCTTCTCGATCGAGTCGAGCGCGCGCGCGACGCGCCCCCCCGCAGGCGGCGGCGCCGCCTCCTTGCTGAGCTTGCCTGCGACGCGCCGCGTCCGCCGACGAGACAGCTCAGCCTCGAGCTCCGCGTCCGTCCAGACCGCGAGGCTCTTGCTGTCGAGATCCTTCTCGCCAGGACGCGGCATCACGTCACTTCACCGTCAGGAGCCGCTCGATCAGGTGCTGCGAGTACGCATTGAGCTCGCGAAAGACGACGCCCATTCCGGGCGGATCGTGCTGCACGCGGACGACCTCGCCGATGCCTTCGATCGTCTCGATGTCGTCCATGATGACGGTGAACTTCAGGTTCACCTTCGTGCCGATGGGCAGTGGCTGCTTCGACTTCACGAACACGCCCGTACGGCTGATGTTCGTCACGTACTCCTGGATGAACGCGTCGAACGACTCGAACTCCTTGTTGATCGTGACGCGGTCCTGCGCGCGCTGTTCGTCGGTCTTCGTGCTCATCGTCCCCTCATCGTTGCAGGAGTGCCCGCAGCGGGCCGATCATTGAGTCAGGAGTGCCCGCAACGCGGGCCGTTCATCATCCGCCGCTGAGATCGAACTGTTCGATATGATAGTCCTTGCGCGGCGTGAGCACGATCTGTCTCGCATACCGGGCGCTGGCCTTCGCCATCGCGTCGCGCTGCTCGCGCTGCATCGCGTCGCACACCGCCGGGTGCGCGTTGACGACGACCTTGAAGCCGGGAAGCGTGTCCTTCTCGCGCCGAATCTGCCGGAGGATCTCGTGGCAGATCGTGGTCTTGCTCTGGAGCTGCCCGGTGCCGTCGCAGTAGAAGCACGGCTCGTAGAGCGTCCGACCGAGTGACTCACGCGTCCGCTTGCGCGTCATCTCGACGAGGCCGAGCTCGCTGATGCGCACCACGGTCGTCTTCGCCTTGTCGGTCGAGAGCGACTTGGTGAGCGCCTTGTAGACCTTCTCGCGATGGGCGCCGCGCTCCATGTCGATGAAGTCGAGCACGATGAGGCCGCCGAGGTTGCGGAAGCGAAGCTGGTAGCCGATCTCCTTCGCTGCCTCGAGGTTCGTCTGGAGGATCGTCTCCTCGACGTCCTTGCCCTTGCCCGTGAAGCGGCCCGTGTTGACGTCGACGGCGGTCAGCGCTTCCGCCTGATCGATGATGAGGTAGCCCCCCGAGGGCAGCGGCACCTTCCGCGAGAGGCAGCGCGCGATCTCGTCCTCGATGCCGAACTCGTCGAAGACCGGCTCGCTGCCGGTGTACAGCTCGATGTCCTTGGCGCGCTCGGGCATGAACGCCTCGACGAACGCCAGGAGTCGCTGGTGCTCTTCTCGATCGTCGATGACGATCTTGCCGACGTCCTCCGTGAGCAGGTCGCGCGCGCTCTTGAGCACGATGTCGAGCTCTTCGTAGAGACACGCCGGAGCGCGCTTCACGGTCTTCTGCTTCTCTGCGACGGCTTCCCACGTCTTCACGAGATAGCCGACGTCTGCCTTGAGCCCACCCTTCGTGAGACCGGCCGCGACCGTCCGCACGATGACACCGCCGGACTTCGGCTTCACCGATTCGATGACCTCACGCAGGCGCTTGCGCTCCTTGTCGTTGCCGATCCGCTTGGAGATGCCGATGTGGTCGATCGTCGGCATGAACACGACGAAGCGGCCCGGGAGCGAGACGTGGCTCGTGACGCGCGCGCCCTTCGTGCTGATCGGTCCCTTGCTGACCTGGACGACGATGTGCTGCCCCTCCTTGAGCACGTCGCGGATCGGCGTCTTCCGCGAGACCCGGTTCCTGTCCTTGTCGCTCTTGCCCTCTTCGCCGTCCTCGGCGTCGGGCTCAGCAGACTCCTCGCCCGAGACGAGCTTGTCGAAGTCCTCCTTCGCGATCACGTCCTCGACGTGCAGGAACGCGGCTCGGTCGAGGCCGATGTCGACGAAGGCCGCCTGCATCCCGGCGAGGACCCGCGTCACCTTGCCGAGGTAGATGCTGCCGACGGGGCTACGGTCTCGCGTCCGCTCGACGTAGACCTCGGCAAGGATGCCGTTTTCGATCAGCGCGATGCGGGTCTCGCCCGCATCGATGCTGATCACGATCGTGTTGTCCGACATGGATCATCGCTCTCGGATGGACCGCCCCCTCGGCAGCCATCCATTGAATGGAATGGTTCGTCATCGCGCGCGCGACCGATCGCGGCGCGAGGCGAGCGGACGCACGTCGGCGCGCACACAGGAGTGATCCTGCGCGCGCGCCATGAACGGCGTGACTCGCGAAGCTCTGCATCGCTGCCCCTTCAGTCAGGCGTGCGGTGCTTCAGTTCGACTTGATGGGCGTCTGACGCGACGCGCCGCCGAAGACGGCGTCGATCTGCGCGCGGACGGTATCGTCGCTCTTGTTGCGCGAGACCGCGATCTCCTTGACGAGGAGCTGACGCGCGCGCTCGAGCATCTGCCGCTCACTGAAGCTGAGCGCGTCCTTCACGTCTTTCACGCGCTCGAGATCGCGCATGACCTCGGCCACCTCGAAGACGCTGCCCGTCGAGAGCTTCTCGACGAACGCCCGCTGGCGGCGGTTCCAGGTCTGCGTGTCGATCGGCACGTCCTTGACCTTCAGGATCTGGAAGATCCGGCGAATCTCGTTCTCGCTGATCGGCTTCCGAAGCCCGATGGAGTTCGCGTTCGCGACGGGGACCATGATCTTGTGGTCCGTATCCAGGAGCCGGAGGACGTAGAACGCCTGCCGCTTGCCCGCGATGTCCTTCTCCTCGATCGAGACGACCTCGGCCACCCCGCGAGCGGGGTAGACGGCGTGATCGCCCACCTTGAAGCCGTTCGCGGCCGGCGTCGGGACGGGCGCAACGGCCTTCGCGACGTCGAGCTTGGCCGGGACCGACTTGGGCGGGGCCGACTTCGGTGCCACCGCGACCTTCGCGGCCACGGCGCTCTTCGGCGTCACGCCGAGCTTCGTGACCAGCTTGGCGACGGGCTTGGTGGACTTCGCGGCGGTCTTGGCGGCGCTCTTCGGAGCCTTCTTGGCATCCTGGTGGCGGGGCTTGGCCTCTTGATGACGGGGCTGCATTTTCAAAAAAACTCCTCTTCGACAGGTCGAAGGGTCGGCTCGTCTCGGCCCGAGAAATCGGTCCGAGAGCCCTCTTCTCTTCCTACGGCCCGCTGCGACAGCAGAGAAGCCGCAAGAACAGAGAGGTTAGAGCCGACGAAAAAGCTCGCTTCCTCAAGGAAACGGTGGGGCCGGATGTTACGAGGCAGGGGGGGTTGGGTCAATCGACGCCGGATAGATAAAGGCGCGGCAGCCGAGAATTGTTCCGCCTGACGGCCATGCTACGAGGCGGCGCGATGATGTACGAGCTCGACCGCGACACCCAGCTCGAAGCGATCGGTGAGGGACGCTATCGGACGACGATCTCGGACGGATGGAGCATCGGAACCGCTCCGAATGGCGGCTATCTATCGGTGATCACTGCTAAATCCATCGGATTGGTGGTTTCGCAACCGGACCCATTCAGCGTGACGACGCACTTCTTGGCGACGGCTCGACCAGGGCCAGCCGAGGTGTCGGTGGAGGTGGTCCGCGCCGGCCGAGGGCACTCCACGGGGATGGCCCGCCTGCTCCAGGGAGGTCAAGAGATTCTCAGGACGATCGCGGTGTTCGGCGATCTCAGCCGACTCGCCGGCCCCACCCACGTGTCGACCCACCCACCCGCGCTGCCTCCGCCTTCGGCCTGCGAGCGAGGGCGCGCAGGGCCGACAGCGATGCTCCCGATCGCGGCGCGGCTGGACATGGCCATGCGTCCCGGCGACGTGAGCTGGATGCCCGGGCCGGACGGCGTCGCCCGAGCCCACAGCGACTCGGCCGAGCTGGCCGGGTGGGTCGGGCTCAGCGACGGGCGACCGCCCGACTCGATGTCGTTGATCTTCTTCGCCGACGCGATGCCACCGCCCGTGCTGAACCTCGCCGCGGTGCGGACTCCCTGGGTGCCCACGCTCGAGCTCACCGTCCACGTCCGCGCTCGGCCGGCGCCTGGGATGCTCTCGGCCCGCTTCACTACGCGTGCGTTCATCAACGGGTACTTGGAAGAGGATGGTGAGCTGTGGGACTCGGGCGGCGCGCTCGTCGCGATGTCCCGCCAGCTCGCGCGCGTGCAGAGGGCGGCATGACGTTCACGACCGAGCGCAAGATCCGGTTCGCCGACGAGGACCACGCGCGCATCGTCTACTACCCGCGCTTCTTTCACTTCTTCCACGAGGCGTTCGAGGAGATGTTCGAAGCGCGAGGCGTGCCGTACCGGCTGTGCCTCGACGAGGGCATCGGCTGGCCGGCAGTGCACGCGGAGGCCGACTACAAGAGCCCCGTGCGGTTCGGAGACACGCTCTCGATCGAGGTGCGGGTCACCAAGCTCGGTGAGACGAGCGCGACGTTCGAGTACGTCGGGACGTTGAAAGGCGAAGCCGCACCGGCGGTCGTGGGGCGCGTGGTGGTGGCGTGCATCGACATGACGACCTACCGAGCCCGGCCCATCCCCGAGAAGTATCGGACGATGTTCGCGAGCCTCCGGCCGGACGATGCGCCCACGCCGTGAGGCGCGCGCAGAAGGGTTGTTCGCGGAGCAGCGGCTCGTTCGGGTACGCTCTCGATCGACCGAGGAGGGGCCACGACATGCCAGTGACTTCAAGCTTCACGCTACGGGCGAGCGCACTCGCGTTCGTCGCTCTGACGTTCGGCTGCACGACGCGGGCTGCCCCGTACGACGGCGGCGCGCTCCGCGACGCCGCTCGTGAAGACTTCGACGCCGCTCACGTCGAGCTGACTCCCGTCGGCTACGCGCAGGTGCGTCTCGTGAACCTCATCCCGGCGAGCCCGAACCTGGTCGTGTGCCTCTCCACGATCGCCGGAACGGGGCTCACCGAAACGGAGGGCCACATCCTGGGAGCACCGGACGCGCGCCTCATGACCGACGGAACGCTCCCCTATCCCGGGATCTCGCCCTACCTGCCGCTGCCGCTCTACGACACTCCCGGGCTGACCTACGTCATCCGCTTGTATAGCCGCGAGGAGGTCCCGTTCGTGATGCTCGGGATCTGTCCGAGGCCCGGGAGCATTGCCCCGGTGATCGAAGCGCGCGTGGAGGCGTCGGCGGTCACCGTCGGAACGCTCTACAGCGCGGTCGCGTTCGGCGTCCTGCCGGGCACACCGGTGAGCTGCGGGGCGAGCGCATGCCCACCGCCGGCGGTCAGGCTCTTTCCGGACGACCTGACGCCTCCGTCGGGCATCCGGGCGCGTGTCCGGCTCTTTCAGGGCATCCCCAACCTTCCGGCCCCCATCCACGTCTGCGTCGATCTCGACTTTCAGATCGTCGGCGGCGTCGTCATGGATGGCCCGTTTCCGCCCATCCGCGCACTGCCTCCGGTCGCCGACACCGATGGCGTCGCGTTCGGCGAGATGAGCGGCTTCGTGGACTCGCCCGTCTTGAGCACCTCCGGTGCTTTCTTCGTCCATGCGCAGATCGCGGGGTTGCCCGACTGCGACCCGGCGACGCTCATCCTCGGCCCGATCCCCGTGCCTCTCCCGGTCCCCGACACGGCGCCCACGGAGGTCGCCCGAACCATCGATCGTGGCGACGTGATCACGAACTTCGCGTTCGGCCGTGTCGGCGCGATCTGCGTCACGAACGCCGACTGCGCCGCGACCGCCGGCATGTGCAACACGGCTCGGCACGTCTGCGAGGATGTGCTCTCGCCGAACCTCTTGCCCTGGCAGGACGTGCAAGGCGGGCTGATGCCGGACGCGGGCGTGAGAGATGCCGGCGCGAGCGATGCTGGCGTCGACGCGGGCTGACGCGTCCGCTGTTCGTCAGTAGTGCTCGGCGAGGCACTGGTCGAACGCGATGGATCCGGACGCGACCGTCACCGCGCTACAGGAGCCCGCCATCGGGCGCCAGTGCAGGGTGCCGTCGGTGATCGCGCCTGCGAGGAAGAGGCTGTAGGTGCCCGCCCCGAAGCCGGGCGTCACGCTCTCCTCGAACGAGACCCTTCCGCTGCACGCGACGGCGTCACGCCGTCCGAGCATCACGCCGGTCGCGTCGTCGACGAGGGCGTAGCTGAAGCTGTCGACGCCCGCGGCGACGCAATTCGCGGCGATGCTTCCACCAGGCGTCGCCCAGTCGATCGCGAACGTCAGCGTCGTCGCGAACACGAGATCGACCGCGGGGACGTCGACGTGTGCGCCCGAGGGGACATCGAACGGGTCCAGGGTCGGCGCGGACGTCTGCACCACGAGGCCCGCATCGTCGCGCGCTTCGATCGAGACGAGGTACCGACCCGCGCGGAGGACGCTCGTCGGGCGCGAGTCGAAGGCGCCGTCACGGCACGCGGCCTGAGCGATGGACACGCCGTGTGCGAAGGCAGTGTCGTCCGCAGCGAACATCACCATGTGCACTTCGGAAGCGCCGACGGCGTAGCAGCTCTCGAGCGTGGGCGCGCGACCGTCGAGCGTCCACGCATACGAGACCGTCGCGTCGACGCCGATGGGATCGAAGGCCACCGGGGTGGACGAGAAGTCCACCGGCGCGTCGCCATAGAGGGCGAGATGGCCGCCGACGCTCGCATCGACGCTCGCCATGGCGCCGGTCCCGAGGACGATCCCCGCGCTAGAGAGGGCCTGGAACTGCACGGTGTAGTGGCCGGCGCGAAGCACTCTCGCGGGACGCGTGTCGATCACGCCGCCGTCGCACGCCGAAGTGAGAGCCGCGATCTCCACGACCGTTGCGCCGTCGTAGAACGCGACGCGGACGCGCGCGATCCCGAGCGCAGCGCAGCTCGCCGACGTCGGCACCGCGTGCTCCACCGTCCAGTGCGCGGAGACGCTCGCGTCGGTCCCGCGCGGATCGAGCGCAGCCGCGGACACGAAGTCCACCGGAGGCACGGACAGGTGGCCACCCGCGAACGCGGTGACGGGATGCCGGGTGCCTGCCGCGCTGCGTACGCCGCCGACGAAGCCTTCCCACGCGACGTCGTAGTCACCGGGGGCGAGCACGCCGTTCGGGCGCGTGTCGATGCTTCCGGCCGCGCAAGGCCCGTCGATGTGGTCGACGTACGCTGCGCCGGACGGCGCGTAGATCGCGAGCCGCACGGTGTCGATCCCGACAGCGGCGCAGGAGGCCGTGCTCGCGGCAGCGCCGTCGACCGTCCAGCTACCGGAGACGGACGAGAGGTCGGCCCCTCTGTGGCAGCCGACGAAGGCCAGCGCGACGAGACCCAGCGCGACACGCGCCAGCGCCGACACGAAGCGTTGGGTCACGGGTGCCTCCAGGAGAGGGGATGCGCTCGAAGCTCGAGCAGGAAAAGTCGTGGAGGCTTCGGCCGGAGGAAGGGAGGACGGAGAAGCGCTCCACGATGCGAAGAGACGGCCGAGGGCCGAGGTCGATTCACGCTCTTGCGCGCGGGTCACGCTGGCTCGCGCACGACGCCGCTCTGGATGGACCGATCCAGCGCTCTCCTGGTGGCCTCGTAGGCGAGCTGCATCGCCCGGACACCCGGCCCGAGACGATGAGGGCCCGCGCGGGGGAGACCGTCGATCACGAGCGTGACGAGGTCCTCCCGCTCCGGGATGGAGAGCGCTGGATCACCGGGCATTCGCCACGGCGAGCGCGACGCGAGGTGGTGGAACAGCGTGCGCCCCGCGTGAGCTCCCGCCAGGCCCGGTCGATCGCGGATGCCGCCGTCGAGGAGCAGTCGGCCCTCGTGGCGGACGGGATGGAAGAGCAAGGGCACCGCACAGGATGCCACGACGGCGGGCGCGATACGGCCCGTCGTGACGACGTGGGTGCGCCTCGTCACGACGTCGAACGTCGACACGGCGAGCGGAGCCCGCGTGTCTTCGAACCGCTTCCGAGGAAGGAGATCCTCGATCATCTGGCGAAAACGATGGCCGCGCAGCAGACCGAGCCCGGGGGCCGGATCCCAGAAGTCGTCGCGCCTGAGACGCGTCAGGACGTCGACGAAGGTGGTGCCCTCGACGCCCGCCGCCCAGGCCGCCGCGACGAGAGCGCCCGCGCTCGAGCCGCACGCCGAAGCGGGCGCGACGCCTTCCTCCGCGAGCGCGGAGAGCATCCCCGCGTGGGCGAAGAACCCGAAGAACCCCGACGACATCGCGAGCTGGAACGGGCCAGCCTGCAAGTGGGCGCGAAGCGTCGGCGCAACCATCGTCCTCGAGGAGTAGCAGTCACGCGGGCGACGACGAGACGAAAGGAGCCGCGGCGTGATCCTCGGCGTCTCTCGGCGTACAATGAGCTTCTTGTCCTACTTACGCTTCGCCTCGATCGTCATCGCGACGGCTGCACTGTCCTTCGCAGGCTGTGGCGGGCCCACATACGTCACGCTCGACGGTGCGGTCCTCGACGCGGACCAGCCGCGAGACGGGACGCTGGCTCTGCTCTCCGCGCCTTCGCTAGCGATCCGCCCCGGCGAGGTCGCGCTGATCGATGTGCGCTGCACCCGGCTCGACGGATCACCCTACGCCGGAGTCGAGGTCACGTTCGCGATCGAGGGCGCCGCGCTGGACTCTACGCTGTCGGCTCTGTCGACCCGCACCGACGCGGACGGACGCGCGTCCGGCGGCATCGTCGCCGGGACCAGCGCGACCAGCTTCCGCGTCCGCGTCGTCTCACGCGCCTCCGCGCTTCCTGTCTACGTCGACGTCGGCGTCGGGACGAGCTTCGGCACGCTCGTCGTGCGCGCGCCGTATGAGGGCGCGCGCATCGTCATGCGCCGCGTCGTCGACATCGTCCCGCTGGCTCACTGCGTCGACCTGATCGCGTCGCCTCCAGAGGTCGGCGCGCGCGCGCTGCCGGTGGGCTCGGACGAGCTCTCGATCGCCGGCTTGCCCAGCACCGTTCGCTACGCGGTGCTCGCGCGCGCGGAGAGCGACCTCGCGCTGACGGCGCAGGGCTGCGTGGACGACATCGTCCTCGAGACGAACGGCGCCGTGGTGGTCGATGTGCCCTACGAGGATGCTCCCTTGTCGATCGACGGTCGCTACGACGTGACGCTGGCGCTGGACAGCTCCGCCGTGGCCGACGTCGGGCTCGAGATCCTCTCCCGCTCGTTGTCCGTCGGGGCCGAAGCACGCGGAGGCGATGCGAGCACCCTGCTCGACGCGGTCGAGGAAGCGCTGACGGAGCGCGTGTCGGTCGCGGCGGGCACCGCGTTCGCCGATGCCCGTGCGCTCGACGCGCTCGACGAGGCGCTCGCCGACCGTCTGGCGGTGGATGCCTCGGCGCCCACGGCGATCACGCTGCGCTGGGTCGGCGCAGCCCGCAGCGCGATGGGCGAGCTGAACGTGGACGCGACGCTCGTCGTGGCAGCGTCGGGCGCGAGCGTCATCACCACCGACCGCATCACGATGCGCAACGCGGCCGACGGGACCCTTTCGCTGGTGCCGTCGGCGATCGGTTCAGGCCTCGGCGTCGCGCGCCCTCTCGTCGTGAGCGCGGACAGCAGCCGTGACACCGCCACGGTCGAGAGCCTGCTCGTCGACGCGCCGCTGGGCGCGATGCTGTTGGCCTGGCTGGACGGTGTGGCTGCGAGCGACGGGCTGACGGGCACCGCCGCGCTCCTCGGCGCGTCCTGCGGAAGCCTGCGCGCGGTGCTCGAAGAGACGCCGAGCGCATCGGCTTGCGACGCCGAGTGCGTCGATGCTGCGTGCGCGAGCGCGATCGCGGTCGGGCTCGACGACCTGAGGGTGACCGCCGCGCTGCTCGATTCGACGACGGGCCGCTTGATGCTCGCGGGACCGCTCGTGGCGACGGACCTCGACGGGGACGTGCGGATCGACGGGCTATCCGGCGATCTGGCTGGCGCCTACGGTGCGGGCTCGGCCTCCCCGCTGGGCCCGGTCACGGGATCGATGCTGGCGACACGTGCGGCAGCGGCGCCCTGAGCTGAACGGACCTCGGCGATGAGGCGAACGCTCGAGAGCCTTCACGCCGTGCGGCGGAGCGAGGAGACGAGGGCCGGCGAGCTTCTGGAGACCGAGCTCCGCGCCGAGACGAGAGCACGAGCCGCGCTGGACGAGGCTCATGGAGCGCTCGAGCGCGCCGATGCGGTTCTGCGCGAGGCGGTGAACGCGCCCGTCGCGACGGCCCGAGAGCACCTCGAGCGCGACGCGTACGCAGCGCGGCTGAGGCGAGCCAGAGGCGCCGCCCTCGCGCGTCACGCGGAGGCCGAGGGCGCGGCCGTCCGCCAGTCGCAGCGGGTCGCCGCGGCGCGCGAGGCGCTCTCGGTCGCCTACGCTGACAAGCGCGTCGTCGAGAAGCGGCTCGAGCAGGACGCCGAGGCGGGCCGACGCGCGGCCGAACGACCCGAGGAGGAGGACGCCGACGAACGCCGGCGGTGAGCCGAAGGATGGTCGCGGATCAGCGCGTGCGGGGGAGCGCCGAGGGCAAGGGCGCGACCTCGCCGGTCAAGAGAAAGTGGTACACGCCCCAGCTCTGGAGGACGCGACGCGTGTAGCCGCGAGTCTCGCCGTACGGGATGTTCTCGACGAATTCGTCGAGCGAAGCGTTGGTCCCCTCGCGAATCCACCGATCGACGGCGCCCTGGCCGGCGTTGTACGCAGCCGGGACCACCTGTGGGCCGGGGTCGTAGCGCCGTGACAGC
>JBBSAT010000262.1:0-11568 GCA_038252025.1 Polyangiales bacterium | reverse complement strand
TACCCGGGCATGGCCGCCAGCGAGTGCGCACCGGCCGGCACGCTCGGCTCGGGCGCGACGTGCACCAACCTGAACGACTGCGACACCGGCCTCCTCTGCCTCGGCACGGGGACCTGCGCGGCGGTCTGCTGCGGCAACGACGACTGCGCGATCGGCGAGACCTGCCGACCCCTCGCGGACATGTCGGGCACGCCGCTGCCGAACATGGTCGGCGCCTGCATCCGTCCGACGAGCTGCACGCCGCTGCCGAACTCGTGCCCCACGGGCCAGCAGTGCCAGCTCACGGGCACCGACGGCACGACTGACTGCGGCGGGACCGGCACCAACACCGAGGGCATGCCCTGCGGGGGCGCCAGCGGCGGCTGTGTCGAGGGCACGGGCTGCTACGGCACCGCGGGCGGCGCCGCCTCTTGCGTGCGCTTCTGTCACCTGGGCGTGGACGCCGACTGCACCGGCGGCGGGACGTGCAACGCCAGCGGGCTCGGGAGCGACATGTTCGGTCTCTGCATGGGCGGCTGAGCCGCGAGTGTGGACGCGAAGTTTGCGCGTTTCGACGACCGGGCCGCGCAGTGTGCGGGGATGAACTAGTGCACGAAGACGAGGCGCCGGGGTACGCGAGATGGGTCGCGGCCTGGGCGCCTCTCTCGTTCCGCACGGCTCTCGCCTTGACGCTCGCCGTTGTGGGCGATTGCTCGGACACTGCCGCGGTCGGAGACGACGCAGGCCGCGATCGCGACGGGAGCCGGTACGATGCGATCGTGACCATCGGCGACGCCGCGTCCGATGGCGCGCAGGCCGACGCGTCAGCGGCCGACGCGGGGAGCGGCCCTGCGTGCGGGGGCGACTGCGATCCGCGTGACCCCGTCGCTTGCGGGTCCACGCGCTGCGTCCTCTCGACCGGGGCTCCGGAGTGCGCGGCGGACGGCGGGAGCCTGCCTGCGGGCGCCGTGTGTGAGCACGCGGGCGACTGCGGCCCCGGGCTCGCCTGCTTCGCCGATTCAGCGACCGGGCTCGGGGTGTGCGCCGAGCTCTGCTGTCCGGGCGATGCGACCTGCGGGGCCGAGCTCCGATGCGCGGGCTCGGGGGAGCTCGTCGGGGGCGCGACGACGGAGTGGGCGCACTGTCTCAACGTCCGCGCGTGCGACGTCGTCCACCCCGAGTACGTCTGCGCAGCGCGCGAGGGCTGCTTCATCATCGACTCCGACGGACACACCGAGTGCCTCATCGCCGGCGCTGCGCTCGAGGGCGAGCCCTGTGCGCAGCCCGCGGACTGTGCGGCCGGCGGCGTTTGCACAGGCATCCGAGACAAGACTTGCGCGCGCGTGTGCGCCATCGATGCGCCACGCGACTGCGGGACGGGCCGACGCTGCGAGGCGCAGGCGTACAGCCCGCCGGGCACGGGGATCTGTCGGCCGTCGCTTCCGTGAACGTCCTCGGTCAGACCGGGCCGGAGCCCGCTTCCCTCGTCCTCGGGAGGCATGGTACTTTCGGGGCCATGAGAGCGCTCGACGTCCGCGGTCTCTCGGTCCTGGTGGTGCTGCTCTTCGGTGCGGCGTCGCTCGCAGCAGGCTGCGCCAGTGGATCGAGCGTCGAACCCGAAGACACCGGCCCGCGCATGGACGCGAACCGAGATGCCATGGCGTTCGACGGGAACGTCGTGACGCCGGATGCGAACCGCGACTCGGCGGTCGACGCCGCGCACGTCGACGCCCCGGACGCCGCAGTGGACATGTGCGGAGGCGTGACCTGCACCGGGTTCACTCACTGTGTCGCCGGCCGCTGCGAGGACTACCCAGCGTGCCGCGGCGACGGGACCTGCCCCACGTCGGGAGACATCTGCATCGCACGCCGCTGCGTTCCGGGCACTGCCGACATCGACGGTGACGGCTCGCCTGCTTCGCTCGACTGCGACGAGACCGACCCGACGCGCAGCCCGCTGATCACCGAGACGTGCAACATGCGCGACGACGACTGCGACACGGTCGTCGACAACGGAGACCCGACGGCGCTCTGCATGTCCAACCCCGCGGGCGGCGTCTGCATGATGGGCACGTGCGGCTGCCCCACCGGCACGTTCGACATCGATCGCACCGTGGCGGGCTGCGAGTGCGCCGCCGCTCCGGCCGTGACGAGCGGCGTCGACTGCGCGAGCGCGATCAACCTCGGATCGATCAGCGACGCTGGCGCGGGCGCGGTGATGACCGTGACCGGCAACGCGCTGCCCGAGGGACGCGAGGTCTGGTACCACTTCACGGCCGTCGATTCGCCCGACACCTCGTGCGACAACTTCCGCGTCCGCGTGCACTTCATGGACAACCCCGGGATGGCGTACGACTTCTACGTCCGACAGGGTGCGTGCGGCTCCGGGATCTCTTGCGGCGGCTTCGGCGAAGCGTTCCAGGACTTCGTCCTCGCGACCGACTTCCGCGCCGACATCGGCGGAGGCGTCCTCGGCGGCGAGTGCCCGTGCACGCCCGCGGGCGCGCCCGTCGCCAACGTGAGCCCGTGCTCCGACAACGGCGCCGAGTACTTCGTTCGCGTGCGGCGCGCGCCCGGCGCAGCGCTGTCGTGCTCGTCGTACACGCTCGAGCTCTCGAACGGCATGTGAGCGGCGGCTGGCGAGCCAGCCAGCCCTCGAACTGCCACGGCTCGACACCGCTCGATCACCAGGCCAACGAGAAGCCCCCGCCGTTTCCGGCGAGGGCTCTTCATCGACCGTGAGGGCTGCCAGGCGGCAGCCCTCCTCGCTTCACGGGGTGCAGTCGGGCGCGCAGACGTGCGTCGCGGCGACGCAGTTCCCCGAAGCACAGAGCTCGTTGCGCGTGCAGCTCGCGCCCGCGTCGCGGCCCACCGTGCAGGTTCCGCTCCCGGTCGCGCAGAAGCTCCCGTTCGCACACCCGCTCGCCGCGTTGCAGGCCTCGCCCGCCGCCGGCACGTCGCCGCAGAGGCCCGAGGGCAGGCAGGTCGTCCCGATCAGACAGCTCGCCGTGGCGCAGCTCTCGCCTCGGCCCGCGCGCGGCAAGCAGGTCCCGTAGACGCCGCCCGGCACGTTCGCGCCATCGCAGTACAGGTCGCCATCGCACTGGAAGTCCAGGACGCAGTGCATCGTGCCCTCTGCGTATGCCGGCACGCAGATCCCCGCCATCGTCCCGATGTCGTAGTCGCAGATGCCGCTCTCGAAGTCGCAGTAGACGTTGTCGCCCGTGCAGTCGCGACCGCGGGTGGCGTACGCGCGGCACGTGCCGTCGCCCATCGCGTCGGCGTCGGCGCAGGTCGAGCCGATCGCGCAGCCATTGCCGTCTCCGATGTTGCAGGGCTGGCCAGCGCGCGCGACGTGGTTGACGCAGAGGTCCGACGCACCGCGGTAGCCGGTGTCGCAGTTGCTGCCAGGCCGGCAGGCGACGTCGCCGAGCTCGCAGTGCACGCCGTCCGCGGCGAACGCCGTGCACGCGCCCGGGCAGCTGTCCGTCACGTGGCAGTAGCCGTTCTCGTCGCAGTCGGAGCCAGTGACGCAGCTGTCGCCGAGCGCCGCCGTGCCCACGATGTACGAGGCGCACTCGTCGACGCCCGCACCGAGACCGCCGTAGCAGGACGTGTCCTCGGTGACGTGGGCGAAGCAGCACGCCGCGGCCGCGCCGTCGTACGTCGAGCTGCCCGCCGCGATGGCGGCCTCGAGCGCCGTCGTGTCGCAGCCATCGATGAGCTCGCTCCGCAGAGCTGCCGCGCCGCGCGTTCCGATGAGGTTACAGCGGTCGTACCAGGAGACGAACGCGTCGGCGTAGGCCGCGCAGAAGCCCGAGATCGCGAGCGGCGGGAGGCCAGTGCACATCGCCGGCGGGCCGCCATCATAGGGCTCGAGGTTCGCATCCGGACGACCCACGTCTCGAACGACGCCGGTGTCGATCGGCCCGACCCCGGTGTCCTCGGTGGGCGTGCCCGCGTCCGTCGCCCCGCCCGAGTCCGTCGGCATCGCCGCGTCGGGCGTCTCCACCGGTGTTCCACCACAGCCCACGAGCGCAGCGCTCGCGAGCAGCACGCCAATCCAAGCGTTCCGCATGTTCATCCCCTCGTTCCAGGTCGCGCCAAGCCGGCGTGAGCCGGCGCGCCGTTTAGCGCATCACGTCCTCGCGCTCAACACGCCGCGATCAGGGGGCCTCGGCATGGACGCACGAGAACGCCGCGAGGACGATCGTGCTCGGGTCGCCCGTCACGAGCTCCCGCGACGGATCGGCGATGGCCTGGCGCTCCCCTGCGCTCGCCACGTGGAGCCCACGGGTCACGCAGAACGCCTCGGCTCCCTCCCAGGTCATCCCGACCGCAGGCGCGTGCAGCGAGCCGGCTGGCTGCCCGACGGAGCGCGCGGGGCAACGGCCGAGGGCGACACACGCGTCGTACCGAAAGCGCTCGATCGGGCGCGGGTCGTAGGAGAACGATAGGAGCGCGATCTCGGCCGTCGGGTCGACGGAGGCCGCGCGGACGAGCGGCGCGAGCTCTTCTCCGAAGGTCTCGTACGGGCGATCCGGTGCGGCCATCGGAACGCGCTCCGCCACCCAGGGAGTACCGCTGCGCAACGGCGCGGGGCTGGCCTCGCACGGAACCTCGACCTCCACCCCGTCGGCCGCGAGCTCGGTCACCCGATCGCCGTCCAGCACGATCAGCACGCCCGAGAGCGGGATGCGCCGCACGCCCTCACAGTCCGGCGCGAGCGCCGGAAGCGGCACCGCGTACTCGACCGCCCCGCCCGCCGGGATCGACGTCAGCGCCGAGACGAGCGCGAGCTCCGCGCGCTGGTCCGCCGTGAGCGGCATGCGCGCGCCGCCGGGGCGCGACCCGCTCACCCCCTCGACTCCGATCACGCGGTCGGAGGAGCGAAGGTCGGCGAGGAGCGGGGCGTCGGATCGGTTCGTCAGCCGCACGCGCAGCCCCGGCGTTCCTTCACGCGCGGCGAGCCCGAGCGGAACCTCGACGAGCAACCGCGACGTCTGCGCGATCGTCTGCCGAGGGAGCTCCGGCTCGAGCTGGACGACCGGGGGCGGGGAGCCGACCGCCGGCGCGGAGGCCTCGGGAGGAGCCCCACATGCGACGAGAAGCCCGATGAAGGCGACCGAACAGCGCATCGCGGACAGTGTACGCGACTCGCGCCCGATCGTAGAGGACTGTGAAACGCGGTTGACAGTCTTCCGATTTACTTCCTAGAATCCCGCGAATTCTCGGTTCCGCGCGCGTCTTCGCGACGACGGGGCGAGAGTCCATAGGGGTGGAGGAGAACGTATGCGCAGGCAGACTTCGGTTCGCGCGCTCGTCGCGCTCATCGGGCTGATCGCCCTCGGCTGTCACGCGGAGCCGGATGACCCGGCGGGGCAGGCGGGGGAGCTCGCCGACTCGGTGCGTCGCGAGAACGCCATCGCCAACCTCTCGCGGCTCTACACGACCGCAGTGCAGAACGCCGATGGCGATCGGACGGCTGCGGAGCCGCGCCGGATCGCCGACGCCAGCGTCGCGCAGCTCACGCAGACGTTCATCGACCATCCGGAGGACGTCAACGGGCGCGCTCAGATCATCTCGCTGCTCGGCGAGATGCGGGACGTGCGCTCGCTGCCCGCGCTCGTGGCCGCGCTGGACTGGCGCACCGAGGTCTCGGAGGAGAACGCGATCTCCGCCGCGCGAACGCTCCAGCACATCGATCTCGACGCCGCGCAGAAGGGCGAGGTCATCACCGCCATCGGCGCGGCGCTCGCACGCGTCACGCAGGCCCGTGGCGTCGACAATCGCATGCGGATCGAGTTCCTCCGTGCGCTCGGCGCTCTGGGCGACCCGCGCGCGACGCCATTCCTCTCTCGGGTGCTGCTCCTCCAGTCGGAGAACCAGGACTTCCTCATCAACCGGCTCGCCTGCGAGCAGCTCGGTCACCTCGGCGATCCGGCAAGCGTCGGGGCGCTGATCCAGGCGCTCTTCCTCTTCGGGCCCAACAACCCGGCGCTCCGGATGAACGACGTCGCCTCCCAGGCCCTCGTGCGCGTGGGACGGCCCGCGCTCCAGCCGCTCCTCGACACGCTCGCCGGGACGAACGCCGAAGCGAACCAGATCGCGACGCAGTACATCACCGCCGTCCGTCAGCGCGATGCGACCGCGGCCGCCCAGATGTCGGTCGGCTCGGTGGTGTCCGGCGAGGCGGCGTACGCGCTCGGCCAGCTCGGCTTCCGTGACGCGATCGACCCTCTCATTCGCGAGACGCAGCAGATCGACGCGGGCGAGCGCCCGGACGCGGTCGAAGAGGATGCCTCCGACGAGATGCACATGGCGTCGGGCGCGCTCGCGCTCGTCTCCATCAACCGCGACGCGTCCGACACGGCTCGGATCCGAGACGCGCTCCTCAACGTCTACAACCGCCTCAGCTTCGACATCCGGCCGGGCCACCCGAGCCGTCCGCAGCTGCTGGTCGCGTTCCAGCACTTCAACGACGCAGGCCTCCAGCCGTTCTTGCTGGCGCGCGCGCAGCGCCCGACCGCGCGCGGCGAGTCGGAGGACCCGAACATCCGCATCCTCGCGTTCCGCGCGTACGCGATGATGGCGAACGCTGCCGAGGTCACGAACCTGACGACGATCCTCGCGTCCGAGCCCGAGGGCGACAGCCGAGATGGCTTCCTCGACTTCGAGCCGACCTTCGCCGTTGCGACCGAGTGCAACGACAACCTGACGTGCTGGATCGGCAAGCTGAGCGACCCGAACACGTGGGTCGTCCGCAAGGCGGCCTACATGATCGCGCGCTACGGCCGTGGAAATCCGGAGGCCATCACGGCGCTCGTCGGCCAGCTCGGGAACACGGACGAAGAGGTGCGCGGTGAGATCCTCTATGCGCTCGACTTCGTGGCCGTGAACGGCAGCCCCGCTGCGGTCGCGCGCATCGACGAGCTCCACGCTGCCGAGGCAGGCCGCGCGATCTGGGCTCACACCGAGTCGCTCTTCCTGGCGATCCAGGCACGTCTCCACGCCCGCGCGATCGCGGGCGGCAGCTGAGCCTGCCCGTCTCTTCCGGCCGCCGGACACGGCCAGAGCCGCTCGCGGGAGCGGCTCTCTTCACTCTCACGAGGTAGCAGCACGCATGATCCGGCTCGAGGTCGTGGAGGGACAGGAGAAGGGGAGGGCGCTCGAGTCGAGCGCCGATCTCATCAAGATCGGCCGTGGTGAGGGCACCGATCTGACGGTGTCGGAGTGGCATGTCTCCGGGGAGCACGCGCGCGTTCTCTTCGACGGCGACCAGTACATCATCCGCGATCTCCACAGTACGAACGGCACGCGCATCGAGCGCGGCGGGGCCACGCTGGATGTGGGAGCGGTGGAGAACCGAGAGATGGCGCTCGCGACGGGCGACCTGCTCCTCTTCGGGGACGACGAGCGGCCCGTCCGGGTGTCGGTGCGGATCGACGAAGACCCGGACGATGCGCGCATCGTCGCCGTCCGTCGCGTCGACGAGATCGGTCGCGTCGAGGCCGATCTCAGCTCGGACAAGGACATCCTGCGCGCGCTCTACGACGCGCAGAAGACGCTCTCCGGCACGCTCGAGCTGGACGTCCTCGTCGACCACATCGCAACAGAGGTCTTTCGGTTCCTCTCTCGCGCCACGCACGTGACCATCGCGCTGCGCGAGGACGAGGAGGGACCGCGTCGCGCCGCACGCTACGTTCCGGTCGGGACGCGCGTGCGCGGAGGCGCGGGCCACGATCCGATACCGATCACGCGCAGCGTGTTCAAGAAGGTCGTCGCCGAGCGCGCGGCTGTCCTCGCCGCCGACGCCAAGCGCGACGTGGGCGAGACGGCCTCGATCATGGCCGCGCAGATCACCTCGACGATCGGCGTGCCGCTCTGGCAGGGCGACGAGATCAACGGCGTGCTCCAGGTCGACAACCGAGACGGGACGGGCGTGTTCCGCGACCGCGATCTCGACGTGTTGGTCATCCTCGCGCAGACGGCCAGCGCCGCGCTCGCGCAGGCCCGCCTCTACGCCCGCCTGCGGGTCGCCGAGGAGAACCAGCGCAAGGAGAACGTCTATCTCAAGAAGCGCGAGCAGAGCCGACGCGACGGCGCGATCATCGGTGACGCGCCCGCGATGAAGCGGCTCTTCGAGCAGCTGCGCAAGGTCGTGAACACGCGTGTCACCGTGCTCATCGAGGGCGAGACGGGCACCGGCAAAGAGCTGATCGCCAGCGCGGTCCACTACTGGTCGGACCGACGCGAGAAGCTCTTCGTGGCGCAAAACTGCGCCGCGATGCCCGAGAACCTGCTCGAGAGCGAGCTCTTCGGCCACAAGAAGGGCAGCTTCACGGGCGCGACGGAGGACACGAAGGGCCTCTTCGAGCTCGCGGACGGCGGCACGCTCTTCCTGGACGAGGTCGGCGAGATGCCGCTCAGCCTCCAGGCCAAGCTCCTTCGCGCGCTTCAAGAGGGCGAGGTCCGACCCGTCGGCGGCGCCAAGACGATCCGCGTCGACACTCGCATCGTCGCCGCGACGAACCGCGATCTCGAGAAGGAAGTGCAGGAGGGCCGCTTCCGCGAGGACCTCTTCTATCGTCTCAAGGTGTTCCCCATCCGGGTCCCTTCGCTCCGTGAGCGCAGCGAGGACGTCCCGCTCCTCGCGTCGCACTTCCTCAAGAAGTACAGCCAGGAGTTCGGTCGGGCGATCGGTGGCTTCTCGCAGCAGGCGATGGAGATGCTTCGGTCCTACAAATGGCCGGGCAACGTTCGTGAGCTCGAGAACGAGACCCAGCGTCTCGTGATCCAGATCGACGACCAGAGCTTCGTCCAGCCCGAGCACTTGAGCCCGAAGATCCGTCAGGTCGAGAACCTCATCGATCGCGTGCATCCCACGAAGGGGACCCTGCGCGAGATGATGGATCAGGTGGAGAAGTGGATCCTGATCGAGGCGCTCAAGGATCACGGCAACAACAAGAGCCAGACCGCGCGCACGCTGGGCATCACGCGCGAAGGTCTCCACAAGAAGTTGAAGTCGTTCGGTCTCTCGTGAGCTCGGTTCGCGCCGAGGTCGAGAACGACGCGGCTCTCGTGGCATAGTCCGGCCGTGGTCAAGGATGGCGCCGGCTATGTCTTGCTGGTCCTCGCGCTCGCTGCGCTCTTTGCTGGCGTGATCGCGGCAGCCGGGCACGACTACGTCGCTGCGGTGCTGATCCTCGGGACGGGGCTCGCCGTGCTCCGCGCCAGCGTCACGCTCCTGCGCCCCTCGATCGGCGAATGAGCGCGAGGCGACGGTTGCGCTTCGTGGCGCTGACGGCCCTCCCGACGCTCGCGGTCACGCTCGTCGCGTGCGGCACGGCGGAGCCCGTCCCAGATGCTGCCAGGCGCGACGCACAGCGAGCACCCGAAGCCTTCGCCCCGGTCGACGGTCCGGTGGTCGCGACCGTGGATGGGGAGCCCATCACGCTCGACGAGGTTCGCGGCGCTGCGCTCGAGGCCGGCATCTCTCCGCTCGACGCGCTCCATCGGCTCGAAGAGGAGCGCGTCCTCTATCGTCACGCCCTCGAGTCGAGCTCGCTCGACCCGGCCGAGGCCGAGCGAGGGGCGCGACGCGCGGCCGTCCAGGCGCTGCTCCACCATCGCGTGGAAGACGCGGTCGGGCCGGACAGCGTGACCGACGCCGAGCTCATGGCGCGCTACGACGCGAGCCGGTCATCCTTCGTCCAGCCGGAGCGGCGCACGAGCGTTCACGTGCTCGCCCGTCTTCCGCCGGATGCGGACGAGACCGCGGTCGCGGCCGCCGAGCGCTTCACGCGCCGCGTGATCACCGAGCTCTCGCGCGAGGCGGATCCGGCGGCGGCCGTCGACCGGTACCGCGAGGAAGACGATCCGGGGCGCGTCTTCCGCATCGTCGTCGAGCAGATCCCGGCGGCGTCTCGACGCTCGTCGTTCGAAGCGCCGTACCTCGACGCCCTCTTCTCCCGAAGCTCGCCTGGCGTGGTCGCCGAGCCGGTGCGCTCCACGGTGGGGTTTCACGCGATCGTCGTCACGTCGATCGAGCCCGCGTTCCGCATCCCGCTCGACGAGGCCGAGCCGATGCTCCGGCGACAGATCCTGGCCGAGCACCGAGGCGCGGCGCTCGACGCGCTCGACCGCGAGCTGCGCGTGCGGACGACCGTCTCGATCGACGAGCGCGAGGCCAGTCGCGCGCTCGCTGGCGATCTCTTCGAGGACGAGCCGACGCTCGGGTCGAGCGCGCCGTGAGCCGTCAGGTCCACCGCCCGAGCACGATGAGCATGCCGGCGGTCGTCTCGAACGAGGCCAAGCGCGACCTCGACGAGAGCCCGTTCACGCCGCTCCTGCGATCTCTCGTTCGAACCGTCCCCGAAGCGCTGCTCGCCGTGTTCGTCGACGAGGAAGGGGAGTGCATCGACTACTGCAGCTCCGTGCCGCCCTACGAGGCCAAGGTCGCGGGCGCGCAGCTGCACGTCGTGATGCACGAGATCTCGAACGTTCTCGCGCGCCTGCGCGCCGGTAAGACGTGGTTCCTGCACGTGCAAGCGACCCGGCGCGAGCTGCTCGTTCGACGCGTCAGCGACGAGTACGTCCTCGTCGTCGTCACGCGTCCGACGCCCATCGAAGGTCCGCTGCGCGCAGCTCTCGACGCGACCGTCTCGGCGCTGCGTGCCGAGGGCGAGATTCCGCGGCCGGCCTGGGAGCCGTACCGCTCCGCGCTCAGCGTCGACGTTCGCGAGGCGCTCGGGTGGGGCTACGCGCCGCTCGTCTTCTACGATCGCGGCGTTCGGACGGAGATCACCGCGGTCCTCGGGCGCTTCGACGAAGGCGAGGGCGTCGCTCTGAGACATCTCTTCCTCGTCCGAACCGAGCACGGCGAGGAGCTGACGCTCGTGCATCGCCCGAACGATGGGGTCTGGGAGCGACGCTGAGGGGCGAGCGTCACCTGCGCAGCAGCGAGACGAGGAAGCTCCCGACCATGTCGTACGATCCGAGCGCTTCCAAGTCGGTGCGACGAGGATCGTGGAGGCGTCGCAGCGTCGCCGCGACCCGATCCCGTTCGGTCAGACGCGTCAGACCGCCCGCATCGACGAACTCGAGCGCGCGAGCGAGCTCGTCCTTGTCGAACCAGACCCCGTGCGTCGCGCAGACGTCCACGATCACGCCGGACCGCTCGCCGAAGTTCTTGCGGTTCATGTGCGTGCTGCACGCGGGGCAGCGAAGGTAGGCGCGCGTCTCGGGCTGGCTCTCCGCCGGTGGCAGCGGGCGGAGGCGGACGCCGGCTCGCTCCTCGTGCCGGCGCGTGACTCGGTCGAGCACCTCGTGCGCGACGAAGAGCCCGGTGCACTGGAGGCACTCGCCCACCTGGTGCTCGCCGACCAGGAGCCCGACGAGCTGTCCGTGCGCGCACCGCGGGCACTTCATGTCCAGCGGGCCCTCCATGCCCTCGAGGCCGAGGGTGGCCCCACACTGCGCGCAGTGCTTCCCGCCCGCGAGCTCCAGCGAGAAGCAGCCGTGACAGCGCACGGTCGCGAGCTCGGCCTGGCAGTGGCCGCAGAGGCGCTCGCCTGGGCTCACCGGGGC
>JBBSAT010000261.1:0-11675 GCA_038252025.1 Polyangiales bacterium | reverse complement strand
TCGGCGACGACATCGGAGAACGCCAGCCCATGTCGATGCGCGGTCTGAGCGACGGACGCGATCTGGGCATGCGCGTGCGCGTGTCGCACCGACCGATTGCATCCGCCGACCTTGCGCGTGATGACCGCGCCGCGGATCTCCTGCTCGGCGAAGTTGTTGGTCGCTGGGAGCGCCGGGTCGTACAGCGAGGGGAAGAGTTGGTCGCGGTGTGCCCGGAGGTGCTTGGCGCGCTTGGCGTTCTCGACGCTCTTCGCTCACGCGAAACCCGCAGCCGAGTACGTGCAGCTCGCGACGAACGCGATCGAAGGCGAGCACGCTCGAGTGCCAAAGTGCTGGCGGCCACGTGGCGCGAAACCATTCGTCAGGTGCCCGGTGGCGTGCCGAGGGTTCTGCAAGCGATGCAGCGCCGCAAGGCTGGACTCACGAAGACGAAGCGGAAGGACCTGATCGGCGCGCGGCCTGCCTTGAAGCACGCGGTATCCGCTCTCTCCGCCGCCGCTCCGCCTCCGCCGCCGCCAGTCCGCCGCCACTGCGTCACTTCGCGTCAGGAAATCCCGTGAATCGCGTGCCGCCCGGCCGTACCAGGACTTGCTCTCCGCCCGCGCGTGCTCGCTCGGCCGGACCTCTCGCCGAAGGATCCGGAGGCCTCCGTGCTGCACGCGATCTTGCGCGAGCACCTCGGCACCTTCCTCACCGAGCGCGAAGAGGCCGGCATGTGGTCGATCTCGAGGTAGATGTTCGCGCGCACCGGGTCGGCGCCCGGTAACGTGAGATCGATCGCGTCGTCGAACGCGCCGTCGCACGTGCTCACCCGGCCGGATCTCTCGCCACGGGATCCTCAGGCGACGGTGCTTGCATCGGTTCGTGCGACGCGCTGAGCGTAGGAAGCATGAAGCACCGGTTCCGGCGATCTCACCGGACGTAAGAAAGGATCGCCGGAGCCGAGGGCCTCTCGACCGACACGGCGCACGACCACGAGTACACCGACTGGCTCGCTCTCGACGACTTCGCGAGGCAGCTCGCCGACGAGCTCCACCAGCGCCGCTGACGCCGCGCAACTTTCCTCGTTGCAAGGTGTCAGCGGTGGTGTGATCAGATCTGGACCCAATCCACGTGCGAGAGCGTCGGCTCGAACGGTCCGCAGCGCGCACTGGGGAGCCTTCGCGATCCTGCTGCTCGCAGCGTGCGGAGCGTCGTCTCCGCGCCTGGCCGCAGATGGCGAGCCCGCGCTCGCTTGCGACGGCGAGAGGCTCGTGACCGAGAGACCGATCCCCGAGCTCGGCCTCTTTCCGAACGGCGACCCCGTCACCGCCGGCGTCGCGCTCACGTGTCGGGCCGACCACCTCGAGGTGATGGACTGGGGGCCGGACAGCTCGGCTGCGTACACGATCCCGCGCGAGCGCGCGATGGAGGTCTGGGACGCGTTCCAGCGAGCGACCACCGAGGACGAGCGCCGTCTCGCCGTCGGCCGCTGACCCGGCGGCGCTCGGCTCGTACTGAGCTGAGGTGGGGTCGGAGACCGTCGTGTTCGATTTTGTTCCGCGCGGGATCCGGGGTTTCGGCCGCGAAACACCATCCTGCCGGACCAGATGTTCCGATATGTTCCGAGGATGCCGCGCCGTTCGCTCGTGGATCAGCTCCACGTCCTCGAGGAGCTTCTCGCGAAGACCACCGCCGCGCTCCCTGCGCAGGCCGCGAAGTACCGCGCGAAGCTCGACGCGCTGCACGGCGGCTCTGCGTACGAGCGCGGCGTGATCCTCGAGGAGCTCGCGACCACCCGCTTCTACATGGCCGGTGGCCACCACAGCTTCGTGGCGTTTCTCGCAGCCGAGAAGATCCCGCGAACGACGGCGCACCGGCTCCGCACGGGCGCGCGCATGGTCGATGCGTCCGTGGCGGACCAATGGGGCACGCACGCCGTCTATCGGCACGTGCGTCGCGAGCTCGGCGACGGGTATGGCACCGACCCCGCGGCGGTCCGTCGCGCGATGGGGGCGTGGCTGCGCCTTCAGGGCTACTCTCGTCCGAAGGTCACCGTCGTGCCCTGGGGCCGCCGCATGCGCTTGCAGATGGAGATCGACCTGGTCGAGGCGAGCGTGCGTCTCGAAGCAGATCGCCTCGCGCGCAAGCGAAGGCGCCGCCGGTGACTCCGCCTGTTGAACACACGGAGGTCTGGATGCCATCGTCTGCTGTGATCGAGTACGCGACCGAGGGTGGGCCGCTCATCATCGGTGATGTCGAGCACGTCCAGCACTGGACGGGCAGTCACGACAACGGGAGCGGGATCAGGGTCGTCTACGGCGGCATCGGCCTCGAGAAATTCCCGAAGGCGCTCGCGCAGACCACGAAGGTCGGCGGCAAGCGGGAGAAGAAGTTCAAGACGGCCGACGAAGCGAGCGCGTTCGAGGCGGAGGTGCTGAAGAGGTTTCTCGCGCGACATCCCGGCGCTCGCCGGCCGTCGCGCTACCCCGACTACAGCCGGTGGTACGTCGGCACCGAGGAGAACGGCGTCTTTCCCGCAGACCAGGGCGTGTTCTGGATCGAGCGCTTCTTCACGTCGGACTACTCGGCGATGACGAGGAAGCTGAAGACCGAGCTCGCCGAGCTCCGGTTCAGCAGGAAGCACGCGGCGACCGCCTTGTTCGCGGCCCTCGAGGGCAGCGGCCCCGGCGAGATCGCGCGCTCGGGTGATGCCCTCGTCATCGCACGGGTCGTGACCACCGACGGAGAGCCGAAGGGCCTCGTCGAGAGCCTGGCGAAGGTGACGAGGCCCAAGGCACTCGGGACGACGCAGCTCTCCGGCAACGTCGTCGTCTTTCATGCGGCGCTGTCGGGCGCCGACGTGTCGCGCGCGACCTGGAAGACCGCGTCGCTCGTCGACGGCTTCGCAGGTACCAGCGGCTCGCTCGGGCCGCTGCAGGCGCCCGATCAGAGCAAGCCCGGCGGCGCGTTCGCGCGCATCGAGCCAGGTGCATACAGCTACGGGGTCAGCCGCGACCACGAGGTGGCCGGTAGCTCGTTCGACGCGCTCTGGCTGTGGACGAAGTGATCCCCTGGGCTGCTTAATTCCCGGTTAACGGGATGCTCTTCCAGAATCGCGTACGGTCGACCATGCGTCCCATCGCCGCCGTGGCCGTGTTCCTCAGCCTGAGCGGCTGTTACGCGGCGCATGAACGGGGCGAGCGCTCCTTCGGACTCGACGCCTCCGCTCTCCCACTGGACGCAAGCCCGATCGGTGACGCTGGAAGCTGCAGCCCCGTCATGGGCGTGATCGAGGTTCCTCTCGGTGGCTGCACGGAGATCGTCACCAACACGAACGGTGATTCTTGCGACGGCGAGAGCAATCACATCGTTCGCTTCCGCCGTTTTCACAGGCCCCCGAGCAGTTCGCCTTGGTATTTCCTCATCCGCTCGCGCGACCCCGAAGCAGCCAGGGTCGGGATCGGCACACCGGATGTGAGTGCATGCACCTGCCGCGGGCTCCTCGGTGCCAGTGGTGGAGACCTCACGCGAAGCGGCGTGGGGGGCACGTTCGACGTGACGGACACAGAGATCGATCTCGTCCTCGATGGCGACGAGCGCTTCGTCTGGCTGCGCGCATGCGACGGACCGCGCTGACCACCTCTGCCGCGCTAGGACGACACCCGGCCTTGCCCGCGGTGAGCGTGCTGCGACACAATCTCGACGCGCGCGCGCGTGCCGTCCACCACACCCCGGAGCGTAGTCGTCTGTAGCAAGCATGGGGACGCCTCGAGATCCCGACGAAGATCGGGGCAGAAGGAGGTCACTCCACCGACTTCGCACGACGCGTCGGCTCTCACCGAGCCCCGCGCCGCGCTCTGACTGCTTCGCTTCGCACGACTTGCTCGTGCGCGTTGCTCTTGACGGATCGAGCCGCGATCGATCTCGAGGATCGAGGCGTGGTGCACGAGCCGGTCGATCGCTGCGGCGGTCGTCATCGGGCTCTTGAAGATCCGTCCCCACTCGCTGAAGACGAGGTTGCTCGTGATGAGGAGCGAGCGACGCTCGTACCTCTCGGCCATCAACGTGAAGAGCACCTCGGCTTCGTCGGCGGACTGCTGCACGTAGCCGATGTCGTCGAGGATCACGAGGTCGAATGCATCGAGCTGACGCAGCGCCCTGGGCAGCACGAGGTCGCGACGCGCAGCGAGCAGCGTCTGCACGAGCAGATAGGTCGGGGCGAAGAAGACGCTGTGGCCTCGCTCGAGGAGAGCGTGGCCGAGTGCGGAGGCGACGTGGCTCTTGCCGACGCCGGGCTTGCCGAAGACGAGCACGTTCTCGGCGCGAGCGAGGAACTCGCCACGTGCGAGCTCGTCGACGCGACGCATGACGCCCTTCGGCACGCGCGCCCGGTCGAGCGTGTCGAGCGTCTTGCCGAGTGGGAGCTTCGACGCCTTCGTGAGCCGCTCGACGCGCCGCTCCATCCTGCCATGCGCCTCGAGCTCGAGGACCTCACGCACGAGCACGAGCGCGCTCTCCTCGCCCGCCGCGAGAAGCCGTGGGACGAGCTCGGCCGCCGTCGTCGCCAGCTTGAGCTCCGCGAGCAGCGCGGTGATGCGCTCGCCGATCTCCGGCGTGTACCTCGCCTCGCTCATGACGCCACATCCGCGCCGAGGAGACGGTCGTAGTCGGCGAGGTCCGGCGCGCCGATGTGCACGCTCGGGATCGTCGGCGCCTCGGGCTGGGCGAGCGCCTTCACCGCAGGGTAGTCCCACGCGACGCCGCTCCCCAGCAGCTGCTCGAGCGAACGCTCGACCATCGACTCGCTCGTGCTCGCGGCGAGGTGAAGCACGCGCACGTACTCGACGTCGGCGCGATCTCCGCGTCGATCGCGCAGAGCGTCGTACGCACGTCGGAAGGTCAGCGACGGGAACAGGTCCTCACGGTAGCGGTAGTGCGCGAAGGCGCCGGGCTTGCGGACCAGCGACCAGATCACGTGCCGGTAGTCGATGCGGTGCGCGCTCTCGCCTCGAAGGCGCGGAATGACCTCGATCACTTTGCCGCCGTGGCGCACCTCGAGCACCTCGGCGTGGAGCAGCACCTCTCCGCGGTGGCCGATCAGGCGCGAGGGCACCGAGTACGTCCGCTTCAAGATCTGGATCGTCGACCACCGGCGGACCTCCGCGAAGATGCGCGTGTACTCGGCGAGCCTCGTGGTCGGCAGCGGGCGCAGATGGGCGCGCTCCTCGGCGATCTTCGCGGTGCGGCCCACGTGCAGGTCGCGCTCGACGATCTCCGCGACGAACGCGGTGTACGCGGCGACCGTCGGGAAGTCGCGGCTCCCGCGCACGCGCAGCGCCTGGTCGAGCGCCGACTTCAGCAGGTCGTGCCCCTTCTCGACGACGCCGTTCTCGTGCGCCTCGCCCGGTCGGATGCGCGACGAGGCGAGTGCGAAGTGGTCCAGCACCGCACGGAAGCGCGTCGTCAGCGTGCGCCCGCCCGTCGCCTTCAGCTCGTGCGTCGCCGCCGAGAGGTTGTCCGTGCGCAGCTCGTTCGGGATGCCGCCGAGCGCGAAGAGCGCGTTCTGCAGTCCGCGCGTCAGCGCTTCGAACGTCTCGCTGTACGCGAGCTCCACGAAGTGCCAGCCGCTGAACGGCATCACCACGTGAAAGAACATGTGCGCGAAGGCCGCGCCGGCGATCGTCACCGCCAGCGCCGTCGCGTGCGTGAAGTCGAGCGACGCCATCCGTCCGGGCGCATGCGACTGGGGGAAGAACACCTCCTTCGGCGGGCCCTGCTCTGCGCGCCAGTCGCGCACCCGACGCTGAAGCGTCCGGAGCTGCCCGATCTCGAACCGGTCCGGGTAGCGTCGCAGCAGCTCCGCGAAGACCGTCTTGGCCTCGAGCTCACCGTCGTCGTCGGCCGCGAGCAGCGGCTCGATGTCGCTCGCCCACACGTCCACGAACGGGTCCTCGCGCGTCCTCCACTCGCGCGGCTTCTTCGTCTGCGACGGCAGCGGGCCGCTCGCCCACGACCGTGCGGTCCTCTCGCTCATCCCTGCGGCCACGGCGGCCGCCTCCAATGTCTTGTCTTCCATCCGCTTCTTCCTCAGCAAGCGGACCTGCGCGTCGGTGACCATCGCTGCCCCTTCCGGGGCCGGATGGTCTCAGCCTGGGCTCATGCCCAGGCCGATCTACGCGCCGTCCGCACGGCGGGACGACCGGCAAAAGTAGTTGTCGCTGACCGGCAAAAATAATTCTCGCTGATCACAAGGGCCGCGAGCGGTGCGAGGGCGCCGCGCCCCTCGAGCCGCACGAGGAAGCGCTCGGCCATGCGCGAGAGCTGCACGCGACCGCGCGCGGCCGCCTCGATGCGTGGGTGCACCCGCGTCGCCGTCATCCCGAGGAGCACGCTGCAGTCGGGCCGGCCGCCCGCGTCGAAGCGCCCGCGGAGGTGTTCGATCGCTTCGTCGAACGCGCCACGATCGAAGACGCTCGTCGGCGTCGCGCTCTCGCTCGTGAACAACGTCTGCGTGCCGATCGGGATCCACGTCCGGTAGAAGACGCTCGCCTCGGGGTCGGGCTCGGGCTCTCCGCAGTACGCGATCGACGCGAGCAGCGCGTTGATGGAGCCGGCGCTCGTGCCCGCGATCGCCCGGAGCTCGAAGGCGGGGCTCTCCGCCGCGAGGAGCGTCTCGACGAGGTAGTAGACGTAGCCTGCCTCCCACGCACCGAGCGAGGCTCCGCCGCTGATCGCGACGGCGAGCGGTCGAGGCGCCGCGTCGGGTACGACGTCGTCTTGCGCCGCGACGTCGGACGCGACGCCGGCGACGCACACGAGAAGGGCCAACGCCGTGGCGCCACGCGCACGCATCGCCACGCGATACGCGAACTGGCCGCGACTGGCCACACGACGCTGGTCGTCGGGATCCTGCTCCTGCCGATTCTCGCTCTCCGTCGGCGCCGGCGTCGCGTGGGTCCGCCAGCCGATTGTGTGCGCGCTGCCCACGCCCTACTCTGACGAGACGTTCAAGGAGGGCGCTCGCATCTTTCCGACGCTGTTTCTTGGGTCGCTGGAGGATCCCGCTGCGCCCGCCAACCGTGCCGCGTGGGAGGCGCGGCGCTGCTTCGCGGGGCTCTGAACGACCGCGGCGAGCGCGACTTCTCTCGCGACCGCGTGCGAGACCCTCGCCCGTGGTGCAATGGGCCAGTCGAGCTCAGCTCGGGTCCGAGACATCCATGCGCCACACTTTGGTCGCCAGCTCCGCGAGCTGGGCCTGGCGCGCTCGGATCGACTCGGGGGTCCACTCCTCGGCGACGATCGACCGCGTGAGTGCGTAGCGACTCTTCTGGTAGGCGGCGCGCTTCGCGTCGAATGGGGCCGACCCGAGCTGAGCGTTCACGGCGCGCTCGAGAGGCGTCAGGTTGCCGAGCCGGGTGCCGAGCAAGCGGTCCTCGTGGGAGAACGCGTCCCAGGTCGCGGGATTCTCCGGGAGCACGTGCTCGATGCTCACGTCGCCGACGTCCCAGTCGATCACCGCGCCTCCGGACGCGGCCTCGAGCTCGCCCAGGAGATAGCGAAGCCAGCGCTTCCTCGGGCCCTTCGGATCGACGTCGAGAACGGCAAAGGCACTCCTGAAAGCATCATCTGTCTGCGTGATCTCGCCAAGCGCGCGCGCGATCGCATTCGGGCTCTTGAGCTCTCCTCTCGCGATACGGACCGCGACCGACTGGTTCGCGCGTTGGACGTCTCCGGTGTTCACACGAACGACGGTCGCGCGGACGGCGATGACGAGGATGCTTCGCAGCAAGCGAGCGAACTTCTCGGGCCGCGCGGCGAGGACGGGATATGCCGCGAGGATCACCGGGCGGTACTGCTGCGCGCCCAGGACTGCGAGCACGCGGACGCTGGCGCGCGCCGCAGGGTATTCACCCCAGAAGTCGTCGTTGGCGTCATCCAGCGCTGCATAGACGGAACGGGCTCACGGATCCTCGATCCACGTGCTCGATGACCGCTTCACCGACCAGCAAGCCCCGCCGAGAGGCCCTTCATGCGGACAACGCTCTCACGATCTCGATGGTGTCGGCACCCGGCGAGACCACGTCGAGCGCGCCCGTGACCTTGAACGACTCGGCTAGATCCACCTGGGTCTGTCCCGCCATGACCTCGATGTGGACGATCGTCGTCCCGCCGATGCTCGTGTCGGGGTCTCGCACGAGGCCATCGTTCTCGAACGCCGCGAGGACCACGGCGAACGAGGTGGCAGCGCGACCTACGCGGCCCTTAAGACGCATCGTCGGAAGGGAACGAAACTTCGTGTGCTGTCCACGCGGCGGTCCTCTCGAAGCACCGCATCCCGTCGCGCGAAATCGCGCAAACCGATGCAGGCCATGGGACATACCCAAGCGCCGTCGCTCCGGGCAGGGTGCCTATGACCGCCAGCCGATCGTTCGCGCACATCACGTCGTCGCCAGCAAGTCCGCATACCAGCGTGCCTGTCGACATCAAGGACGTCCACCCAGCCGCGAGTGCCGCTGGAGCGGCGGCCTCCGTTGCTGAGCGGTAGCCCCGCGCGAGCTGGCCCTCCTCGTTCGCGCCCCAACACAGCGGAGTGCCGCTCGAGTCGAACGCGCAGTTAGCGAAACCGGGGAGCAGCTCCGTGAGCTCGACCCGCGCCGTCCCAACCGGTGCCACGCCGAACTCGTCCAACGGATCGCCACCGAAAGCCCGGAGGCAGACGACACGGTGCGCGACGATCGCGCAGGTGACCGGCCCCGCCTCGATCCGCGAAACGCCGACGAACCCATATTCGCGGTGGACGTCACCACTCCCCCAGCACCAGACAGTGCCGTCGTCGAGCGCTGCGCAGCTCGCCGCGAGATCTCGCACCGGCCCCGGCAAGAAAACTGGGTGAAGCGGTCCGGAGAAGTTCTCATCGCCTGCCTGCGCGCACAGCACGCTTCCGCTCCGAGAACGGATACACGAATCGTGAACCTCGGCGCATGGCTCTGGAGTGGGAACGGGGCGCGCGACCCACGTCGTCGCACTCACGTCCAAGCAGTGGACGACGCCGGAACGCGCGCAGAAACACCCTCCGTGGAAGGCCGCGGCTAGGCCATCCCACTCGGGGGCGTCGGATCCGACACGAACGACACCGCAGCCTCCGGTCGGCCCCACGCGAGCAGGCGCGCCACCGCACGCGATCGTCAGTGAAAAAGACAGCGCGAGGGCGCTCAGCTGGCGCATCTGGCTAGACCTTCGCCGCGCTGATACTGTCAAGACCGTGCACACGTCCGCGCTCCGCTCGCTTCTCGGCGTAGTACCGTGGGTCCTGTTCGCTGCGTGCGCGTCTGCTCACGGAGAGCTCCCTTGCGGCACGGAAATATCCGATTTTCCAGAGCTTTGCAACGCGATCGATGATGACTGCGATGGTGCGGTCGACGAGGATCCGTCGCTCTGCGCCGCGATGGGCGCTCACGCCGAGTGTTCATCTGGCGTCTGCGTCGTGAGCTCTTGCGCGTCAACCTTTGCGGACTGCGACGCAGATGCCGTCAACGGCTGCGAGACGTCGCTCGACCTGGATCCGCTTCACTGCGGAGCATGCTCGAATCACTGCGCAGTCGACGAATATTGCCTCTCGGGGGCCTGCGAACCGACGGCGCGGCTGGTCTACGCTGCTTGCGGCGTCACGTGCATTCTCGAGCGAACGGGTAGCCTGAACTGCGCTGGCAGCAACGCATTCGGACTTCTCGGCACGCCGCACATTCCAGATTCGACGGCCTTGATCACACTTGCGGTTCCCCCTCTGCGTGATTTTGCGCCGCTCGGAACCGTGGCCTGCGGCGTGACTACCGTTGGGGACGAGGTGTGGTGCTGGGGATCGAACGACAACGGCGTGGTGTCCACACCTGCAACTCATGACATTCTCGCGCCGCGTGTCGCACTGGTCGGCTCAGGACCGATCGGCTCGATCGGTGGGGCGCCGGCGTTCGCCGTAATCAGTCAGCCGCACGAACTTCTCATCTGGGGTGCAAATAGCGGCGGTGCGCTTGGAGCGGAGATCGACGCGCAGGGCCGTGGGCACGTTGCCGTATCGGCCGCAACCATAGTCGGCCGCGGCCTTGCGGCAGCCGCATGTGCCGCCAGCGCCGATGACGTCCTCTGCTCGGGAACATTCGTGCTCTCGGACTTGGGGATGTCAAATCTCCGCGTGGATGCCATGAGTCTTCCGCTCGCGGGGGTACGGTGGATGAACGTCCAGGACCACGGCGTCGAGGTCGTCACCGTGAACGGCGAAACCTGGTACTGGTCTGCCATCAACCACGAGATCATGCGTACAGACGATGGTCCGCCCGTGTTGATGCGGGGCCGCGGTAATGGCGGCATCGTCGAGCGCACGTTCGCACTGTCGATAGATGGTCGAGTCCGTGAGTTTGCCACCGGCTCACCAGGCGGGCCGGAACTCGTCCACGTGCATGAGTTTGCGTCTCCCGCCGTGTGGCTCGATAGTCGCTGCGGTTCCGCATGCATCGTGCGGCGTGACGGCGTGGTTGAGTGCATCGGCGCCAATCGTTCCGGTGAGCTTCTGCGCGGTTACTCGTCCGAACACGAGATCGCCTTCGCGCCCGTTGCGACGCCGTGACGGCACGTTCAGTTCCTACTCGAGTCCGAGCAAGCACCCGGCGGCGCCCGGTGGGCGGCCCAGAGCGGGCGCAAGTCAACGAGCAGCACATCACTCGCCGCATGCACGATGACGAGAAATCTGTCGGTCGGCGATGCGAGCGAGACTTCCTGTGGAAGAGTCTCATCAAGTACCCATTCACTCTGACCCTCCGGGCCGAAGTACGTGATGCGACGGTCCGCTGCGGCAAGCACGACAACACCGCCCGCATGCGCGCAGGAGACGAGACCCAAACCGATCTCGGCTACCAACTCCACCTGGGACTCGGTCGTCCGATGAAAGAGGGTCCGTGAGCCGGCAACGGCATCGAACGTCGTGATGTAATCATCGCCCCTCCCGTCCTCGCAGGTGTCCCAGAGACTTACCATCGAGGGTAGCCCCTCCAAACGCATGACGTGATCCGGATCCGCACAGCGCCGCACGATCCAGCCGGCGACGTCGGAACGGAGTGCGCCGTCGGAGAGCGCCGCGTCCGCCGGGAGACTGCGTCCGGAGCAGCGCACGTCCGCACCGGTCCAGATTGCGCCTCGGGCCGTCCGTCGGATCGCATGCTCGGCGGCACTAGCGGTGTAGACGATCGTCGGAAGCCATGCGTGCGGGACGCGCGCCGTGCCCGGCTGTACGCCTTCAAGCGGCGTCACGCTCGGTCCCGTTCGCAACCACTCGATACCGGTGAACGATCCGTCCGCGTCGGCCCCGTGAAGAAGCAGCCCTTCAGCGGACCACACGGCTCCGCGAAACGTCAGAACCGACGCATCCGGTGCCGCAGTGACCAGACGGCCCGACCGAATGATCCATTCTGCGGGTAACCGATCCTGCGCGGCTAGTTCGGTCGCGAACCAAACTGGGCACGCAAGTACGAGAGCGAAGAAGCACTTCCAGAGCATGTCCCTCCTCCTGAAAAGGGTGCAGTTCCCGATCTGCTCGGGAGAAGCGTAGCGATTTCGATCGGTTACGCGACGTAGGTTGAAGACCGGGGCGTCTTCGCGGCAGATATCCGGTGTCTTAGGCCAACACCCACCGGAAGAGCCCC
>JBBSAT010000260.1:0-11807 GCA_038252025.1 Polyangiales bacterium | reverse complement strand
GAGGGCGCGGGGCGCACGTTGCTCCCCGGCTTCATCGACGCGCACACGCACGCCGGAGAGTGCCGGCGTCCTCGCGACCGTCCCGGACGGGCACGGGACCGAGTACGGTATTCCGATCCCGACGCCGACGACGCCGGAAGAAGCCGACGCGCTCGTGGCGGCGCGCGTTGCCGAGGGATCGGACTACCTGAAGATCGTCTACGACCACTGGGCGATGCCCGGGGCGGATCATCCGTACATGCCGACGCTCGCGCTCGAGACGGTGCGAGCGCTCATCGCGGCGGCGCACGCGCGCAGCCTGCTCGTGCTCGTGCTCGTGCACGTCGGCCTCGAGCAGGACGCGTTCGACGTCGTCGAAGCTGGCGCCGACGGGCTCGCGCATCTCTGGACGGACCTGCCGGCGCGCCCGGAGCTGATCGCGCGGATGCAGGCGCAACACACGTTCGTCGTGGCCACGCTGAGCACGAACGCGCGCGCGTGCGAGGTCGACGGGACGGGAACGACGCTCGCGAGCGATCCGGACATCACGCCGTACCTGACCGACGCGGAGATCGAGCGCCTGCGCGGTGTCCACGACGTGGACCGTCGCGTCCCGTGCTTCGACCTGCTCGCGGAGTCGATCCGCACGCTGCACGCGGCCGGCGTTCCGATCCTTCGCTCCTGCCCGCGACCCCGTGAACGGATACTCGAAATCGGCCTGCGGCGCGGCGCGCGCCTTCGCCATCGGGAGCGGGGCTCGCGCGCAGCGCTGCTCGAGCGCGATCTGCATGTGGGCCGGACCGCGAAGACCGCCGAGGAGCGCGCCCATCTGCGCCCGCTGCCGACCACGAGCTCGCCGAGTACACGCGCATCTTCGCTCCACGAAGATGCCTCGAGCCGCGCGAGCTCTCGGCTGCGGAAGCAGCGCGGGACGACGCAGGCGCAGCTCTCTCAGCCGTGATCCGACGGCGCGCCGCCGGCCCGCCGCCACCACGTCGCGCGGGGCGGCAGATCCTGCGTGATCACGAGGCCGCGCGAGCGTACCGGTGCTTGCCTTCGGGCGCGGCGTGCTCGCCCGGCCCGATCGCGGCGCCGACCCCCGACGGGATCAAGCGGACCTCGACGCGCAGGTCGTCGTGCGTGTCGGCGCCGGACGACGATGGCTACCTCCATCGCCTGACCGTTCATCGTGGCAGCGTGAGCACCGCGCGGCGGCGCGCGTCGCCATCGAGCGTGAGCGTGCCGTCCTCGATCGTCATCTCGATCCCGACGGGCGCATCCAGCTGAAGGCCCCCGTCGATTCGATCGGCACGCAGCCGTGGGCCCGCGTGCTCGGGCACGCGCAAGAGCAAGATGGCCGCCGTGTGCTCGACGCGCATCTCGGGCGCGCCAAGGATCGCGACGCGCACGTCGATGTCGGAGACCGCGAGCGCCTCGAAGCGCACGATGTCGGCACCGGCGGGCTGGCCGGCTGGCTGATCGGCGTCGCGCTCGCATCGGCGAGCTGCGGAGGTAGCGGATGGGGCGCGCGCTCGGCGTTCTTCGCCGACCCAGCGCGCGTCGCGGCGGCGCTCGGAGACCCGCCGCCGGGCACCGCTCGCGACGACCTCGAGCTCCCCGTCCTGCCGCTGCCGGCGCACACGCGGAACTGCTGCCTCTTCGGGATGGACCTGCGCGTCGACTTCGCGGGAATGCACGTACCGTTCTTCGAGCTCGGAAACGTGATCGACGTCGACGAGCTCGGCGCGCACGCCTACGCGACCCCCGCCGGCGCAGCCGACGTCGAGGGCAACGGCCTCGTCTACACGTGTCGCGGCGGCTGGATCGACACGGCGCACGTGCGCGAGCAAGCCGATCAGGTCGTGTTCCTCGCGCTCGCGATCGCGCACACGCTCGAGAGCGGCTCGGTGACACGCATCCCGGGTCATGGCGCGGCCACGACGATCGTGGTCGCCGGGGTCCCGCCGGCGCTGATCGAGCGAGAGGGCCGCTTGGATGCCGCGATGGCGCTCGCGGCGTGGGCCGCGTTCCGCATCTCCATCTGGCACGAGCTCGCGACGTGGTTCGGCTATCAGACCGTCTCCGGGTTCTCGGAGCAGCCCTCGGCGTTCTCGCCGGAGGACCTCTACTCGAACGCGCTCGGCATTCGTCTCGGCCTCGCTGTGCTGGCCGAGCACGACTTCCGCAGCGACGCGGACTACGACCTCGCGATCGAGGCCTTCTTGATCGAAGGCCTCCGGCGTCTCGGCGCGATCCCACGAAGCGATGCGCGCGAGGTGATGACGGCTCTCGACGGACGCTGGTGGGACTCGGCTCGACGCGTGCCGGACGACCTCGAATTCGTCCTCGCGCGCCTGGCTGTCGATGCTGCGGCTGAAGAGCCCGCTCGCCATCGGCTCCTCCTTCCACTCACTCAGCTCCGCCCCAGCTCCACGAGGCGCTCCTCGCTGAAGAGCTTCCTCGCACGCGGGAACATCTCGTCCTCTTCCTGAGCGTAGCTGGTCCAAACGGCCTCCCGTGCGCATGAACCTCCCCCTCGTTCGGCATCCAGCACCGGGAACGAGCATCAGCAACGCCACCACGAGGGCGTGCGTGCGAGAGCGCCGCATGGAGCGATGCTACGTCCTCTTCGCTGGCTTCGTCGCCGCTCCCTGGACATCCGCGCGGCGTGCGTAGGTGCCGGTGCGTGAAGCACACGCTGTTCGTCACGCTGCTGGTCCTGACCACCTCTAGCTGCATCCGCACGGAGCAGGCGCCGGAGCCCGCGGCCACTCCGCTCGGCATCCCGATCGGCACTCCGATCACGGCCAGCATCGGGGTGAGCGGCGGAACGCTGAGGTCGGACGACGGGCGCGCCTCGCTCCTCATCCCGGCCGGCGCCCTCGCGTCCGACATGGCGCTCTCGATCACGCCCGTGATGAACTTCGCGCACGGCGGGATCGAAACCGCCTACCAGCTCGGGCCCGAGGGCACGACGTTCGCGATCCCGGCGACGCTGAGCTTCGTGATCGACGAGGGCCGCTTGGTGCGCAGCGACGTCAACGGCGTCGGGATCGCGTACCAGAGCACCGACGGCTTGTGGCACTGGTCGGACGCCGTGTACGACGCGAGCGCGCACACGCTCTCCGTCCAGACCCAGCACCTGAGCTCGTGGTCGCTCGTCGAGGGTGTGCAGATGATCCCCGGGGGTGCGCTCGTCCTCGAGAACGCGAGCCTGCCGCTCGCGGTCGTCAGCTGCTACGTGGAGGACGCCGCCACAGGCGCGCTCGCGCCGCTGGGCTACGTCTGCGACGACTCGAGCGGGCTGGCCCCGCTGTACGACGTCGACCAGTGGGCGGTGAACGGCGTGGCCGGTGGCGACGGCGCGCATGGCACGATCGAAGGCGACGGACACACCGCGACCTATCACGCGCCCGCGACCACCCCGACGCCACCCACCGTTCGCGTGTCCGCGCGTGTGCGCCGCGACGCGCTCGGCGGTGTGGTGTACGTATTCTCGAACCTCGCGATCGGCGCGCCGCATCCGCTCGCAGGCACGGTCACGGTCCGTCAGGCGCAGTCTGGCGTCGACTTCACGGTCAGTCTCGACGTGGCGCTCACGGTGGTCGACGACGGAATCGACGAGACGAACTGGTCCGCGACCGGCACCGCGCGGCTCTCGCCGATGGAGTTCGCGATGGGCGACGCGACGTGCGTCGCCGACATGCCGACACAGGTCGTGGCCGAGGAATACTTCCTCAAGGTCCGGAAGGACCCGATCCTCGCCGTCCGCTTCGGAAGCCTCACGGGCTGGAACTTCACGTGCACGAACGCGATGGGAACGATGTACCCCTGGTTCATCGGCGTCTCGGGGCAAACGGGCCACGGGCTCGGCTGCATCCAGCCCGACGACGCGCCCATCACCGATGTGTCGAACATCGATGCGACGTACGCCGCCACCTGCTCGCCGATCGCTCCTGCCGAGATCCACTGGATGCTCCATCGCACCGACTGAGCTCCGTCATGCGTCGGCCGAGCGCCGCGTATGGGGCGCGTCGAGGCGCGGCGCTCATCCGGGCTCCCGCCGTCAATGAAGATCACCCCGTTTGGCGGACAATCTGACTATGCAGGACTCGTCGGGGATGGCTGGTCGCTGATGCCGTCATCGAGCTCGCCGTGGAGGACCACGGCATCGGGATGGCGCCGGAGTTCCTGCCGCGCCTGTTCCAGCCGTTCCAGAGAGGACAGCGGAACGGGACCTCGGGCGAGAAGAGCACCGGCCTCGGGCTGACGACCGCGCATCGTCGAGGCGCATGGAGGTCGAATCGATGCCGAGAGCACGATGGGGGTGGGCTCGACGTTCACCGTCCGGCTCCCGATGAACGCGAGCCCGACCAGCAGCAAGCCCTGACTCGCGGAGACGCGCAGGACTTGCGCGTCGAGGCCAGACCGAGCAGCCCGTGCGCGCTGCGAATCGTTGGCCCGCGGAGACTGAACGGCACGTGCGATGCCTAGAGAGCCGAACGGTTCGAATCCGTCGGGGCGGGCGCACCACGAAGCGCGTCGCGCGACGATGCGCGGCGGCGCCACCAGATCCACTTCGGGAGCTCCGACGCGGCGAGATAGGCCGTCGTGATCCCGATCAAGAGCGCGATCCAACGCGGCGCGAGCCGTACGAGCCCGAACGAGATCGCGAGCGGACTGTACGGAAGCACGAGCGCGATCGCCGCGACCGCGATCGTAGCGACGACCAGGCCCGTGCTCGGCCGGCTCTTCCAGAACGGGCGGTAGGTACGCACGACCAGCGCGATCCCGAGCTTCGTCAGCAGCCACTCGACGAACCAGCGTGACAAGAAGGTCGCGCTCGATCCGCGGCAAGAAGTGCGCGTGGGGCACATCCTGCGCGGCGGCACGCACCTGCTGCGCCTCATCGACGACGTGCTCGACCTCTCGCGCATCGAAGCTCGTAACGTGTCCGTGTCGATCGAGCCCGTGGAGCTGCGCGCCGTGCTCCGCGAGGTGATGACGAGCGTCGAGCCCGGCGCGGTCCGCGAGGGGATCGCGCTCGAGAAGATCCCGGCGCCGTGCAATCTACCCTTCGTGCTCGCCGATCAGACGCGCCTCACACAGATCCTCATGAACTTCGCGTCGAACGCCGTGAAGTACAACCGGCGCGGTGGTCACGTCGCGTTCGAGATCACGATGTCGTCGCCCGAGCGCGTGCGGGTCACGGTGCGAGACACCGGGATGGGCATCCCGGTCGACAAGCAGAAGCTCGTCTTTCAGCCCTTTCAGCGCGCCGGACAGGAGACCGGACCCATCGAGGGCACGGGAATCGGCCTCGCGATCAGCAAGCGCCTCGCCGAGCTCATGAGCGCCTCGGTCGGCTTCGCGAGCGTGCCGGGCGAAGGCTCGGTGTTCTGGATCGAGCTGCCCGTGCACGTCGCTGCCGCGGAGATCGCGGCGACGGCCTCGAGCGCCCGAGCGGTGAACGCGAGCCGCGTGCGCGGCGCCGGGCGGCGCCTCGTGCTCTACGTCGAGGACAACCGAGCGAACGTCGCCTTCATGCAGGAGTTCTTCACGACCTGCGAGGGCCTCGACCTGCTCGTGTCCCCCAACGCCGAGGACGCGATCGTGCTGGCGAAGGCGCGCAGGCCCGACGTGATCCTGATGGACATCAACCTCCCCGGCATGAGCGGGCTCGACGCGCTGCGCGTGCTGCGCGGGCTTCCAGAGACCCGCGGCATTCCCGTGATCGCGCTGACGGCCGCGGCGTCTGCGCGTGATCGCGAGCGCGGCGAGCGCGCGGGCTTCCATCGCTATCTCGCCAAGCCGATCCAGCTCGACGAGCTCGAGGCGGCGCTGACGAGCGCGGTGGGCGAGGCCGACTGAACCACGGCCCTAGATGTCGTACCCGAAGGAGCAGTGCGCGTCCTGCGTTGCGCACGGTCCGTCGATCGGGCGCATGGTTTGCGCGGCGAACGAATCTCGAGGCCGTAATCCTCGAAGACCGCGGCGGCACGCGCCGTGCTCGTGGGCTCTCGCGGGCGGTCGGAGCGCATGTCGCGCTCTTGCCGGCCGCGACATCCGAGGAGCTCCACCATGAATTCGAAGAACATCGACGCGAAGATCGACGCTGCCGCCGACAAGGCCAAGGCGGTCGCCGCCACGGCGGAGACGAAGACGCGCGAGGCCGCGGCGCGCGGCTCGGCGGCGCTCCACGATGCGAGCGACAAGATCAGCGGCGCCGCGACGAAGGCCACGCACGCGATCGAAGAGGCCGCCCAGAAGCTCGGTCACAAGACGCAGGAAGGCGCGGCGAAGGCGGAGCACGCGATGCAGGAGACGGCCCAGAAGGCCGCCCACGGCGTCAAGCAGATGGCGACGAAGGTCGAGCACGCGGCGCAGGACCTCGCGGACAAGGTCGACGGCGCGGCGAGCAAGAAGCTCACGTGATCGGGTCGGCGCCACCGGACGGGCTGGTGGCGCCGTCGGATCCACTCGTGGCGCAGGAGCCACCTCTTCAGGCCCAGATCGGCCGAGCGCACGATTCGGAGCGCGAGCTCGAACGAAGCGGGACGCGGGAGACTGCGTCCCGGCTCACCTCGGATCGCGGGCCCTCCCGAGTGGCGCTGTGGGTCTGCGTGCTCGTCCTGGTCGGCGCCTTCGTCTGGATCCTCTCGCCCTTCTGGGGTTGGCTGACGCTCGCGGCGTGGTTCGCCGCCGCGGCGCGCCCCGTGTTGGGCCGGCTCGGCGCGGCTCTCGGCGGACGGTACGGGGCTGCCGCCGCGCGCGTACGCGTGGGTCGAGCAGTTCGCACCGGCGACGCGCGCGAACGTGCACCGCATGAGCGCGGCGTTCCTCGAGACCGGCCGCGGGCTCTTCATCGGCGCCGGCATGACCGGCCTCGTCCAGGCGGTGATCGCGACGATCACGTACTTCGCGCTGGGCCTGCCGCGCGCGCTCGTGCTCGACCTGCACCCCTTCGTCACGCTGATCTCGATGTTCGGCGCCCTCGTGCTCGTCGGGCCCTGGGGGATCGTGCTCGGCCCGCTCGTCGCGCGCCTCACGCTCGAGGTCATCTGGATCGCTCAGAAGGAGCGTGTCCTCTGACTCGCTCGCGAGCTCTCGGGAGCACAAAGCAAGAGGCGGGACAAAGCTGTATGCGAAAGCCTAGGAACTGATGATCACGATCAAGATCACCAACATCGACGAGATCGTCACCGCGCAGAAGGGCTGGTTCGTGGCGCACGTCGTCGGTGCGGTCGTGGACCTCGAACCCAAGGTGGAGGATGTCGTGATCGAGAAGCTCGTGAGCGCGCTCGCCGAGCAGGGAATCGTCGCGACGATCGAGCGCGTCGCCACGCCGCCCCCGTCGACGCCGCCCCGGACGACCGAAGTCGAGACGTAGGCGCTCAGCAGGCCGAGCCGGCCGGCAGACAGCTCCACGTCGCGCCCGTCGCGCCGAGACACGCCATGCAGCTCGAGCCGCTCGCGCAGCCCAGGCTGCGACAGTCGGCAGGAACGGCGCACGCGCCGGGATACGCGACGTCGGTTCCCGCCGACTCCGCGAGACACGGGTTGCCGTACGTCGTGCGAGCGCGCTCGTCGCGCGACGAGCGCCGTAGGCTGCCACCACGGTCAGGCCCAGGACCCCCCTGCCGACTACACGCTTCTGCCGACGCTTCTGACCCGGGGTGACCGTGATGACGCTGCGCTGCACCGCTCGCGCCGCCTCTGGGAACCGCCGCGCGGCAGCAATTCGGCGCGCGGGATGGCGGACGGTCGCGTTCCGAGACCGACCCAGGGTGACCGTCGGCGTTCTCCCGAAGCACGTCCCGCTCCGTCTTAGCCGCGACGTGTTGGAGCGTGTATTCGCCCGTCGGATGGCGGAACGGTGGCGGCGCCGGCGTGCTCGAAGCCCGAACCGGCCCGCGACGTGCGTCCGCACGCGATCGAGCGTCACCTTGGGTCGGTCGCGCGATCAACGGCGCTCCTTGCACACGGACCGATCCGTTCAGGGCCTCGTGCTCGATGGACAGTCGTCGACGCGTTAGTAGACCCAATCGATCAGCTGGATCAAGAAGCACGCGCCGCCGACGACGGCGGCGGTTCGCGCGAAGAGCGGATAGCGTCGCCACCCGAGCACAGCGCAGATCGCGACTGTTGCGTATCCAATCACGCCCAACGCGTGCCCGGCGCCCGTCCACTCGCGCTGCTCCGCCGTGGCCGGACCGAACAACGGGAAGCCTGCGTGGAGCGCGACCCCCACCCAGCCGATGCTCACCGACAGCGGTAGCGCGATGCCGAGCGCGAGCTGGGCGACCTTCGGCAACACGCGCGTCGGCGACGGGCTGTCTCGCATGCGTGCAGTGTAGACGAGCTTCAGCACGCTCGGGGCTCGTTGGCGAGCGCGCGGCGTAGACGGAAGTACGGCTCTCCCGATGGACGACGCAGCGCCGGGGATGCCGGGCTCGCATCCCCTCGCGAACGGCTGACCCGCGACGTCGTACCGGGAGGTTCGACGTGACTTGGTCGCGAGCACCGCCACGAGCGCCCCCCTTCCGGGGGGAGGACACGCGCCGGCGAAGCGCGCACTCTCGGGGCTCACGCATTTGTGTCAGGTGATGGGCCCGGGGGTGATGCGACGGCGCGCCGCCGGCCCGCCGCCACGACGCCGCGCGGGGCGGCAGATCCTGCGTGATCACGAGGCCGCGCGAGCGTACCGGTGCTTGCCTTCGGGTGCGGCGTGCTCGCCCGGCCCGATCTCTCGCCACGCGACCCGCAGGGCGACGGTGCTGCATCGGATCGTGCGCGAGGAGCTCGAGACGTTCCTCGCCAAGCGCGCCGCGGCGGACGAGGCGATGCCTTCCTGATCGGCGACGGAACTCAAGGCGTGACCAACAATGGTCGCGCCTTGTCCTTTGCCAGCGTGAAGCGCTGGGAATTTCTCTCAGTCGAAGGGATCTGACCAAAGTATTTGGTCAGACCTTCAGCGGACCGCGCCGATCGAGAAGCAGACGATCTCGCGTGAGGCCGCCGCGAACATCCGATCGCCCTCGATCAGCGGAGTCGCGGGTGCCAGCGCGGCGTGCCCGAGCGGACGGCCATCGGCGAGCGCGTACACGGACGGTGCGGCGGCCTGCTCGACGACCACGAACGGCCCGACCACCGTGACCGAGAAGACGTCCTGCGTGCCCAGCGCGCGATGCCATCGCTCCGCACCGGTCGCGCCGTCGAGCACGACGAGCGTGCGGTGGTTGCGCGCGACGTCGACGACCGCCGCGGCATCGTCGTCGATCGCGACCGCCGCGTCCTCGCCCAACCGGCGAGTCCAGCGGACCTCCAAGCTCTGGGCATCGCGCCCCTCGAGCTCTTCGTACCGCGTCTCGGCGAACAGGTCGGAGTGTGTGTGGAGGATGGCATGGTCGCCGTGGACGACGGCGCGGGTGGGAATTCGATCGCCGAGCGACGCCGTGCCTGGTTGGCGCCACTCGAAGAGCCCCGGCGTCCCTTCGCGAAAGAGCAGGACGTGGCTGCCGACTCTCGCGAGCCCGCTCATCGCGTACCCCGTGCGCTCGGTCGAGAGGATGCGGCCCGTCTCGACATCGATCGTGAAGAGCTGCCCGCCCTCCACGCCCACGTGGCGTCCAACGGCCAGCGCGTGCCCGCTCGAGACCACTCCTTCCACCCGATCGACGTCGAGCGGTGTGTACCAGAGCGGCTGGCCGTCAGTACCAATCAGCGTGACGTACGCGCCGCGCGATACCGGCGTGTCGCCCGACATCTCCAGCACGTTTGCGCCGAGGAGGAGGCCGTGCGGCAACGTGATCACCGTCCCCACCCCGCACGCACCGGACATCGTGGTCCGGTGTCGAATCTCGCCGGAGAGCGGGTCGAGCACGAACACGTCGTGGTCGCAGCACGTCATGAGCACGCCCTCGACGCGCGCGATGTGATCGACGTCGCACGACCGCGGGAGTTGCGTGCGCCAGAGGACGGAGAGCCCAGTGATCTCCTCAGCCGGGTCGGGTCGATCCCACCCGTTGGCCAACCCGTAGAGAAACGGCGCCGGAGGCGCGGGGGGCGGTGGCTCCTCGACTCGGGTCGGCGGCGCGGGCGGATCGCTGCACGCGACGGTGGCGAACGCGAGGAGGATCGCGGCGTGTCGGCGCATCGCGGGGCGACGATAGCAGCACGGAGGACCTCGTGTCTCGTGAGGGACGCCGAGGCCGTGAGCGCTTCCGCGCGCAAGCCTGATCGCGAAGACGACCCCACGTGCGGCGCGGGCTGACGGACAACGGGGAGATCGCTGCGATTGAAGACGCCGTACTCGGACGGCACCGGCTCGAGCGGCTCGCCGACCCACAGCGCCGACCCGGATCGTGGTCGCGCGGGCGCCTACTCGAGGATCGCGCGGACCGCCTGGACGCCGAGCCCGAGCGAGATGGAGTCGCAGTGCTCCCCGGTCGAGTCGGGATCGACGTCGGGCTGCGTGAGCGCCTCGATCGTCGCGCGGTCGACGCCGTCGATCACCGTCATGATGCTCGTGACGAGGTCGTCGACCGACACGAGGCCGCCGAGCTCCCCTTCGGTGAGTCCGCCCGTGTCGCTGAGCCGCGCGCCGAGGACCAGGTTGCGCACGGCGAGGGCCGGCCCGAAACCGAACGAGATCGGGACCGTCGCGTCGCTGCGTGCGCCGAGGCGGCCAGCGGTGATCGAGCCGACGAAGACGCCGAGGTCCGTCGTCTCCACGAACGTCTGGCCCGCGGCGAGGCCGGGTCCGTCGAGCACGATCGTGGCGCTCGAAGGAAGCGTCGCTCGTGCGAGGTGCACGATCACGAACGGGTCGGAGGTGAAGCTGTCGATGCGGCTCACCTCGACCACGAGGAGGAGCGCGCCGCTCTGAATTTGCTCCTGAAACGCACCGTCGATGCCGCCCGGAAGCATCGTCCCGAGCGTCGGGAAGATGGTGCTGAACTGGTTGTCCACGCCCACGTCGCCCGTGACGCTCGACGTGAAGTCCGGTGCGGCCGTGCACGGGAGGCCGGCCGTTCCGTCGACCATGCCGTCGAGATCGAAGCCGAACGCGAATTCGAAATCCGTCGCACCCTCGCCGCTATCGAGGATCGAGACGACATAGGCGCGCGTCTCTCCGCTCGATCCACAGTCGTCGTCGCAGGTGAGGGCCGTCTCGTCCACGCCGCAGATCCCGTCCCCGCAGCGCGGCCCGGCGTCGACGCGGCTGGCGTCGCGCACGAACGCGTCAGGCACGAACGCGTCGATCCCGATGGCAGCATCGCGCGCGAACGCGTCCGGTAGGGCCGCGTCTATCGAAGGAACGAACGCGTCGCTCGTGCCCGCGTCGCGGGTGCCGGTGTCGTCGGCCGGGCGCTCGGTGGCCGTGGGGCATCCGGTCAGGAGCAGCGGCAGCGCGAGCGCGAGCGAGACGCAGACGGAGCGTCGATCGGCGAACGACGACAGGTCGTGGGTCGGCATCGCGCGACGCTATCACGGTGTGTCACGGCGGAGATCAGCCCGAGACATCGCGCGCTTCGAGGACTTCGATCGCGACCACGGTGGTGGGCGCGCGCAGATGTATGATGGCGCGATGCCGCTTCGCATCCTGCTCGCGTCTGCGACGCTCGTGATCGCCTCGTGCGCGAACGGCGCTCCGCTCGCGTGTCGCACGTGTGTGGACGGCGCGCCCCGGCTCGATACGGGCACGGCCGAGGACGCCTTCACGACCCTCGACGGGGCCGTGCCCCTCGATGCGTTCGCAGCGGCCGACGCGTTCGCCCTCGCAGACGCGTTCGTGCCCGTCGACTCGCCGCCGCCCGACGTTCCGG
>JBBSAT010000259.1:0-11819 GCA_038252025.1 Polyangiales bacterium | reverse complement strand
GCTCGATGCCATCCCGGACCTCTCGGACCCGCAGGTCATCGTCTTCACGGAGTGGACCGGTCGATCGCCGACGATCATCGAGGATCAGGTCACGTATCCCGTCGTGACCGCGCTCCTCGGCGCACCGGGCGTCGTCGAGGTGCGCGGGCAGAGCATGTTCGGGATGAGCTTCGTCTACGTCGTCTTCGAGGAGGGCACCGATCCCTACTGGGCTCGCTCTCGCGTGCTCGAGTACCTCAGCAGCTCGAGCGGCGCGCTCCCCGAAGGCGTCACACCGCGGATCGGTCCGGACGCGAGCGGCGTCGGCTGGGTCTATCAGTACGTTCTCGTCGATCCGACGGGCGAGCACGACCTCGGCGAGCTGCGCGCGCTTCACGACTTCTCGATCCGCTACGCGCTCGCGAGCGTCCCCGGGGTCGCCGAGGTCGCACCCATCGGCGGCTTCGTCCCGCAGTACCAGGTGACGCTCGATCCGACGCGCCTGCGCGCGCTCGGCGTCTCGTTCGCCGAGGTCGCCGACGCGATCCGCGCGTCGAACGGCGAGGTCGGCGGCCGCGTCCTCGAGATGTCCTCGCGCGAGTACTTCGTGCGCGGCCGCGGCTACCTCGGAAGCGAGGCCGATCTCGAGGCGGTCGTCGTCCGCGTGGGAGCGGACGGCACACCGCTGACCGTGGGGGAGCTGGGCAGCGTCCAGATGGGCGGCGAGATCCGGCGAGGCGCCGCCGACTGGAACGGCATGGGCGACGTCGTCTCGGGCATCGTCGTCATGCGCTACGGCGAGAACGCGCTGGCGGTCATCGAGCGCGTGGAGGCGCGGATCCGAGAGCTCGCGCCCTCGCTCCCGGACGGGGTCGAGATAAGGCCGGTCTACAGCCGCGCGCCGCTCATCGAGCGCGCGATCGAGACGCTCCGGCACGCGCTCACGGAGGAGATGATCGTCGTCTCGCTCGTGATCCTGCTCTTCCTGCTGCACGTCCGGTCGGCGCTGCTCCCGATCATCACGCTGCCGCTCGCGATCCTGGGCGCCTTCATCCCGATGGCGCTCTTCGACATCCCGGCGACCATCATGTCGCTCGGCGGGATCGCCATCGCGATCGGCGCGACGGTGGACGCCGAGATCGTGATGGTGGAGGCGGCGCACAAGCGCCTCGAGAGCGCGCCGCCGAACCTCTCGCCCGAAGCGCGACAGAAGCTCCTCGCCGACGCGGCAGCCGAGGTGACGCCCGCGATCTTCTTCTCGCTGCTCATCATCGCCGTCTCGTTCCTGCCCGTCTTCGGCCTCACGGGTCAGGCGGGGCGCCTCTTCCGGCCGCTCGCGTTCACGAAGACGTGCGTGATGCTCTCCGCGGCGCTGCTCTCGATCACGGTCGCGCCGGCCCTCCGAGACATCCTGATCCGCGGCCGCATCCGCTCGGAGGAGCAGCACCCGGTCTCGCGGTTCATCCGTCGATTCTACGAACCGTTCGTGCACGTCGCGCTCGGAAACCCCAGGACCACGATCCTCATCGGCCTGCTCGCCATCGCCTCCGCGCTGCCGCTCCTGCCGCGGCTCGGCTCGGAGTTCATGCCGCCGCTCGACGAGGGCGACATGCTCTACATGCCGACCACGCTCCCCGGCATCTCGATCGAGGAGGCGCGGCACCAGCTCCAGATCCAGGACGCGCTGCTCGCCTCGTTTCCCGAGGTCGAGGCGGTGCTCGGCAAGGTCGGCCGCGCGGAGACGCCGACGGATCCCGCGCCGCTCTCGATGGCCGAGACGATCGTTCGACTGCGGCCGCCGTCCGAGTGGCGCACCCGCCACCAGACGCGCTGGTGGCACGGCTGGGCGCCGGCGTGGGTACGGCCGGCGCTGACGCCGCTCTGGCCGGAGTTCCGCCCCATGACGCGCGAAGAGCTCGTGGACGAGATGAACCAGCGCGTGCGGCTGGCCGGGTGGACGAACGCGTTCACACAGCCGATCCGCAACCGCATCGACATGCTCGCGACGGGCATCCGCACGCCGGTCGGCGTGAAGGTGTACGGCCGGGACCTCGCCGAGATCGAGGTCGCCGGGCGAGCGATCGAGCGCGAGCTGACGGGCGTGTCCGGCACGCGCAGCGTCTTCTTCGAGCGCCAGGAGGGCGGCACGTACATCGACGTCACTCCCGATCGCGCGGCGCTCGCGCGCTTCGGCCTGCGCGTGGAGGACGTGAACGACGTCGTCGAGGCAGCGCTCGGCGGCCGCACGGTCACGACGACGATCGAAGGCCGCAACCGCTTCTCGGTCAACGTGCGCTACGCGGCGGACTTTCGCGACAGCCCGGAGGGCATCGAGGACGCGCTGGTCGCCCTGCCCGGCGGCGGAGAGGTCCGCCTCGGTGATGTCGCGGCCATCACGGTCTCGCCCGGCCCGGCGATGATCCGCGACGAGAGCGGCATGCTCGTGGGGTACGTCTACGTCGACGTGCGGAGCGACGCCGACATCGGCGGCTACGTGGAGAGCGCGCGCGCTGCGCTCGATGCTGGCATCGCCGCAGGTCGGATCGTGCTGCCGACGGGCGGGCACATGCGATGGACGGGCCAGTACGAGCAGCTCCTCGAGATGCACGCGCGCATGCTCCTTCTCGTCCCGCTCGCGCTGCTCGCGATCATCGTGCTGCTCTGGCTCCAGTTCCGGAACTTCACCGAGGTGTTGATCGTGCTGCTGTCGGTGCCGTTCGCGCTCGTCGGTAGCGTCTGGGCGCTCTACCTGCTGGAGTTCCACGTCTCGACGGCCGTCTGGGTCGGAGTGATCGCGCTCGTCGGCCTCGCAGCGCAGACGGGCGTCGTGATGATCGTCTACATCGACAACGCGTACAGCCACCGCTTCCGCCAAGGGCGCATCCGCTCGCTCGGCGACATCGTCGAGGCCCACGCCGAGGGCACGATCCGCCGCGTGCGGCCGAAGCTGATGACCGTCGGAACGATGCTCGTCGGCCTGGTGCCGTTGCTCTGGGCCACCGGATCGGGCGCCGACGTCATGCGCCGGATCGCAGCGCCGATGGTCGGCGGCCTCGCGACGAGCGCGTTCCTCACCCTCGAGATCATCCCGGTCGTCTACACGTACTGGCGCTACGAGGAGCTCATCCACCGCCGGCTCGCCGAGACGGTGCCCGCCGCGCAGAAGGAGCTGACGCGCCTCATACGCGTGATCCAGCTCGGCGCGGCCGTGCTGGGCATCTCGCTCGGCCTGCGCCTCTACGTGGACGGGCTTGCGGCCGAGCTGATGACCGCGCACGTCGCGGGCGTTGCGCTCCTCGTGCTGGGCTCCATCGCGTATGCGTGGGCCCGCGGGCGCGCGATCTCTCTTCTGCCCGATCGCGAGCTTCTCGCCTCGCCCCACCCGCTTCCGGAGCCTATCCCATCCGAAGGAGTACCCCATGCGTGAGCCCGCCGTCGTCTTCGCCGTGATCGCCCTGATCGCCCTGACCGCCCAGGCGTGCGGCAGCAGCGCCCCCGCGGCCCCGCCGTCCGACGGCCGGCGCTCGGTCGCGGTCTCCGTCGGCGCGAGCGGCTACACGCCTTCGGAGATCGACGCAGTGCCGGGCGAGCCGCTCCGCATCGTCTTCACCCGCACGACCGACGAGGGTTGCGGTCAGCAGGTCGTGTTCCCCGAGCAGAACCTTCGCGCGGACCTGCCGCTCGGACAGGCGGTGCCGCTCGATCTCGTGATGCCTGCCTCGGGGCGCGTCCTGTTCACGTGCGGGATGGGCATGTTCGACGGCGCGATCGTGGTTCGATGAGCCGATCGAGCCCGCTCGCGGCTCGACCGGTCCCCGCATCGATCACGGTGAAGGCGTCTCGTCCTGACAGCCCTCCTGCTCGACGATGACGAACTCCACGCGACGGTTCGCCGCACGCCCGTCCGCCGTCGCGTTGTCCTCGATCGGACGCAGCTCGCCGAACCCCTGAGCGACGAGGCGCTCCGGCGCGATGCCGCGCGCGACGAGGTACTGCCGGACGGACTCCGCACGCCTGGACGAGAGATCGAGGTTGTGGGCATCGCGCCCGCGAGAGTCCGTGTGGCCTTCGACGCTGATGCGGCGGATGTCGGGCCGCGCCCCCATCACGCTCGCGATCTGATCCAGCAGATCGAAGGAGCGGTGCTGGATCACGGCGCGGTTGGTCTCGAAGAAGATCGAGTCGCGGATCACGATCGCGTGACACGTCACCTCGATCACGCTCTCGTCGGGGCAGCCGTCCTCGTCCTCGAAGCCGTTGACGACCTCCGGCACGAGGGGGCAGCGGTCGACGCCGTCCAGGATGCCGTCGTGATCGTTGTCCGGATCGGGACAGCCGTCGTCGTCCTCGAAGCCGTCGGGATCCTCGGCCACCGTCGGGCAGCGGTCGCGAGGATCGAGGAGGCCGTCGCCATCGGTGTCCACCTCGGGGCAGCCGTCGGTGTCGTCGATGCCGTTCATGTCCTCGGGCTCGAGCGGGCACTGATCGGCCGCGTCGAGGATGCCGTCGTGATCGTTGTCTGGATCGGGGCAGCCGTTCTCGTCCTCGAAGTCGTCCAGGTCCTCGGGATCGCGCGGGCACTCGTCCGCCGCGTCGAGGATGCCGTCGCCGTCGTTGTCGGGGTCGGGACAGCCGTCGCGGTCCTCGAACTGGTCGATGTCCTCCGCCTCGTTCGGACACTCGTCGGGCGCGTCGAGGATGCCGTCGGCGTCGTTGTCGGGATCGGGGCAGCCGTTCGCGTCCTCGAACTGGTCGATGTCCTCGGGCTCGAGCGGACACTCGTCGCGCTCGTCGAGGATGCCGTCGGCGTCGTTGTCGGGATCGGGGCAGCCGTTCGCGTCCTCGAACGTGTCGATGTCCTCGGCCACGTCGGGGCACTCGTCCACCGAGTTCGGGATTCCGTCGCCGTCGCGATCGGTGCTCGGCGTCTGAAGCCAGCTGACGCCGAAGATCAGTCGATAGTCCGGCGCGCCGAAGCCCTGGAAGAGCCCCACGCCACCGGAGGCCTGGATCTGCAGCTGCTCGATCGGCAGCACACGGAGCGAGAGGCCGACCTCCATCGGGATCTCCTGAAGGTCGAGGTGCGTCGCCGTCGTGACGAGCGAGCCGCGGACCTCCGGGACGACGTGCACGTACTGCGTCGCGAAGTTCGCTGCGAAGCCCCAGTCGAACGTCGGCCCGACCTCGAGCCCGGCGACCTCGACCTGCTGGCGATACGTGTAGCCGGCGCTGAGCGAGATGCGGTGGTGATCGCTGGTGATGCCGTCGAGGACGAGGCGAGGCGCGACGCGCCAGTCCTCGCCCTGGAACATGCTCTGGTCTCCGGTCGGGAAGAATCCCTCCACCACGAGCGCGAGCGCGGCGCCCGCGGGCGAGGTCGCGCTCGTCGTCGTGAAGAGCTGCACCTTCGCGGTGAGGCGCACGTCGCCCACGCCTGCGCCCGCGCCCGACGCATCCAGGTTGAAGCCGGGCAGCCGCGGGATCGCGTCGCCGCCCTGCGAGAGGATGATCGGGATGTCGACGCCGATCTCGAGCCGATCGAAGAGGCCCACGGCCCCGAGGACGTGGAGCGAGGCCTGGTGCGCGATCACGCCGTAGAGGCGCTCCTCACGCGCGTCGCGCACCACGAGAGGCACCGAGTCGTAGTGCGCGATCACGCCGAGCTCGAACGCGGCGTCCGGCAGCACGTCGGCCGCCCAGACTCCGGTCGGATTGCTCCGCTGGGACGTCGAAGGATGGAAAAATTGCGGGTCGAAGCGCGTCTGCGCCTCGGCCGAGCCCGCGACGAAGAAGGCCGCGACGAAGAAGGCCGCGAGGCCGAGAGCAAGGCTCCACCTCATCGGCACGCCCTTGCCGCGACGCGCCGAACGCGACGCGCTCGACGGAGCCAGAGCAGCGCGAGAGGCGCGAGGAAGAGCCAGCCCGTCGAGCCCGCCCGGCCGATTGCCGTACAGCGGAAGACGCCGCCGCCCGTGAGCAGGCCTGGAAGCTGATCATCCGCCATCAGCAACGGATCGGATCCGCGCGCGACCTCGTCGCCGTCGCTCATGCCGCCGTCGTCCGTGTCGGCGTTGCGAGGATCGGTGTCGGCGCACCCGGTGCAGTCCATCAAGCCCTGACAGATCGCCGCGCAGTCCGCGGGGCAACGCATCGTGGAGGGGATCTCGCACACGTTGAGGAGACCATCACCGTCGATGTCCGGATCGCACGCGTCGCCGGACTCGTCTCCGTCGAGATCGGCTTGATCCGGGTTCGGGATGTCGACGCAGTTGTCGATCGCGTCCGGCACTCCGTCCATGTCGCGGTCCGGCTCGGGACAGCCATCGGTGTCCTGGTATCCGTTGACCGTCTCCTCCTGGTACGGACAGGCGTCGACGGCGTCGCCGCACATGATCCCCGGCACCATGAGCCTGAACTCGCAGTCCCCGTCGCTGTCGGGCGTGAGGAAGTCCGGCGTGCCGTCTCCGTCGGCGTCGTCGTCGAGCGGATTGCCGTTCATGTTCGCGTCCTCGTCGCATGTCGGAACGCCGTCTCCGTCGTCGTCCGCGTCGAGGTAGTTGCGACGACCGTCGAGGTCGGTGTCGTCGTTGGTCGGGTCGCCGTCGCCGTTCGGATCTTCGGCGATCGTCGGGACGCAGTCGCCATCGTCGTCCGGGTCGAGCGCGTCGATGATCCCGTCCGAGTCGGTGTCGATCCCGGGCATCCCCATGCGCGTCTCGACCGAGTCGTTGACCGAGTCCCCGTCGCTGTCGGGATCGTTCGGGTTCGTCCCCGTCGTGCAGCGCTCGACGTAGTCCGTCAGGCCTTCGCCGTCGGTGTCGAGCGTTCCGTCGACGGAATGGATCGAGATGGGCGTGCTCGTGACCTCGTCGAGCCACGTGTAGGTGTCGAGGTAGGCCTCGTTGCCCTTGCCGCTGCCAGCGCCGCCGACCGACACGAAGTCGCCCCACGAGCGCGCGTTCGCGCCGGGCCGGATGTCGGTCTCTCCGAGCGGAATGGGCGGCGCCGTCGGATCACCCGAGTCGAGGCCCAGCGGCCCGGAGGTAGCGGCGGAGATGAACGCGTAGGGCGCGGGCATCGGCACAGCGTTCATCTGAACGAGGTCGTCGTTCCAGAACATGAACAGCGGCGTGCGGCTGCCGTCACGGCGGACCTGGAACATCCGGAGCCCGCGAAAGCTCGTCTCGATGTCGCGCCCGACGTAGTGGAACTCACCGACGGTGACGCGAACCACGCAGTCGTGATCTCCGATGGGAAACGGGTTGCCGTTGTTGTCGAGACCGTCGAACGGAATCCGGTTCTCGCCGTTGGTGGCAGAGCCGAGGATCAGGAAGTCGCCCGCGTCGACGAGCCCGAAGTTCCCGTCGTGGTTGAGATCGCAGACGATGTGGAACGAGCCGTCGACGTTCGACGTGAAGATGAACTCTCCCATGCTCGATCCGGCGACGAACTCGTCGCAGGTCAGGACGCCGCCCGACGTCTCGAGGCCTCCCTGGAAGCGGAAGTCGCGCACGGCCGGCGGGAGGAACGTGTACGACGCCGTGTCCGGCGGGTTGAGATAGATCTGATACTCGTTCGCGGCGCTGTTGCCTGCCTCGGGCACGCTGCGTCCAGCGTTGGGACCGCGGACGCCGGTGCTGTTGCCCTGGATCTCGAAGATGAACCCGGCGAGACCGTCGGTTCGCAGCTCCATGACGGCGAAGCTCTCGGAGTCGCCTCCCGGGACTCGCGCGTAGAAGCTCGCGTTGGTCGAAGAGGTCTGATCGAACGAGCCCGTGTTGAAGGCCCAGTTGAACGAGTAGACGCGCCCGTTGCGCGGCACGCCGCTCACGAACGCCGTCACGTCCCAGCCGACGATCGTGCTCCGGATGATGGAGCCGGCCGAGTCGACGTCGTACTGGTCCTGCAAGAGGTCGAGCCGATACGAGCCGTTCATCGTCGGCGTGACGAGCGCGCCCGACGCGAAGGTGCCCACGAGCGTGCCGGCGGGATCGTAGACGTCGACGCCGCCTCGACCGGTCCACTGAAAGGTCTCGATCGACGAGTCGAGGATGTCGACGAAGACGTCGGTCGTCTCGCGGAGCGCCTGCGAAGTGTCGAGCTCGGGCCCGAGCGAGCCCTCGGCGAGCGCAGTGCTCGGAGCGAGAATGCCCGGAGCGAGGAGCGAGAAGCTGAGGACACCGAGCGCGAGTGGAAGCCGAGTTTTCACGGTTCACCTCGAAAGAGAAGACCAAGGCCGGAGCTGGCTCCGTCCGGTCATCCTACAGGAACCGGCGCAGCTCGCGCGCTCCTCGCGTCAGTCGTACATGCGTGCCTGGAGGAAGATGTTGAACGGCGAGCTGCCCCACTCGCTCTGGGGGACGCCGCCGATCGGCGTGGCGCCCCAGGGGAAGCCGCCGCTGAGCACCAACGTGAGCGTGTCGGACTGCACCCACGACAGCGCCGTGGTCACCATCCCCGAGCCGTCCACCGGGCTCTGGAAGTAGTTCACGCCCCACGAGACGTAGTCGTCGAGATCCGTCGAGAGCGCGAGCGCGAGGATGTGGCGACCGAGGATCTGGCTGTCGCCGCGCGCGAAGCGAGCCTGGAAGAAGGGATCGCTCAGGATGCTCGGATCGCGGCCGATGTTCGCCACGCCGAAACCCGAGTAGTGGTACTCGAGGATCACGCGGATCCCGCGCAGGAAGTCGATCATGTAGGAGCCGCCGAGCAGCCCCTTCGCGACGACGCCTCGGGTCCCGAGGAAGCCGCCGTCGATGCCCTGGCCGTCCGTGCCGAAGAGGGAGAATTCGCCGTGGAGCTCCGCGTCGCCGACCGTCGCCGAGACCGCGGCTCCGAACACGTTGTCCTCCGCGCGCCGTCCGAGGAACACCTCGCCGTCGACGTCGCCTACCACCGCGCGAAGGCGCCCGAGCATCGACCAGCTCTCCAGCCGGCCATCGATGACGTTGCCGAGGACGGCGATGAAGTCCGCCGAGAGCCCGCTGAAGTCGGGGATGTGGAGCTCGGCGTGGACGGCGTCGACGCCGCGCCGCCACTCGCGATCCACCTCGGTCGGGGTGAACGGCGAGAACAGATCGACTGCGCTGAACATCACGCCGCGCCCGAGACCGAGCGCCTGCCGTCCGACCGTGAGCTCGAGGAACGGAAGATGGAGCGCGAGGAACGCGCGATCGATCTCGTGCTCGTGCGTGAACGAAGGGGCATCGTCGACGACCAGCCAGTCGAGCGGCGCCAGCCGAAACGGCGGCGTCACCCTGGACGGCAGGAAGCCTGCTCCCGCACCGCGGCTCGTCGCCGCTCGCGCGCGATGCTCGTACGCGACCCCGACCGTGAGGAAGTGCGTGAGCTGCGCGCCGAGCTCGAAGCGAAGTCGGAAGAGCGCGGCGCCGTCCGTCTGCACCGCCAGGAGCGGATCGGAGGGAGGAAACGAGAGGAGCCAGCTCCCCTTGAGCGCGCTGCGGAGGGTCAGACGAAACTCGCCATCGTCGCTCTCGTAGAGGTCCCTCGCGCTCGCCTGAGCCGGAACGAGGGCCGACATCGAGATCCCGAGCGCGAGCACGAGCAGGGCGCGCGGTCTCACTTGCGCTTCCGTCCCGCGATCCCGGCCACGAGCATCTCGGCGAGCGTCGCGGCGTAGACGTCGAGCGAGAGCGCCCCGCGAAAGCGTGGGTCGAGCATGCTGGGCGCGAGAAAGGTGACGCCGACCAGCGTCTCGGCGCGCACGCGCTTCTCTTCGTCGGTGAGCCGCCCCGGGGCCGCGTCCTCGATGAGCTCGAGGACGAAGCTCGCACCGTCGGCCTGATGGCTCGCCATGTCCTCCGATCCAGCGTCCTCGAGCGCCGCGAAGAGCTCGGCGTCGCCCGTGAGGAGGCGCGTCGACAGCGGTAGATCGCGCGCGGCGGTCAGCGCGAGCACGATCCAGTGGCGCAGGCGGTCGCGCTTCGGAATCGTTCCATCGAACAACGGCGCGACGCGTCCTCGGAGCGCCGTCTTCTCGAGCACGATCGCGGCGATGAGCAGCTGCGCCTTGTTCTCGAAGTAGAGATAGACGGTCCCCTTCGCGACCTCGGCCTTCCGCGCGACATCGTCGATGCTGGTCTTCCGATAGCCCTGCTTGAGGAAGAGCGAGTGCGCCGCACGGAGGATCCGGCGTCGCTTCCTCGCTCCGGGCGAGTTGTCGGCATCGTCACCGAGCACCTCCGCGAAGCGCCGATCGATCTCCTCCTTGGTCCACCTGGTCTGGGTCACGACGCTGCCGGGCTCTCGGGGCTGGCCTCCTTCTCGACGTCGCCGACGATCTTCCCGTCCTCGAGCGTCACGACCCGCGTCGCGTGCGCGACGATCCGCGGATCGTGCGTCGAGAAGACGAACGTCGTGCCGTGCTCGGCGTGCAACCGCTGCATGAGGTCCATGAGCTGCTCGGCGCTCTTCGTGTCGAGGTTGGCCGTGGGCTCATCGGCGAGGACGAGCTTCGGGCGCGAAGCGATCGCTCGCGCGACGGCCACGCGCTGCTGCTGTCCTCCGCTCATCTCGTTGGGGCGCCGGTTCGCCAGCTCGGCGAGCCCGAGGTCCGCGAGCACCGAGAGCGCGCGCTCCCGCCTCTCGCGAGCGCCCACGCCCTGCAGCTCGAGGACGAACTCGACGTTCTCGGCCGCGGTGAGCACGGGCACGAGGTTGTAGGCCTGGAAGACGAAGCCGAGCGAGCCGAGCCGCAGCTTCGCGCGGGCGCCCTTCCCGAGCGTGCTGAGCTTCTGGCCGAGCACCTCGACCTCGCCGCTGGTCGGTCGATCGAGCGCGCCCAGCAGGTTGAGCAGCGTCGTCTTCCCGCTGCCGCTCGGGCCGACCAGCGCGAGAAAGTCGTGCTCACGGACCTCCATGCTCAGGCCGCGAAGCGCGGGCACCTCCAGCTTGCCGGTGCGGAACGTCTTCACGAGATCGGTGACGGTGGCGAGCGCGGCGTTGGGGTGTGTCATCGGTCGACTCGCAGGGCAGAAGCCGGATCGGTGCGGGACGCGAACCAGGCGGGGTAGAGAGACGCGATGATCGTCGCGACGAGGGAGAGACCGAGACCCGCAGGGAGGACCCACGCGCCGAACACCGGGTAGTACATGGTGTCGACGAGGACGCCGCCGAAAGCGATGCCCTGATCGCTCTGCGTCGCGAGCCTGGTGAGGTCGACGCCGTTCACCGCCCAGCCATGCAGGATGGGCGCGGTCCAGGCCATCGCAGCGAGCGCGCCCGCAGCGCCGAGGAGCACGCCCTCGGTGACCACCACGCGCACGAGCTCTCGGCCGGGCATGCCGAGCGCCGCCAGGACGGCGAACTCCTTGCGTCGCTCGAGCACTCCGGTGAGCTGCGCGCTCGCGACGCCGAGGAGCACCACGAGCAGCACGATGAAGATCGCGAGGTTCATGAACGCGCGACCGCTCTGAAGCTTGGCGCGGAAGTCCGGGGAGAGCTCCAGCCAAGTCAGCGCCTGATCGCCCGGTGGCAGCGTCGCGGCGATGAGGTCCCGCGCGTGATCGATCGCGGTGATGTCCTCGACGAGGATCGTGATCTCGGCGGCGCCGGCGCGGCCGGAGAGCTGCTCGACGTCGCTCGACGCGACGTGCGCGATCGACGCGTCGACCGTCCGGCTCCCCGTGCTCACGATGCCGACCACCACGACCAGCGCGCTCTGCATCTCGCCGTGATCGTCGACCGCCGTCACGACGAGCTCGTCATCGAGCTCGGTGCGGAGGCGCTCCGCGATCGCGTGGCCGATGACGATCGCGCCGCGCTCACCAGGGCGGAGGTAGCGCCCTTCCTCGATCGCGGAGACGTAGCGGAGCACGCGC
>JBBSAT010000258.1:0-11828 GCA_038252025.1 Polyangiales bacterium | reverse complement strand
CGCCCTTGGGGGCAGCGCCGAGTGACTCGGACCGTCCGCGTCACCAGATGACGCGGACTGCGGGACGTCCCCCCGGCAAACGCATATCACGAGGTCGATCGTGGGAGGTCGGCTTCCAGCCGGGCGACCAGAGCGCCTGCTGCCTCGAGCTCTTCGCGCGCGCCTGGCTCGTCGACGATGAACACGATCGCGTAGTCCGCGTCCTCGCGAAACTTCTGCAGGCGCGCGACCACCCGCGACGTCTCCGGCGGGAACCGACCGCTCTTGACGAAGTGGAGATCGAACAGGTGGCGCGTGCGGCGTGGCTCCTCGGCTCGAGGCCCTCGGCGTAGAGCCGCGCACGGATCGCGTGGAAGACCGCGAAGTAGGCTCGGCCGAGCGCGATGCGGAACTTACCGATCGCGATCAGCGCGGCGGCGGCCTCGAGCTCGTCGTGCGCCGACGCGAGCTCTTCGCCCACGGTCTCCTCGCGGCCTTCGCCGTCATGCTCGGATTCCGTCGCGCGCGACGTCCCTCGCGAACGGGCGCTCCTGGCGCTGCCACTTCGCCCAGGTCGCGGCATCGACGACCGTCTGCGACAGCTCCATCCCGGCCTCGAGCCCTAGATCCGTGGCGACGTCGATGGCTCGCCTCTTCTCGGCGAACGTCAGGCCCTCGACGATGACCGCGACATCGACGTCCGAGCCCTCGTGAGCCTCTCCGCGCGCCTGCGAGCCGAAGAGGATGACGTCCCGCACGCGCTCCCCGAGCGCGCCTCGCAGGGCAGCCGCGTAGCGCGCGGCGAGCTCGCGGACACGATCAGGGACGCGAGGAAGAGCCGCCATCGCTCGATCCTAGCGCACGCGCCGGGTACTGCCTCGCGAAGGTCCCACCGACACGTTCTGGCGGTCGCGCCCGCGTGTCAGCGTGAGCCGATCACTTTTTCCCTGATCGAACGGCTCGCGTCGGGATCAGTCTTCGATGGCCTCGATGCCCTGCGCGGCCAGACGCGCGAGACCATCCTTCATCGCCTGGAGCTGCTCGGGCGCGTGCCCCTTCCACTCGGTGATCTCGCCGGTGACACGAAGCGGGGCCCGCGTGCGGTAGGACCGCGTTGGATTGCCGGGGAACTTCTTGTCCGTCAGGTTCGGGTCGTCTTCGATGGGCCCGGTGGGCTCGACGACATAGATGCGGCCAGGGCCGTCACCGATCGCCAGCTCGGCTCCCCACGTGGCGGCGTCCAACGTGGCGGTCAAGTACACGAAGGCAGCGCCCTTCCTCTCTCCGTAGTTCGAGGCCCGGCCAGCCTCGATCAGGTCACCCGGCTTCAGGTCGGCCTTCGTGCCGTGGAGATAGCCCTGCGCTCCGAGGCTATCGGTCCAGACCTCGAACGGCGCTGGCGTCGTGGTCGGTGTCGTCATCGGCGATCATTGTGGACCAGGGCTGTCGGAGTCGACAAACCTCTCGGCGGGCAAGACCGAGTGTGAACGCGGCACGCGTCCTCTGCGCCAAGGCGCCCGCTCACGCGCTCAGGAGAGCCAGGTCGCGGCGTAGACGACTCCGTCCGAGGTGCGATCGGTCGTGATCTTCACGCTCGAGCGACCCGCGAGCCGCAGCACGGTCTCGACGGCCACGTGCGTGCCGCGCACCGCGTACTCGGGCATGTCCGGCCACTCGATGATCCGGATCTCGGCGCGGTGCGGCGCGACCATGCGCGGCCGCATCTGGCCTTGGGGAAAGGCCTTGGTGAAGAGCACCGGCGTGCGCGCGATCAGCGCCTCGTCGCTCGTGAAGCGGAGCAGGAGCCGCCAGATCGTCTTCAGGTTCTGCTCGAGCGACGTGCGCGAGACCTGCTCGTGCAGGCTCGGCACGTCGCGCCCCACCTCTCGGGCGACCGCCTCGAAGAGCGCCTCCGCCGTCGCGATCGGGACGTAGGTGAGCGTCGTGACCTCGTCGAGCGTCTGGCGGTCTGCCGCCGAGAGCGTGGCGAGCGCGCGCGCGAGCGGCTCCGCTCCGATCAGTGCGCTCAGGATCTTCCGGTGCTGGCCCACCAGGGAGCCGGAGATCGTCGGGATCTTGATCGCCACCGCGCTCGCTCAGCGATCGTTTTCGGCGGCGAACGCGTCCATGAACGAGCCGAGCGCTTCGACGGCTGCGAGCGGGAGCGCCACGTAGAGCGACGCGCGTATGCCGCCGACCGAGCGATGCCCCTTGAGGCCGACGAGGGAGCGCGCCTCGGCCTCCTTCAGGAACTTCTTCTCGAGCTCTTCGGTCGGCAGACGGAAGACGACGTTCGAGCGCGAGCGCGACTCCTTCTCCACCGGGCCGATGTAGAAGCGCGGGCGCGCGTCGATGCGACCGTAGACGAGGTCCGACTTCGCGCGCGTCTCTGCTTCGAGCGCGGCCACGCCGCCCTTCGCCGCGAGCTCGATCAGCACCTCGTGCATGACGTGGATCGAGAAGCTCGGCGGGGTGTTGAAGAGCGACTCGTTCTTGCTGAAGGTCGAGTAGCGGAAGATCTTGGGGATGTCCTTCCGCCCACCCTCGATGAGGTCCTTGCGCGCGATGACGATCGTCACGCCGGAGGGGCCCGCGTTCTTCTGCGCGCCCGCGTAGATCAGGCCGAAGCGCGACACGTCGATCTGGCGAGAGAGCAGGTCGCTCGTCATGTCGGCGACGAGCGGCACGCTGCCGGTGTCCGGATAGCTCTGCCACTGGGTCCCGAAGAGCGTGTTGTTGCTCGTGAGGTGAACGTACGCCGCGTCGGGATCGAGGCTCAGCTCGCTCGGCTTCGGAACGCGCGTGAACTTTCCGTCGGCTTCCGTGTTGGCGGCGACGCGCGCCTTTCCGACCAGCTGCGCTTCTTCGAGCGCGCCCTTCGCCCAGGTCCCCGTCACCACGTAGTCGGCGCTCTTGCCGGGCGGCAGGAGGTTCATCGGGACGAACGCGAACTGCGCGCGCGCGCCGCCCTGCATGAACAGGATGTCGTGCGTGTCCGGCACGGCGAGCAGCGAACGCAGCAAGCTCATCGCGCCGCGGTGCACCCTCTCGTAGGGCGGCTCGCGGTGGCTGTGCTCGAGGATCGACATGCCCGTGCCCTCGAAGTCGAGGAGCTGGCTCTGCACGCGCTCGAGCGCGGCGAGAGGAAGGGCGGCGGGCCCGGCGTTGAAGTTGTGTACGCGCTTCATGTTCGCTCTCCTATCACGCTCGTCCGCAGCGGGTGACCTAGCTGCACATCCTGCGGAGGATACGGGAAACTCTTGTTACCATCGGCCCCGATGGGACTTCGAGAGCGCCTGAGGCGTCGCACGGGCAGCTGGGCCGCGGAGGGGTTCTTCCGAGGGATGGCCGGCCTCGGGCAGCTGCACCCGAGAGCCCGGCCCGCGCGGCACGGTGTCGAGGTCCTGCGTGACATCGCCTACCTCCACTCGGGATCGACCGATCATCACCTCGACGTCTACCGGCCCGTCGGCACCCGGGCCGGGGAGCGCTTGCCGGCGCTGCTCTACGTGCACGGCGGCGGCTTTCGGATCCTGTCGAAGGACACCCACTGGGTGATGGGCATCGCGCTCGCGCGGGCCCGCTTCGTGGTGTTCAGCATCAACTACCGTCTCGCGCCGTCGCACGTCTTTCCTGCCGCGATCGAGGACGCGTGCGAGGCCTACCGCTGGGTCGTCGAGCACGCGGACGAGTACGGCGGTGATGTCTCGCGCTTGGTCCTCGCAGGAGAGTCGGCGGGCGCGAACCTCGTCACCGCGCTGACCGTCGCGGCCTGCTTTCCGCGGGCCGAGCCCTTTGCGAGAGCGGTGTTCGACACGGGCGTCGTCCCGAAGGCGGTCATGCCGGCGTGCGGCCTTCTCCAGGTCACGGACACCGAGCGGTTCGGGCGGCGAAAGGCCACGCTACGGCGCTTCGTCGCCGATCGGATCGAGGAGGTCTCCCACGCCTACTTCGGCCGAAAGGATGTCGCGCCCGGTGAGACCCCCGAGCTCGACCTCGCCGATCCGCTGCTCGTCTTCGAGCGCGATGATCCGCCCGCGCGGCCGATCCCGCCGTTCTTCGTCCCGTGCGGCACGGCCGATCCGCTCCTCGACGACACGCGCCGGCTCGCCGCTGCGCTTCGTGCGCGGAAGGTGGTCGTCGACGAGCGGTACTACCCGGGCGAGGTCCACGCGTTCCACGCGTTCGTGTTCCGCGCGCAGGCCAAGAAGTGCTGGGCCGACACGTATCACTTCCTCGACACGCACGTCCCGCGCTGAGCTATCGGCGAGGTCCTTCGGTCGGCCGGCGGCGCGCTCGTTTCGGAGGAGCGCTTCGAGACCGATGCACGGAACCAGCTCGACCCCGAGGTGACCGATCACCGTCTCGCCCACGGCCTCGTCGAACGAGACTCCCGAGATCTCCGTGATGACGACGTCGAGGTCACCGTCGCGCGCGGAGCGCCGTGGGCCGCGCCGACGATGAGGAACGCGCACTGCTCTTCGCGCAGGCACTGCACGAGATCGACGAAGTCCGCGGGGACCGAGGGCGTCATCGCTGCTTGCGGATGATTCGGCCGGGCATCTGCGAGCGGGCGTACGTCGGGATCTCGCGCCCGGCGAACGCCCACTGCTGCATGGTCAGCGTCCAGACCAGGGCGAGTCGCTCATCGACGGTCGACGCGTCGCGCGGATCCGTCAGCTCCTCGTCCCGCAATGCGACGCGTCGAATCGGCCACGCCGCGCGTGCTCTCCGTCGTTCGTCGAACGTCGACATGAGATCAATTTGAACGGTGTGGACTCGCGGGACCTGCGCTCACGCGCGGAGGTCGGTGCACACCGGTGCGCGGCTGCCCTGCTTGGCGCCTCCGCGGGAGCAATGGCTGGGCTCGCGATCGCCCTGGTGGGCATTTCCTTCGGGCGATTCCGAGCGCGCCGATATCGTTCGCGGCGGCGATCCTGGGTCTGGCCACGCATGCCGCGTTCTCGACGAACCATTGAGCGGCAGCGGCGCTGCTTCTCGCGCGCACGTCGCGCGTGTCTTTCGGGCGAGCACGTTCGGCGCCGAGCAGGCTCAGTGGCACGCGACGACGCGGGCGGTCAGCACGTCGAGCGGACCGTCGCGCTGCGCGTCGAACGCGCCGCTGTGGAGCGCGATCCCCACCGTATCGCCCGAGGCGAACGCACTGGAGGTCGCGCGCGCCTCCCTGGCTAGCACCGCGTAGTGCGCGAGCATGGCGTCGCGGATCCCGCGCGCTTCCTCGTCCTGGACCGATACGGCACCGATCGCCGTGCTGCGCTGAGCGGCCTGATCGGCGCGCCATGCCCAGTTCCGCGACTGCGCCTCGTTCGACATGTCCGCCTGCTCCGGCGCACTGCGCCAAGCCGGCTCGGCGTAGAACAGCGCGGTCACCTGCTCGCAGTCGCGCGCATGGCTGCCGCCACAGCCGAGGGAGAGGAGCGCTAGCGCCATCCCGCCGAAGATTGCCGACCGACCCGGATCGCTCATCGCGCCTACGGTACCGGTTCGGACGCCGACTGCAAAGGCGTGCAGCGTCCTTGGGCGTGGCGATTCGGGCGGCCTCGGCGCCGCCCACATCGCGCTCGATCCGAGCGGCGCCGTCGCGCAGCAGTTCGGCGTGCGTGGTGGGCCGAGTAGGGCGCCCCGTCGCGGCCCGCACGGCATCTCTTCGCGATGCTCAACGGCCCGAGCGCAGCTAGACTCGCGCAGCGTGTCCGCTGAGCTGGTGGTCTGGATCGTCCGCGTCCTCGCGCTCGCCGCGCTCGCCGTTGCGTGCGCGCCGCTGCTCGCCACGAGGTGGACGACGCGAGCCTTGCCGACTCCGCCGGGCGCGACTTATCGCGAGCCGAGCGCGCGTGCGTCGGATGCGACGGCGCCCAAGGGACGCGCTCGCGCGCTGGGGCTGCTCTTTCTGATCTTCGGCATCGTCGTGATCGTCGCGGGCCCCGTGGCGTTCCTGGCTGCGGTCGTGTCCTCGATCCAGCTGCTCGCCCCGGGCCATCTGGACGCCACACCGGGCGTCCTGCTTCTCGGCGCTTCGATCGGCACGCTCTTCGTCGGACCCGCGCTCATGCTCTTCTCCGCGCGGACACGCGGGGAGTCCCCCACCGTCGCGCCGGTGATGTGCGCTGTGCTGTCGTTCGAGACGCTCCTCCTCGCAGCCGGGACCCTCGCTGCGACGTTCGCGCCGCGCGCTCCGCTGCCGGCGGTCTTCGGCGCGTCGGTCGTGTTGCTCGCCGGCCTGTCGATGGCGGGCACGACGCTCGTCGGCCCGAAGACGCCGACGCGCGAAGCCGATCGACCGCTCGCGCGCCGAAGGCTGGTCGGCTCGTTCGTGTTCGTCGCCGTCTTCCTCTCGGTGGCCACCGTGCTGGCGCTCGGCGTCGCGGACGAGCTCGGCGATCGCGCGAGCAACGCGGACGCGGTGCCGGCGGCGTGGCTCACGCAGGTCCAGACATGGACGTTCGTGCTCGCGGGAGCGTTCGCGCTCGGCGCCGCCATCGACTGGCTCGGCGCGCTCTCGCTGCTCCTGCTCCGGCGCCGGGCCTCCGACGCGGCCTGAAGGGCTTCGCCTTCGCCTTCGCGCGTCTCTCGGCGGCGGAAAGCGAGCTAGGCTCGCGCTCGCATGAGCCTGACCATCCCTCCGCGCGGCATCCCGCACGACGATCTCCTCGCGAAGATGGGGACCTTTCGCGAGAAGGACGCGGACTGGAAAGACGGCCGCGTCTTCAGCCTCGTCTACTACGGTGGCGACGCCCACCACGAGCTGCTGAAGAAGGCGCACAACCTCTACTTCGCCGAGAACGCGCTCAACCCCATCGCGTTCGCGAGCCTCAAGCGCATGGAGGCCGAGGTCATGCGCATGACCGCGAGCATGCTGAACGGCGGGCCCGAGGCCGTCGGCACCATGACGAGCGGCGGCACCGAGTCGATCCTCCTCGCGGTGAAGACGGCGCGGGATCGCGCGAGGTCCAAGAACAAGAAGCTCACCAAGCCGAACCTGGTCGCGCCCGAGACGATCCACGTCGCGTTCGACAAGGCCGCGGCCTACTTCGGCGTCGAGATCCGCTACGCGCGCCTGCGCGAAGACCTTCGTGCGGACGTGCGTGATCTCGAGAGCCTCATCGACTCGAACACGGTGATGATCGCTGCGTCGGCGCCGCAGTACCCGCACGGCGTGGTCGATCCCATCGAAGAGATCGCCGAGATCGCGCGCGGCAAGAGCATCCCCTTCCACGTGGACGCGTGCGTCGGCGGCTTCGTCCTGCCCTGGCTCGAGCGGCTCGGCGAGCCGATCCCGCTCTGGGACTTCCGCGTCCCGGGCGTGACGAGCATCTCGGCGGACATCCACAAGTACGGCCTCGCGCCGAAGGGCGCCTCGACCATCACCTATCGGAACATGAGCTACCTGAAGCACCAGTTCTTCGTCTCGACGGACTGGCCAGGTGGCATCTACGCCTCTCCGACGATGCCCGGCTCGCGCTCGGGGGGTGCGATCTCGGCGGCGTGGGCCGCGATGATGGCGCTCGGCGAGGAGGGCTACATGCATCACGCTGGCGAAGCGATGAAGAGCGCGCGTCAGCTCGCGGCGGGTATCGCTTCCATCCCTTCGCTCGAGGTGCTCGGCTCACCGGACGCGCCGATCGTCAGCTACCGCGCGAAGAAGGAGAGCAAGCTCGACATCTTCGCCGTCGCCGATCAGCTCGAAGATCGGAGCTGGTCGGTCGACCGCATGCAGAACCCGAACTGCATCCACTGCACGGTCACCTCGAACCACGCGCGGATCATCGATGAGTACCTCGAGGATCTACGGAGCGCCGTCGAGCACCTCGAGAGCCATCCCGAGCTCGAAGCCCGCGGCAATGCGGCGATGTACGGGATGATGGCGAAGGTTCCCTTCCGCGGGATGGTCAAGACGAGCGTGCTCGAGATCATGGAGAAGATGTACGGGCCGAACGCGGCCGACCCGAGCTTCGATGCGCTCGGCGCGGGCGAGGAGGGCATCGTGATGAAGATGGTCAAGGACTACGGAGGCAAGGCTCTCTCGCTCCTCGATCGCGCCGAGAAGCTGCGCGCGCGGCTTCCGTTCGCGGGGAAGAAGCGCCGCCGCAGCTAGCCGATCATTTGGCCAGGTTCAGGTTCACGTAGGTCGGGTCGTCGGTGACCTCTTCGATGACGAAGGGCGCGAGCCACGGCGGCAGCGTCGGGATGCGATCGGGGCTCTCGAGCTCCACCTCGGCCAGCACCAGCTCGCGATCGCTGAACACATCGATCTCCCAGATCAGATCGCCGTCGGGGATCGCATAGCGCTTCTTCACCACGCGGTGGCCGCGCGTGAGCGACCAGAGCTTGCTGAACATCGGCTGGTCGCAGGTCTCCTCGACCTCGATCCGCGAGACGCCCCTCCCGACCTTGATCGTCCGGTAGTAGGTCGTCCCGCTCGCGGCGCGCTTGCGTCGTACGCGCTCGTGCAGCTTCTCGCCCGGCACGTAGCCCTGGTCGATGCGGACGAAGGGCTCGCCCTCGAGGCGAGGCGGAACCGCGCGGAGCAGATACTTGCGCTCGATCTCCAGAGGCAGAGGCGCGCGATGCTCGGTGAGCGCGCGCCCGAGCCCCTCGAGCGACGCGACCAGCGCGCTGAGCGCATCTCCCTCGGCGTAGCCCTGGATGATCTCGGTGAGCAGCGCTGCCTTTCGGTCGTGCGTCTCGCGCAGGAGCGCGGCCAGCCCGGGCTCTTCGCCGGCGAGCGGCCCGTCCAGCTCTCCCGCGCTCGTCGCAGCCTTCGCGAGCCGCCGCGCCCGATCGACGGCCTGGGCCTCGATGGCGTGCGTCAGCGCCGTCGTCCGCACTGCCAAGTCGTTGAGATCACCTAGTTTTTCCTGCAATCCCTTGAGGATGCGGGCCGCCTCGCGCGCCTCCTCCAGCTCGTCCTTCAGCGGCTCGATGAGGTAGCGGATGCGCTTGCCGTGGATGCGCGCCTGATGCGCCACGCTCTCGTCCTCGAGGCTCTTCACCGCGCGAAGCGCGGCCGTCAGCTCCAGCGTCTCTTCCTCGAGGAGCGTCGCGACTCGCTGTCCGAAGCTCCGGGTCGGGGCATCGCCGAGCAAGGAGCGCTCCTCCCGGAAGCGACCGAGGCTCTCCTTCAGCGCCGGCAAGAGCGCGGTCAGCTCCGGCACCAGCTCCGTCTCGAGCATCTCGTAGGCGCGTTCCTTCGTCGCCCGGAGCGAGCTCGTCCACCAGCGTGCGCCTGCGCGCTCGGTCCAGTCGCTGCGGGAAATCTGCGCCTCGATCCACGCGAGCTGCACCTCGGCGTCGCGCCCTTCGCCCGTCGCGCGCGCGATCGTCCGGAGCCGACGCTTCGCCTTCTTCTTCACGCTCTCTTCGAGCTCGCGCTCGAAGAAGCGCATCACCGAGCGAAGGCGCCTCAGCGCGACGCGCAGATCGTGGAGCGCCTCGGGATCCGACCCGAGCAGGAGCCGCGCTGCCGCCTCGCGCGCTTCGTCGACGTACGCGATGGCCACACGCCGTGCGCCCTCCTCGGGGCTCGTCTCGGTCAGTGCGAGGATCTCCAGCTTGGTCTTCATGAGGGGTCGGGACGTTAGCGGAAAACCAGCCCCTGGGCTGTGACAGCCTCCTGTATCCTCGCGGGCTCATGGAAGCGACGGCGGCACAACGGGCGATGGCTGGCTGGCTCGGATCGCTCGGCAAAGCCGGCGTGATCGATGGCGAGGCCGATGGGGACGCCGTCGCGGCGTTCGTCGTCGGGCAGAACGAGCTCGAGGAGCTCCGAAGATTCCTCACGAGCGTGCCGGTCGAGGTGCGCGACCGCGAGCGGCGCGCCGCGATCGAGGTCTGCATCTGGATGGTGCACGCCGATCGAGTCGTCGATCCCGAGGAGGTGAACCTGCTGCGCGAGATCATCGCGTCGAGCGGGCTCTCGGAGGATGCGCAGGACGAGCTGGTCCTCGCGTCACACGAGCCTCCTTCGCTCGAGGGAATCGAGACGAAGCTGACGCACCCCGTTCTCCGTGAGCTGATGCTCGCGCTCTCGTGGGAGATCGCGGCGATCGACGGCAACGTGGCGCGCGCCGAGCGCGACTTCTACACCGGCTTGAGCAAGCGCCTCGGCGTACCCGCGGTGCGCGCGTCGGAGATCCAGCGCTCGGTCTCCGAGCGGATCGGATAGTCGAGCCGGCCGCGACGGGAGTGCTCGCGCTTCAATCAGCCGATCGAGAAGCCGATCTCGCTGAGGAAGCGCCGCATGTGTCGGAAGTACTCGCCGCGATCGAGGTGCACGAGGTGGCTGCCCGGGAACCAGTGCAGGCGGCATCGGCCCCAGTGGTCCCAGAGCAAGCGTGAGTGCTTCGGAGGCGCGAGCCGATCGCCGACGCCGCCGATGACGAAGAGACGCTCCCTCGGGAGCAGCGGCGGGTAGGTCAGCGGACAGCTCACGGCGAGGAGCTCTCTCGCGTCGCGCACGTCCTTGCCCGTGAGCGCGAGAGCGGCGCGCAAGACGAAGGCGATCGGCTCCCACTCGAGCACGAGATCTGCGATCGAGACGACCGGCACGTTCGGGATCGCCATCTCGAGCCGCGGCTCGACGCACGCGAGCAGCGCGGCGGTGAAGCCGCCGAGGCTCACGCCCGTGACGCCGACCTTGGGCGCGCCGACCTCGTTCATCAGGAAGTCGACCCAGATGCGGAGGTCGAAGATGCCCTGTGCGAAGCACTCGTTGATGCGCGAAGGCCCGCCCGCGAAGAACCCGTGGCCCGAGAACGGCGAGGCGGCGCCCTGTCTCGGCCCGTGGAACGGCAGCGTCGCGAGCAGCACGTCGTAGCCCTCGCGATAGAGCCAGGGGATCGCGAAGAACCACTCGTTGAGGTGGTAGAGGTCCGCGGAGAACCCGTGCACGGCGATCACCGTGGGGCGCGGCTCGTTTCCGTGACGCCAGTGCCGCGCGTGGGCGAACCGGTTCCGTCGATGCGCGAGGTAGCCCGGACGCAGACGTGGGTTCACCGGAACGAAGGGGCTCTCGAAGCGCAGATCCTCGCAGACCCCGTCATCGGGGCGGAACAGCGGAAGGCCGGCGCGAGAGCGCGTGATCGTGACGCCGCTCGGTGGCTCGGCGAAGAAGCGCTTCGGGTCGCCGCTCGACGCCATCGGGCCGTAGAGCGAGAGATCGGCGAGGGAACGCGTCAGCTCGAGCGGGTGATAGCCGAGCGGCAGCGCCAGCGCGCCCACCGCGCTCGCGCCGAGCGTGCGCAGGACGACATCGCTCGACGCCACGGCCGACACGCGCAGTCGATCCGTGAGGGAGAGATCGAAGCCCTCCTTGCTCCGTGCGAAGTCGGTGCGGAGCTCGCGCCACCACGGCGCATCGCCCCGCAGCTCAGGCTCGCGCGACGACTCCGTGTGCGCGATTCGCGAGACGATCGCCGAACGACTCATCAGGCTCGAGGGAGAGTGTAGGCGATCGCCGCGGCTGCGGCGCTCGTTGTTCAGTATCCTGGGCGCATGAGGAACACGCTCGCGCTCTCGCTCTCGCTCGTGGTCGCATGTGGCTCTGCGTCCGAAGAGCCGCCTCCGGCCACGTCCGCGCAGGCTACGAACGAGCCGACGCCGGAGCCGGCGAGCCCGCGCGCCGCGGCGTCGCGGATCGAGGGTGACTGGTCGGGGGGCTCGGACGGCGGCCCCATCCAGTCGAACCAGACCTGGCGCTTTCACGGCGACACGTACTCGATGGACGGATATCCAGCGATCGGCGAGACGGGCTCGTTCGCGATCACGGGCAACACGCGCGCGGCGGACGGGAGCCAGTCGCTGGTCGTGAGGTTCACCGCATCGTTCGT
>JBBSAT010000257.1:0-11868 GCA_038252025.1 Polyangiales bacterium | reverse complement strand
GGAGACCAACAGCTGTCACCACATGCTCAACCACGCGATGTGTGCGGACGAGAGCGCCTGCAACGGGCACGAGCTCTGCGACCTGATGCGCGGCTGTGTCTCTTCGCCGCCGCTGGTCTGCAACGACGAGACCGCGTGCACCGTCGACGAGTGCGACGACACGATGGGCTGCGTGTTCACGGCGCGCGACCTCGACGGCGACGGGTACGTCGCGGGCAGCTGCGGAGGCGAGGACTGCGACGACGACCGTCGCTACGGCGGGTCGGTCTTCCCGGGCGCTCCGGAGATCTGCGACAACCGTCGCGACGACGACTGCAACGGGCGGCGCGACTACGACGACCCCGCGTGCGTTCCGACGAACGATGCGTGCGACAGCGCCAGCATCCTTCACCTCGGCCCGACGGGCGGCACCTTCTCCGGATCGTCGGCCGGGCTTCGGAGCGACTACACGCTCAGCTGTGGGACGAGCGCGTCGGGCGCCGACTCCGTGTTTCGCTTCCACCTCGACGCGGCGCACGACACGCGCGTGACGGTGAGCGGCGCGAGCAGCGCGGCCGTCGCTCTCCGTCCATTCCCCCTCTGCTCTGCCGGTCCAGACGACAAGTGCAACGCGCAGACGCCCGCGGCTTTCATCCGGCGCAGCCTGCCAGCGGGAGACTGGGCGCTCATCGTGCACACGAACACACCCGGCTCCTTCGACGTCCGCATCGAGCTCACGGATCCGACATCGATCCCTCCCGTCGACCGCTGCGACGCCGCCACGACCGACGTCTCCACGGGCGGAACGTTCATCGGGAACTTCGAGGAGACCACCGACGACTACACGCTGAGCTGCCACTCCACGGGGTTCCTCGACGCCGCGTACACGTTCACGATCCCGCCGGGCGTCCTCCGCGACGTCGTGGTCACCGGAACGACGACCACCGCGACGGGCAGCGCGATTCCCTACCTCGCGATCACGAGCGACTGCGCTTCGGCCGCCGCGACGGTGGTGTGCACGACGCCTTCGGCCTCGATGCTGCGGAGGCGAAGCCTCGGCCCGGGTACGTACTACATCCTCGTCGAGGCCTCCGATGCGGCGGCGCGGTCCTGGTCGATCAACGTGTCGATCACGGATCCAGCTCCACGCGCAGTCGGCGATGCGTGCTCGTCCGCCATCGAGATCACTCCCCCGTCGGGCATGACGATGGGCACCGGCAACACCACGCTCAGTACGCTGGAGTACGACGTCGGGACCACGTGCGGCTCGCCGACCGGCGCGCGCGACGCCTACTTCCACTTCCACCTCGACGCTCTCCAGGACGTCTCGGTCACGACGTCGGCCGGCGGCGGGAGCCACTCGCAGGCGCTCTCGACGGGGTGCGGCGTCCGCACCTCGGAGCTACGCTGCCGCGTCAACACCTCGCCGTACACGCAGACGTTCCGGAGCCTTCCGGCTGGCGACTACTGGATCACGGTCCAGACGACCGTGGCGAGCGGGGTGGTCAGCGCGAGCATCGTCGTCCGGCCTCCGACCGTCGTCCCGATGAACGAGACGTGCGCCGGCCCGACCACGCTCGCCTACCCGACGGACTCGCGTCCGCTCGACACGCTCACGGCCTTCGTCGACGACCTCGCCGGCGGCAGCTGCGGCGCGGCTGGGATGGTCGACGCCTTCTATCAGTTCACGTTGCCGGTACAGCGCCACGTGATCCTCTCGGCGACGACCGTTCCGGCAGGGTCGCGCCGGATCGTGCTCACCGTCCGCGGCGTCTGCGGTGCGGGTATCGATCTGATGTGCAACTCGGGGCTCGGCTCGGCGACGACGCCATCCACGCTGCTCGACCCCGGCACCTACTTCGTCTTCGTGGAGATGACCGAGGCGGACGCGGGTGACTTCCGCTTGGACTTCGCGACGCTCCCGTAGCGTCGGGCTGGTCCCGCGGGTCGGGGTCGGGCTGGTCCCGCTGGCGGTCGGGCTCGCCCTGCTGGCGATCCTGCTCGGCCCCGCGACGCTCCAGGCCCAGTCGTCTCATCACGCCCTGCCGCCCGGGCCGACCGGGTTCGGCGACGGCGGGTTCGAGGGGATCCGCGGCGTCACCGTCGGCCCGATCGAGAGCTCCCAGCAGCCCGGGCGCGGGTACGGCACGCCCTACAGCGAAGCGCTGCTCGACGAGCTCGTGCGGCTCGGCGTGAACTGGATCTCGATCACGCCGTTCGGGCGCATCTGGTCGCTGGAGAGCACCGAGGTCTACATGGACTTCGAGGCGCCCTATGAGGACAACCGGCGCGCCATCGCCCGCATGGTGGAGCAGGCACATGCGCGCGGCATCCGCGTGCTCTTGATCCCTCACCTGTGGGTGTGGAGCCAGGTCGGCTGGCGTGGTGAGATCGAGCTCGGCTCTCCCGAGGCCTGGCGCGCGTACCAGGAGAGCTACCGAGCGTTCGTGCTCGCGTGGGCGGCGGACGCGGCGGCGGCCGAGGTGGATGCGTTCTCGATCGGTGTCGAGTGCAAGTCCTGGTCGGGGCGCTTCGGTGGCTTCTGGGCGAGCTTCATCGACGACGTGCGCGCCGCGTTCCCCGGTCTCCTCACCTACAGCGCGAACTGGGACGAAGCCGAGGACGTGATCTTCTGGGATCGTCTCGACCTCATCGGCATCAACGCGTTCTACCCGCTCGCGCACCACGACGGCGCGACCTACGACGAGTACCTGACGGGCGCGCGCGAGGCGCGAGACTCCGTTCAGCGCGTCAGCGACGCCGTGCAGATGCCGGTGCTCTTCGTCGAGGTCGGATACACGACGCGTGAGGACGCGGCGGTCGAGCCCTGGCTCTGGCCGGATGGCATGACCGACGTGGCCTACAGCGAAGCAGAGCAAGCGCGCGCGCTCGAGGCGAGCTTCTCGGCGTTCGTGCCGGAGGACTGGTTCGCGGGGTTCTTCGTGTGGCGCTACTACGCGAACCTCGACGACGTCTCGCAGGAAGCGATGTGGGGGTTCTCCCCGCACGGAAAGCAGGCCGAGCCGATGCTGGAAGCGGTCTTCGCCCAGCCCTTCGGCGTCGACTCCGATCCTCTCTCGCTACGCGGGCTCCTCCGATCGAGCGAGCGCATCGATGCGAGCGACTTTCTCGCGCGCACGCGCATCGCGTCCATCCTCGCCGACACGATCCCCTGAGGGATCCCGGCTTGCCCCTCGAGGGGATCCGGGCTTGACGCTTTCTTGCTCGCTGCGGGCCGCTTCTGTTAACCGGGACGCATGGGCCTCTTCGACGATCACGGTGGCGGGCGCTCCGAGCAGAAGGGCAAGGGCCGTCCCTTCGCGTTCTTCCGCGCCGGCCTCGGCGGCTCGCAGGCGCTTCAGAACCGACCGATCCTCGTGCTCGAGGACGTCACGAAGTTCCACAAGCCCGACCAGCCGACGCTTCGCTGCGTGAACCTCACGGTCGAGCGCGGTGAGTTCGTCTTCATCACGGGCCCGAGCGGCGCAGGCAAGAGCACGCTGCTCCAGCTCATCTATCGCAAGCAGATGGTCGACGACGGCCGCATCCTCTTCTCCGGGCGCGACATCGCGCGCCTGACCAGCGACTCCGTCCCGTACCTCCGCCGGAACCTCGGGATCGTCTTCCAGGACTTCAAGGTCATCCCGCACTGGACCGTGTTCGAGAACGTGGCGATCGCGCTCGAGATCCTCTCGATGCCCCGTCGTCTCGTGCGCTCGCGTGTGTCCGAGGCGCTCGAGCGCGTCGGTCTCGCCGGTCGCGGTGAGGACGTCACGGGCAACCTGTCCGGCGGCGAGCAACAGCGCGTCGCCGTGGCGCGCGCCATCGTGACCGAGCCGGCCTTGCTGCTGGCCGATGAGCCGACGGGCAACCTCGACCCGCACCTCGCGCTCGACATCCTGACACTGTTCGAAGAGATCCACGCGACCGGGACGACCGTCCTCTTCGCGACGCACGATCACACGCTCCTCGAGGAGCGTCCGCACCGCATCGTCTACATCGACGACGGGAACGTGAAGGAAGCGCGCAAGGGCCTGACCGACTGGTCGAGCACGCGCGCCTCCAGCCAGGAAGCGTCGGACGCCCGCGCTTCGAACGTGGTCTCTCTACGGGCCCGCTGAGGAGAAGACCGTCATGGAGCTCAAGTCGGCATTCACCCGTGCGGCCCGAGGGATGAGGGAAGAAGCGCGCCTGCACTTCGTCGCCATCTCGAGCCTCACGATCGCGTTCCTCTGTCTCGGCGCGACGCTCGTCGTGATGACGAACCTCGGCCACGTTGCCGATCGCTGGGGTCGCACCGCGCGGATGACGATCTTCCTGCGCGACGGCGCCGCTGGCGAGGACGTCGCGCAGCTGCGCATGGCCCTCGAGGGCGTGCCCGAGGTGCTCTCCGTCGATCACGTCACCGCCAGCGAGGCGCGCGAGCAGTTCCTGGAGGACAGCGCGATCGGCGCAGAGCTGGCGACCCTGCCGGCGGACGCCTTCCCGGCCTCGCTCGAGGTCCAGCTTCGTGAGGGAGCCGTGGATCACTCGCAGCGCATCGCGGAGCGCGTGTCGGGCTTCTCGATCGTCGACGACGTGGAGACCTACCGAGGCTGGTTCAGCCAGCTCGAGGAGCTCCTCGAGCTCGGTCGCACTGCGTCGCTCGTGATCGCGCTGCTGGTGCTCTTCTCGGTGCTCTTCGTGGTGGGCAACACCATCCGCCTCGCGGTCGCGGGCCGGAAGGGCGAGATCGAGGTGATGAAGCTCTGCGGCGCGAGCGACGCGTTCGTGCGCGGGCCGTTCATCGTGGAAGGTGCGGTGCAGGGGCTACTGTCGTCGGTGCTGTCGATCGGAATCCTGCTGACCGCGTTCCTCCTGCTCCGCGGTCATCTCGACGCGACGCTCGCCGCGCTTGCCGGCGTTCACACCACGTTCATGCATCCGCTCTTCGTCCTGGTCGTCCTGTGCCTCGGCACCGCGCTCGGCGCGCTCGGGAGCGCCGCGTCGCTCCGCCGCTACCTGGTCGTGTGAGCCACATGCGTCGATTCATCGCTTCCGCTCTGCTCGCTCTCTTCCTGCTCGCTCCATCGTCGCCGGTCGCGCATGGACAGGTCGGCGGGGCACGCGACATCGACCCGGTGCTTCGGCTCTCGCAGATCGACGCCGAGATCGCGCAGGCCCTCTCGGACGTCGAGCAGGCGGAGGCTGATGGCGCGCGCGTCGCCGCCGAGCTCCGCGGCGTCGTGGACGCACGGGCCGTTGGCAACCGACGGCTCTCCGAGCGCGTGCGCTCGCTCTACCGACTCACCCGGGCGGGTGTTCTGCCCGTCGCAGGAGGCTTCGAGGCGATGCTCACGCACGCTGCGCGAGTGGCCCGTCTCGAGCGCATGCTGTCGCGCGACGTCTCCGAGATGCGAGAGCTCCGTGGCCGAGCGGACGCCTTGCGCGAGGAGACCGGTGCGGTGGCGACACGTGCCGACAGCGCGCGCGACAGCGTCACGGCGCTCGAGGCCGAGAAGGCCCGCGTGCTCGAGGCTGCGGCCGAGCTCTCGCTCTTCGACGTGGCGCTGGGGCCTGCGTCCGCGCCCGCCCTCGGGGGCTCACGCGCGAGCGACGGCTTCGGCCTTCGTCTCGTCGACCCCGACCCGAGCGCGCCCTCGCGTGCGTTCGAAGCGCAGCGAGGCCAGCTCGCTCTTCCGCTGTCCGCGCCGACCGACATGCGCAGCGCTGCGCGCGAGGAGGGCTCCGGGATCGAGCTGCTCGGGACGCGCGGGGCCACCGTGCGCTCGGGCGCGGCCGGGCACGTCGCATACGCCGATCGCCACCCGGGCTACGGCTCGCTCGTCATCGTCGACCACGGCGGCAGCTACTTCACGATCTACGGCGGGCTCGGCGGCATCGAGGTGCAGGTGGGGGACGAGGTCCAGCGCGCTTCGCACCTCGGGACGGTAGGGACGAGCCCCGTCTTCTTCCAGGTTCGCCGGGGCACGCGCGCGCTCGACGCGCGCGCCTGGCTCGGGATCTGAACGCGTCGATGGGCGTCGAGGCGCTGCTGGTCCTCGCGATCGTGGTCGGTGCGTCGGCCGCGATCTACTTCTTCTCACGACCAAAGAAGCGCGTGGTGAACACGTCTTCCTTGCGAAGAGAGCTCTCACACCTCACGCACGACCCCGACGCCGCCGAGCGGCTCATCGAGGCGGAGCGGCGACGCAGCCCCGAGGCGACGGAGATCGAGCTCCTGCGCAAGGTGGTGAATCGGCTCAAGCACGAGCGGCGGCGGTAGCGACAGAGGGAGGGCAAGGGCACGGGCAAGGGGCGGATGCGGGGATCAGGAAGCGTCTGGGTCTTCGCCATCGCCACGACGGATGCCCAAGGCCTTCATCTTCTTGTAGAGGTGGCTGCGCTCGAGCCCGAGATCGGCCGCCGTCTTGGTCATGTGACCCGCGTTGTGCTCTAGCGAGCGGAGGACCAGGTCCTTCTCGGCTTCGCGCACCATCTCCTCGAGCGGCGTCGCCGGCCGATAGTAGCCGCCGGTCGGCGCGCCTCCAGCGGCCGGCAGGTGCGTCCGCACGTCGGCCTCGGTGATCTCGTCCTCGAGCGTCAAGATGACCAGCCGCTCCACGAGGTTGCGGAGCTCGCGTATGTTGCCCGGGTAGTCGTACCGGCTGAGCGCGGCGCGGGCGCCGTCGGTGAACGACTTGCCGCGCCGGTCGTTCGCGACGCACGCGGCACGGAGGAAGTGCGCGGCGAGCAGCGGGACGTCTTCGATACGATCGCGAAGGCTCGGCACGCGCAGCGGCACGACGTTGAGCCGGTCGAAGAGGTCGGCCCGAAACCGGCCCTCGTCGATCTCTTTTCGGAGGGCCTTGTTCGTCGCCGCGACGACGCGAACGTCCACGCCGATGACGTCGCCCCCGCCGACGCGCTCGAGCTCGCCCTCCTGAAGCACGCGCAAGAGCTTCGCCTGCATCGGCTGGGGCATGTCGCCCACTTCATCGAGGAACAGCGTGCCCTTGCTCGCGCGCTCGAACTTGCCGCGGCGCTGCTTCGTCGCTCCGGTGAACGAGCCGGCCTCGTGGCCGAAGAGCTCGCTCTCGATCAGCTCGGCCGGCACTGCGGCGCAGTTCAGCTTCTCGAACGGGCCCTTGTGGCGCTTGCTCCCACGGTGGATCGCGGCGGCGACGAGCTCCTTGCCGGTGCCGCGCTCACCCGTGACCAGGACCGTCGCCACGGCCGACGCGGCGAGGTCGATCTGATCCTTCAGCTTCCGCATCGCCGCGCTCTCGCCGAGGAGGCCGGTCCCGTCGCCAGCGCGCTCGCGGAGCGTCCGGTTCTCGTGCTCGAGCCGGTTGAACTGCAGCGCGCGATCGAGGGAGAGGAGCAAGCGGTCGGTCCCGATCGGCTTCTCGAGGAAGTCGTGTGCCCCGAGCCGCGTCGCCTCCACGGCCGTCTCGATCGAGCCCTGGCCGCTCATCACGAGGACGGGCGCTTCGATCGCGCTCTCGCGCAGCGTCTTCAGGAACGTGAGCCCGTCCATCCCGGGCATGTTCACGTCCACGAGGTAGGCGTCGTAGGCCTTGGTCCGCGACTTCTCGAGGCCGATCGACGCGCTGCCGGCGACGTCCACGTCGAAGTCCTCCACGCGCAGCGCGCGCGAGAGCGTCGAGAGGATGTTCTTCTCGTCGTCGATGACGAGGATCGATGCGCGGGTCATGGTCATTCGTCCTTGGGCTCGCGCAGTCCGAGCTCCTTCATCTTCGTCTGAAGGCTCTTGCGGGAGATCTTCAAGAGGCGCGCGGTGTGGGTCACGTTGTGGTTGTTCTGCGCGAGCGCGCGAACGATGAGGTCGCGCTCGACCTTGGCGATGGCCTCGCGGACCTGCTCCTTGAGGCCGACGTCTCCGCCGCCGTCCTCATCGCCTTCCCCGTCGTCGTCGTCGCTCGGGGTCAGCGCGCGCTGCACGTCGATCTGCCCCGGCGAGCTGGCCGGCGGCTGCGCTCCTACCGCGCGAAGCAGATCAGGCGGGAGGTCGCCTTTCTCGATCCGGTCGCCGTCGCAGAACAGCGTGCAGCGCTCGATCACGTTCTCGAGCTCCCGGATGTTGCCGGGCCATCCGTACGCGAGGAAGAGGGCCATCGCCTCGTCCGACGTGCTCGTCACGCGCGGCTTCCGGAGGCGCTCGCGGAAGCGCGCGAGGAAGTGCTCGACGAGCAACGGAATGTCGCCCTTCCGCTCCCGAAGAGGCGGCAGGCGGACCTGTACGACGTTCAGACGGTAGTAGAGCTCTTCCCGGAACTTGCCTTCCTTGATCCGGTCCACGAGGGACGAGTTCGTCGCGGCGACGAGCCGCACGTCCACGGAGATCGTCTTGATGCCGCCGACGCGCTCGAACTCCGACTCCTGGATCGCGCGAAGCAGCTTCACCTGCATCTCGACGGTGATCTCGCCGATCTCGTCGAGGAAGAGCGTGCCGCCGTGCGCGAGCTCGAAGCGCCCCGGCTTGCTCGTCACCGCGCCGGTGAACGCGCCCTTCTCGTAGCCGAAGAGCTCGCTCTCGAGGAGATCGCGGGGGATGGCCGCGCAGTTCACGCGGATGAAGGGCTTGTCCTTCCGCCCCGAGTTCTCGTGCAGCGCGCGGGCGATGAGCTCCTTGCCCGTCCCGCTCTCCCCGGTGACGAGGACCGTGCTCGGCGTGGCTGCGACGCGATCGACGACGGTGTAGACGTCCTGCATCTGGCGGTCGTTGCCGATGAGGCGAAAGCGCCCCTTGCTCTCTGCGAGACCTTCGGGCTCCGGGCCCACGTCGCGCTGGCGGAGCTCACGCGTCCGCGCGGCCTTGTCGACGACGGTCCGGAACTCGGTCCGATCGAAGGGCTTCGTCACGTAGTCGAACGCGCCCAGCTTCAGCGCTTCGACGGCCGTGTCCACGGTGCCGTGGGCCGTGATGAGGATGACGGGGAGGTCCGGCTTCTCGGCGACGAGGCGCTTGAGGAGCGAGATGCCGTCGAGCTTCGGCATCTTCAGATCCGAGATCACGACGTCGATGTGGTGCTCCGCGATCATCGCGAGCGCCTCCTCGCCGTCCTCGGCGAGCAGGACGTCGTAGCCGTCACGGGAGAGCTGGGCGCCGAGGACGCGACGGAGGTTGGCCTCGTCGTCGGCGATGAGGATCTGTTTGGCCATTCGTGAGTCTCTACCGCCTCGAGAGGGGAGCCGCATCGGCCCCGAGAAGGATCGTCAAGGAGCTGCGTCGACGTCGGCGTCGACGTCGGCGTCGACGCCCATCGTCCGAGCGTCCGGCCGTGCTGCATCGACGGCTCCCGCGTCGCTCGCGCCTGTGTCGCTCATCCCTGCGTCGCCAGGGTCCATGCTCGCGTCCAGTCCGCCGTCCGGGCTCGCCGGTCCAGCGTCGGCGCCCATGCTCAGCCGCGGCGTCGCCACGCACCCGTGTGTCACGCCGGCCATCCCTGCGAAGTCGGACGGGAGGTCTCCGGGGATGCCCGAGCAGAAGAAGACGACCGCGCTCCCCGTTCCGGGCGCTCCGGCCACGATCTCGTCGCGGTCGATGCCCGGCACGGTCGCGACCGCCGTTCCGAGGCGCGCTCCGGCACGAAGGCTCGAGTAGGTGAGCACCGCGCGCTCCGTGCCGAGGGCGTCGAACGTGCGCCCGCCGCCGAGCACGACCACGGCGCCCGCCTCGCTGAGGCGCACGCTCGCGTGAGGCGCGCCGACGATGAGATCGTCGATACCGTCGGCGTCGACGTCGCCGACAGCGAGAGAAGCGCCGAAGCCCGCGTAGGCGTCGCCGCCCATCGCCGCGCACGTCAGGCTCCCCGTTCCGTTCGGGCACGGGACCGAGAAGGCCGGCGCGATCGGGTCTCTCGGCGGCTCTTCACACCCTCGCTGGTCGGAAGCGAGGAGGGTCGCGCCGTCGAAGAGCTGGATCGGCAGATCGAGCGACGAGGTCGGCGTCCGCGCGCGATCCCCCGCGCCAACAGCCAAGTCTGGCACGCCGTCGCCGTCGAAGTCACCGAAAGCGAGCGCCGCGCCGAAGGTGCCGCTGCGGCTCCCGCTGCTGCGCAGGCAGGCGTGAAGCACGGCCGTCCCCTCGGGGTCGATGCGGAGGACGACCACGAGCGCGTCCTCGGACCGACCCGTCCCGCCCGTGGCCACGAGCACGCTTCCGTCGGGCAGCGGGGCGCTCGCGAGCGTCTCGCCGATGCCCGCGCCGATCGGGACGCCCGCGACGTCCACCGCGAGGAAGCCGTTCGTCGGGAAGTCGTCGAAGCGGAAGAGCGCGCCGTTGCCGCCGCCGGCTCCCGGGGCGCCGAAGACCGCCACGCCGAGCCCGTGCTCGGGGGGCAGCGAGGTGGCCGACGCGCCGAAGCGAACGTTGAGCAGCGGGAGCTCGAACGTCCTGATCTCGAGCGACGAGGGCTCGCACCGGAGCTGCAGCTGCTCGCGGCGCACGCCGGTGCGGGTGTCGACGATCGCGCTGCCAGACGGAACGGCGAGGCAGCCGAGCTGCGTGAGGGTCGCATCCTGATGCCAGACGGGCACCGGAGCCATCGAGGTGCTGCTGCCAGGGCCGCAGAACAGGCCATCGGCGCAGCCCGAGAAGCGCGCGCCCGTCGCGTCGAACGAGACGTAGAGGCCGCTCGTCGATCGCGCATCGACGACGTTCTCGTCGAACACGCGATAGCCGAAGTAGGGCGTGCCGCTCCCCGCCGTGGCCACGAAGCGCGACGCGCGGACGAGGCGCGTGGGCGCAGTGGAGTCCGGCAGCTCGGTCCCGTACCCCACGATCACCGCGCCGAAGCCGAGCTCCCTCGCCGATCCGGCTGGCGCGGGCGCGACGACGATCTGCGCCGACTCGCGAAAGGCCTCGAACGTGCTCGGATCGAGAAAGCGCGCGTCGTGGCACCCGAGCAGGCTCGCGCCGCCGAGGGCGAGAGCGGCGAGGGCCAGCGAGAGCCTGAGACCGAGCGACGTCGTTCGAGTGGGCATCACAACCTCCCGCCGATCGCGACGCCTGCGAGGCCCGTCGTCGGATCGAACATCGGCAACAGCGCCCAGTCGCGCGGCTCGAGCACGGTGGCCTCCGAGGGCGGCAGCTCGTCGACGAGCGCGTAGTAGATCGTGACGCCGAGCAGGATGACGCCGAGACCGTACGCGCCGTACTGCGCGATGCTGAGCGCGAAGCCCTCGTCGATCCGCGAATCGTCGGCGGCGAGCGTGCCCTGGTCGCGCTCTCGCTCGAGCTGCGTGCCGAAGTCGCTCGCGAGAACCGTGAGCACCACGCCGCCAGCGATCGAGAGAACGGTGAAGCCGCCCGCGACGAAGGCGCCACCACGGCCTGGCGTCGGCCGCAGCCGTACGCGGATGGGGGTCAGCTGGCCGCGCGCCACGTCGACGTCCTCTTCCCAGTTCTTCATGCCGTCCGCTTCGACGCGCACGTGGCGTGTGCCGGCGCGGACCTCGCCCTCCCACGGGATGGCGCCCGCCGCGACTCCATCGACGAAGATGCGCGCGCCGCGGATGTTCCCGATGACGCGGATGCGGCCGACGCTGGCGCGCTCGAGCGTCTCTCGCAGCTCCACGTCGGCGCCGAGGCTGACGGTGACGTCTCGCTCGACGGTCACGAATCCCGCGCGCTCGATCCAGACGTGGTGGGCGCCGACGCGCGCCGTTCCCTCGAACGGCGAGTCGCCGCGCGGGCCAGCGTCGTGATCGTCGATGAAGACGTGGGCGCCGGGGGGATCGCTCACCACGTGCAGGTAGCCGAGGAACTCACCCTGGCTCAGGTTCATGACGATCAAGTAGACCTTGCCGGGCTCCACCTCGATGTCCGCCTCGGCCGTGTTGAAGTCCGGGTGACGGATCGCGACGTGGTAGGTGCCGGCGGAG
>JBBSAT010000256.1:0-11879 GCA_038252025.1 Polyangiales bacterium | reverse complement strand
CGCAGTGCTCCGAGAGCATGCGCGTCATGACCGACCCGAGGCCTGGGTCGTCCTCCACGATGAGCAGGCGGGCAGGGACGTGGGCCACGACGAGGTCCTGGACGACAGGGTGCCGAGCCCTGCTCATCGCGAAAGTGTTCACGGGCTCCCTGCCCGTCGTCAAGCCTCCTCGGCGGCACCTCCCGACCCAACGCCCGCCCGCGCGCGGCGCCGGGCTTGCGCGTGCATGTTTTACGTGCATTACTTGCTGGGACAACATGCCGCAGGCTGCCAGTAACGCACAGGCCGCGCAGGAAGACGACGCCGTCGTCTCCAAGGCCATCGTCCGCGTCATGGAGGCGCTCGAGCTCACCCAGCGCGAGCTCGCCGGGATCATCGGGCTCCACGAGTCCACCATCTCCCGCCTCGCCGCCGGGTCCACGCGCGTCACCGCGGCCTCCAAGGAGGGCGAGCTCGCGCTCCTCACGATCCGCGTGTTCCGCAGCCTCGACACCCTCGTCGGCGGCGACCACGAGAAGGCGCGCAAGTGGCTGCGCGCGCCGAACTCGGCGCTCGCTGGCATCCCCAAGGACCGTATGCAGCGCGTGGAAGGGCTCGCGAGTGTCGCCGACTATCTGGACGCAATGCGCGGCAAGCTCTGAGCGGGTCCGACGCCTCGATGTCAGCGCGCATCGGGTCGTCGAGTCGCAGTTCGAGAACTCCACCCGCAAGCTCGTCGACTCGGACGACGAGCAGAGCGCGCTCGAGAGGCTCCTCGATCAGGCCAAGCCGCCTGTCCCGCAGGACCGCGCGTTCGACAACCTGCACTATCTCCTGTTCACGCCCTTCCGATATCCACCCTTGAGGTACGGAAGCCGCTTTGGGCGGACCGTGGAGCGCGGCATCTGGTACGGCTCGAGAGAGAGGCGAACGTGCTTTGCGGAGGTCGCCTATTATCGCCTCCTCTTCCTCGAGCACACCGCGGCTGCCATCGCCCCGCTCCACACGGAGCTCACCTACTTCCGCACGCGAGTGCGCACGGCGAGGGGAGTCGACCTCACGGCCGAGCCCTTCCGGAAGTTCGAGGCGAAGCTCACGTCGCGCACGTCGTACGGTGCCAGCCAGCAGCTCGGCACCGACATGCGCGCTGCGGGCGTGGCCGCGTTTCTCTTCCGCTCCGCGCGGGACGATCAGGGCGGCACGAACGTCGGCCTCTTCGAGCCCTGCTTCGCGAGCCGAGACGTCCCGGCCGGGCAGATGCAGGCGTGGCGATGCGTGGCCGACCACGACAAGGTCGAGCTCATCCGCAGGCTCACCGGCGTCTCGCCGCGCGAGGCGTTCTCGTTCCCGCGCGAGGCGTTCCTCGTCGGCGGCCAGTTCCCCCTCGTCAGCTGACGGTGTCTGAGCCGCGAGGACGTAAAGCGCACTCTGGGCCGCTCCAGAAGGGCGTGCTCGATGCGAAGGGCAGCGCTGCAGCCTACAGCGGAAGGTTGTCGTGCTTCTTTGGCGGGTTGGTCAGGCGCTTGTCGCCGAGGATCCAGAGGGACTTCGCGATCCGCTCTCTCGTCGACGAAGGAGTGATGACCTCGTCCACGAAGCCGAGCTCTGCGGCCTTGAAGGGGTTCGCGAACTTCTCGCGGTACTCGGCCACGAACTTCGCCTTCTCTGCGACCTTGTCGACGGCCGCCTCGATCTCGCGGCGATAGACGATGTTGACGGCGCCGTCGGGGCCCATCACGGCGATCTCGGCCGTGGGCCAGGCGAAGTTCATGTCGCCGCGGAGGTGCTTGCTCGCCATCACGTCGTACGCGCCGCCGTAGGCCTTGCGCGTGATGATGGTGATCTTCGGGACGGTGGCTTCCGCGAAGGCATAGAGCAGCTTCGCGCCGTGCTTGATGATGCCGCCGTACTCCTGGCTCGTCCCGGGCAAGAAGCCGGGGACGTCCACGAAGGTCACGACGGGGATGTTGAACGCGTCGCAGAAGCGCACGAAGCGCGCGGCCTTCACGCTGGCGTCGATGTCGAGACAGCCGGCCAGCACCTGAGGCTGGTTGGCGACGACGCCGATGGGGCGGCCGCCGATGCGCGCGAAGCCGACCACCATGTTCTCTGCGAAGCGCTCCTGGACCTCGAAGAGATCGCCGTCGTCGACGACCTTCGCGATCACCTGCTTCACGTCGTAGGGCTTGGACGAGTCGAGCGGGACCAGCGTCTCGAGCGTCGGGTCCGCGCGATCGATCGGATCGGTGCTCGCGCGGACCGGCGGGTCCTCGTGGTTGTTCAGCGGGAGGAACGACATCAGCTCGCGGACGCGCGCGAGGCAGGCGGCGTCGTCCGGATCGGCGAAGTGCGCGACGCCGCTCCGCTCGTTGTGCGTGGCTGCACCGCCGAGCGCTTCCTTCGTCACCTCCTCGTGCGTGACCGTTTTGATCACGTCGGGGCCGGTGATGAACATGTACGAGGTGCCCTCGACCATGAAGATGAAGTCGGTGAGCGCCGGCGAGTACACGGCGCCGCCCGCGCATGGGCCCATGATGGCGCTGATCTGCGGGACGACGCCCGAGGCGAGCACGTTCGCCTGGAAGATCTCCGCGTACCCGGCGAGCGACTCGACGCCCTCCTGGATGCGCGCGCCGCCCGAGTCGTTGAGCCCGATGACGGGCGCGCCGACCTTCATCGCGAGCGCCATGATCTTCGTGATCTTCTGCGCGTAGGCGGCCGAGAGCGAGCCGCCGAAGACCGTGAAGTCCTGCGCGAACACGAAGACCTTCCGGCCGTCGATCGCGCCGTAGCCGGTGACGACTCCGTCGCCGGGGATCTTCTGCTCCTCCATCCCGAAGTCGGTGCAGCGGTGGACGACGAGGCGGTCCATCTCGACGAACGTGCCCGGGTCGAGGAGGCGATCGATGCGCTCGCGCGCGGTCAGCTTGCCGGCCTCGTGCTGCTTCTCGATCCGCGCTGCGCCCCCGCCCGCGTACGCGCGCGCATCGAGTTCCTTCAGCCGTTGTCGGGGATCGAAGTTCGCCATGGTGGGAAGACATACGCGAGCCCGGACCCTCTCGGCAACGCGTCTTCCGAAACCGCGTGAGCCCAGGGGCAGGTGCGGGGTACGGTCGCCCTCGTGAAGGCGATCGGGGGACCCTGGCTCGGGCGCTATCTGGAGCCCGACACGATTCGCGCGGACGGGGCGTTCCATCGCTTCGCGACGCGGCGCGTGGACGACGGGACGGCCGTCGTGGTCGTTGTGCCTGGCCCCGGGGTCGAGCCGCTCGGCGCACGAACGGCGCTCGCAGCGCTGGCGCGGGCGCACGGCGCGATCTCGCATCCACGGGTGCCGCGCGCCGAGCCGATGGCCGAGCACGAGGGCACGCCCTTCGTGGAGCTCGCCTGCGACGCCACGATGGACGGCATCGAGATCGTCTCGCGGCTGATGGCGCGCCACCATCGGCTCCCGTACGCAGAAGCCGAAGCGCTGTCGGACACGCTCCATGAGGTCCTCCGCGCGGGCTTGCCGCACACGCTCGGTCGGCTCTCGCTCGCGAGCCTGCTCGTGTCGCCGAGCGGTCGGCTCTGGGTGCAGGGCTTCGGTCATCGCATCGCGATCGACGACGAGCGCGGGGAGGTCGCGGTCGCGAGCGCGGTCTTCCAGGCACCGGAGGTGGCGCTTGGCGCGACGCCGACGCCGCGCGCGGACTTCGTGGTGGCGTTCCTGTCGTGGAGGTCGTTGCTACCGCAGGTCGACGTCCCCGACGCCCTCGCGCGCGTGCTGCGAGGAGAGGCGAAAGCGGAGGACGCGCCGCTCTCGGCCTGCCTGTGCGAGCTGGACGCGCGCTTCACGGTCGCGGCTCCCGGCGATCGATCGGAGCCCGAGGTCGGGCTCGCGCTCCTCGAACGGATGCGGAGGATCCTCGCGGTCACGCCCGATCCCGACGGCCTCGCGCGCTCGCTCTCCGAGATCGCGCTCGGGCTGCCGCTCGATGGCGAATGGGACGTCCCCGCGGTCGACGAGCCGACCGAGGAGTCGATCGCCCTCGGGCCGGATGCCTCGTGGATCGACAGCGGCCGCGGCGAGCGACTGAAGCTCGGCCCGTCGCTCCGCAACATGCTCGCCCTCCTGCTCGCGCGGCACCGAGACGACCCGCAGCGCACGGCCTCGACGTGGGAGCTGCTCGAAGCGGGCTGGCCGGGCGAGATGGTGCAAGCGGAAGCCGGCGCGAACCGCGTCTACGCCGCGCTCAAGCGGCTCCGGCACATGGGCCTCCGCAGCGCGATCGAGCGACACGACGACGGCTACCGCATCGTGCCGCTGGCGCGGATCACGCTGATCACGGACTGAAGGTCTGACCAAGTACTTTGGTCAGATCCCTTCGACTGAGAGAAATTCCCAGCGCTTCACGCTGGGAAAGGACAAGGCGCGACCATTGTTGGTCACGCCTTGCGCCACGATGACGGCGCGCGGGCGGCGCTGGGCGGCCCGATCGCGGAGCGCCCGCTCGAAGGGCGATGGACTGGCCGCGTCACGAAATCCGAGGCTGCGTCGTCTCGTCTCCGGAAGGAGAGTGACCATGGACGCGCTCGTCGTACGGAGGCCTCGGTTTCTGGTGGTCGGTGGTGGGTATGCCGGGATGATGGCCGCGCTTCGGCTCGCGAGCCGGGACGCGGGCGAGGTGACGCTGCTCGACGCGTCCGACGTGCTCGTGGAGCGCGTGCGCCTGCACGAGGCGCTCGCGCTCGGGCGCGACGTGACGCATCCGCTCGCCGAGCTCGTGCTGGGCACGGGCATCACGCTGCTGCGCGGCAAGGCGGTGCACCTCGCTGCGAGGTACGCGTCGCTCGAGGACGGCCGCACGCTCCCCTTCGACTTCGCCGTCGTCGCGACGGGCAGCCAGATCGCGCGGCGCTTGCCGGGCGCGGCGCACGCGATGCCCCTCGAGCACGCACCGATGTCCACGCTGCGGCCCGCCCTGCTCGCGCTCGCGCAGCGCGGTGGTCGCGTGGTGGTGCTCGGCGGCGGCCTGACGGGGCTGGAGGTGGCGACCGAGCTCGGCGAGGCGCTGCCGGGGCTCGGGGTGACGCTCGTCACCGACCGCATCACGCCGGCGCTCGGCGAGGGCGCGCAGCGTCACGTGCGCGCGGCGCTGGATCGCCTGGGCGTGACGCTCACGCTCGGCCGCGTCGAGACGCTCCACGCCGATGCGGTGGCGATGGAGGGCGGCGAGAAGGTGGCCTTCGATCTCGCGCTCGACTGCGCAGGCTTCGCCCCGTGTACGCTCGAGGGCGTGCGGAAGGTCGATGCCACGCTTCGCACCGAAGCGTTTCCGAACGTCGCCTGGGCGGGCGACTGCGCGCGCACGGACGCGACCGAGACGTCGCCGGTCCACGCGGGGTGCAAGACGGCGATGCCGCTCGGCGCGCACGCGGCCGACGTGGTGCTCGCGCTCTCGCGCGGTGAGGAGCCTCCCGTGTTTCGGTTCCGCGACACCGGCTACTGCGTCTCTCTCGGCCGACACGACGGCGTGGTGCAGCTCGCGCACGCCGACGGCCGCGCGATGACCTTCGTCGGCGGTCGCACCGCGGCGTGGATCAAGGAGCGGATCGTCCGCTACACCGTGGCCTCGCTACGCTGGCAGCGCTCGGGCCACGACTACCGCTGGATGCGCATCCCCGTCCGAGCCCAGCGCCCTGACGGCACCGAGCGCGTCACCTCGTGACACCCGAGCGCATCCAGGAGCACCGCCGCCACCTCTTCGGCGTGGCGTATCGGATGCTCGGCACGGTCAGCGAGTCCGAGGACGTGCTGCAGGAGGCGTGGCTGCGCGTGCGCGAGGTGGACGAGGCGGGCCTGCGATCGATCCGCGCGTACCTCACGAGCGTGGTGGTGCGGCTCTGTCTCGACGCGCTGGGATCGGCGCGCGCGCGGCGCGAGACGTACGTGGGGCCGTGGCTGCCGGAGCCGCTCGTGGCCCCGCCCGACGAGCCGGACCCCGGCTCGCTCTCCTTCGCGTTCCTCCTGCTGCTGGAGACGCTCTCGCCGCTCGAGCGCGCGGTGTTCTTGCTGCACGAGGTGTTCGACTACGACCACGCGGAGATCGCCGAGGCGCTCGGCAAGAGCGAGCCTGCGGTGCGCAAGACGCTCTCTCGCGCGCGGGCCGCGGTCGTGGACGGGAAGCCGCGCTTCGAGCCGCGACCGGAAGAGCACGAGCGCCTCTTGCGCGAGTTCGGGCTCACCGTGATGACGGGCGACCTCTCCGCGCTGGAGGCGCTGCTGGCGGAGGACGTCGTCGTGCACACCGACGGCGGCGGCAAGGCGCAGGCCGCGCGCAACCGCGTGCACGGCGCGAGCGCTTCGGCGCGCTTCTTCCTCGGCCTGGTGAAGAAGGGCAGCGTGGCGGGGCTGACCTACGTCGAGCAGCAGGTGAACGGACAGACCTCGGTCGTCATGCGGCTCGGGGACGCGGTCGACCAGGTCCTGAGCATCGAGACGGACGGCGTGCGCATCACGCAGATCTTCGTGGTTCGAAACCCCGACAAGCTGAAGTCCATCACGCGCACGCTCGCCGCAGGCAGCTGACGGGTCGCCTCGAACGCCTTCGTGACCGACGCGTGGGGCGACGGCGCGAGCTCGCCGCCTCGACGCGCGCGAGGGCGGCTCAGCCGCCGGACAAGCCAGCGAACCGCACTTCGGAGATGAGCCGCTCCAGCTCCTCGCGCGTGCGCACGATGTTGAAGAAGCCGCCGAGCCACACGTTGATGACGGAGGCGCCCATGGCAACGAAGCGGTTGGGCGTGTAGACGTTCATCGACGCGACGCGAGCCTTCACGGCGACGCAGTGCTCGCCGATCCGGACGCGGACCTTGGAGTCGTAGCCCGTCATCTCCTCTCCGTCCCAGAAGAGGTGAGGCGTGCCCTCCGCCAAGGCGGCGCTCACGCTGTCGACGAAGAGCTCGACCATGGGGCCTTCCAGATGCCCCTTCGCTCGATAGATGAGGATGTCGCTGGCGGGTCGTTCCAGTCGGAAGGACCCGCGCGGAGACGACCACTCCTGGGCCTTGGGCCCGATCTGACGACGAGTGATGGACATCCGCAGAAGCGCTTCGCGGCGAGGATTCGCGACCCGCCGCGACTCGTCAAGTCCGCGCTCTCGGGAGCCCGTTTCAACACCACGAGCGCGGCTGCTATGGTCCCGCGCACGAAAGCGACGGAGGTCTCCATGCTGCTGCCCCACCACCCCGAAGCCCTCGACGCGCTGCGAGAGCCGAGCGCCGATGCGCCCTGGCGTGTCCTCGTCAGCGGATGTCTCGCGGCATGGCCGTGCGGCGTGAACGCGTCCGACTACGGGCTCGGCACCTCGCTCGGCGACCTGCTCACGCTGAGGACGCTCCGCGCGCTGCCCTTCTGCCCGGAGCAGCACGCGCTCGGCACGCCGCGGACGATGCCGGACATCCACGGCGGCGACGGCTTCGACGTGATCGCGGGTCGCGCGCGGATCCTCGACGAGCACGGCGCTGATCTGACCGAGAAGATGATCGAGGGCGCGCGCGCGATGCTCGCTTTCGCAGAGCGCGAACACGCGGAGCTGGCGATCCTCACCGACATGAGCGCCGCATGCGGCAGCCAGGTGATCTCCGACGGCTGCCGGCTGGTGCAGGTGCGGCGCTTCCAGAAGGGCGTCGGCGTCGCGACCGCCCTGCTGCTCGAGGCGGGCATCCCGGTGGTGAGCCACCGCGACTTCCGCACGCTCGCGCGCCTGCACCGTCGCCTCGACCCGAGCTACGAGCCGAGCGCCGATGCGCGCGACCACCACGAGCATCCGTGGACGCTCGAGCACCTGCCCGGCGCGCACCCGAGAGCTCGACGCGAAGCCTGAGCTTGCCGCGAGTCATGGCGTCCCAGCGACGAAATCCGCTCGCGGTCGTTGTCGGCCCGGGGAGCACGGCGGTAACGTCCTGCCGTGGGCCGAAGCGTTCGTGCCCCCTTTCTGGACGCCGGCTTGAGTCGCCCTCTCTCTTCCGCAACCATCGACGACCCTGTTCGGCTCGGACGCTACGACGTCACGGGGCTGATCCGTGCCGGCGGGATGGGCACTGTCTACGACGCGGTCGACCGCGAGCACGGAACGCGGGTGGCGCTCAAGACGCTGACCGAGCTCGACCCCGACAACCTGCGACGCTTCAAGACGGAGTTTCGCGCGGTCGTCGACCTCGCGCACCCGAACCTGGTTCCGCTGTACGAGCTCAGCTGTGAAGACGACACGTGGTTCTTCACGATGGAGCGCATCGACGGCGTCGACTTCCTGGAGTGGCTCCGCGGTGCCTCGGGCCGCGACGCCCCGACGCTGGAAGAGCAGCGCGAAGCGGACGCCACGACGAGGCCGCGCAGCGACGCGATCGTCCGCGCGCCGCTGGTCGAGCCCACGCCCTCGCTGCCCGAGTCCCTGCCCCGCCTTCGCGCGGCTCTGGCGCAGCTCGTTCGCGGCGTGCGCGCGCTCCACGCGGCCGGGCTCCTGCACCTCGACCTGAAGCCGAGCAACGTGCTCGTCGATCGAAGCGGGCGCGTCGTCGTGCTCGACTTCGGGCTCGTGCGCCCGATGGCCGATCCCGCTGCGAACACGCTCGACACGGACGTCGACACCTCGGTCTCCGGGACGCCGGCGTCGATGGCACCCGAGCAGTTCACTGGCGAGGGCATCAGAGCACCGGCCGACTGGTATGCGGTCGGCCTCATGCTGTACCGGGCGCTGACCGGGATGCCGGCGTTTCCGCTCGGCGGCGTGGCCGTCACGTGGTTCGCCAAGATGCACCTGCCGCCGACGCCGCCGAACGATCTGCTCAGCGGAGTGCCGTCCGATCTCGCCATGCTCGCGATGGACCTGCTCCACCCGGACCCCGCCGCGCGGCCAACGGGCGACACGGTCGCAGAGCTCATCACGGGCCACGGTGGGACGGCGTCGTCGGCCGGACGCATCCGCGCGCGAACCGATCTCGTGGGGCGTGCCCGCGAGCGCGACGCGATGCTCGGCGCGCTGCGCCGCGTGTACGACGGCGGCGCTGTCGAGCTGCACGTCCGCGGGCCTTCGGGCGTCGGCAAGTCGGCGCTGCTCAGCGACCTGCGTGCCGCCGCGCGCGCGATCGACGCGCTCGTGCTCCGCGGCCGCTGCTACGAGCGCGAGTCCGTACCGTACAAAGCGTTCGACGGCATGTTCGACGAGCTGGCGCGCCGCCTCGCGTCGTTCCCCGATGTCGAGGTCGAGCGCGTGCTCCCGCGCTGGATCGTGGAGCTCACGCGCGTCTTTCCCGTGCTGGGCACGGTCGCGGTCGTGCGCGCCCGCGTCGATGCAGCGCCCGCGACGAACACCGTCGTCTCGGCGGTCGAGCTGCGTCGACGCGCGCTGAGCGCCGCGCGCGAGCTCGCCGTGAACCTGACGATGGAGCGCACGCTCGTCCTCGAGATCGACGATCTGCAGTGGGCCGACGCGGACAGCGTCGCGCTGCTCCACACGCTGCTGGAAGCGCCCTCGCCTCGCCGCCTGCTCGTGGCCGTGTCGTTTCGTCCAGTGGAAGCGAGGACGTCGACCCCGATCGCGGCGTATCTCGCGGACGTCGAGCAGCGCACGCTGCGGGAGGACCTCGAGCAGCTGACGCTCGAGGTCCTCCCGCTCTCTCTGGCCGAGGCGCGTCACCTCGCGAGCGCGACCCTCTCGACGCACGACGAGCGCTCGGATCCGCTGGCCGACGCCATCGCGTCGGAGTCGGGCGGCGTGCCTTTCTTCGTCGAGGAGCTCGCGCGCTTCGCCAACCAGGAGCGCGATGCCGGTCGCGAGGTGTCGACGAGCGGCGTGGGGCTCGAGGGCCTGCTCGCCCAGCGCGTCGAGACGCTCGCGCCCGCCGAGCGTGCGCTCGTCGAGGTCCTCGCCGTCGCGAGCAATCCGATCCCGCTCTCGGTCGCGTTCGCCGTCGCCGGGATCGAGACCGGCGTTCTGCGCGCGCTCTGGGCGCTGCGGAGTGGACACTTCGTGCGCGCGACCGGCGCAGCGGCGAACGATCGCGTCGAGCTGCACCACGACCGCATGCGTGAGTCGGTGCTCAGGTCGATGTCGACGGCGCGCGTGGAGACTCATCGGCTCGCGCTCGGGCGTGCGCTGGCGGCGCTGGGACCGGAGAGCCCCTGGCTCTTCGACGCCGTGCGCCACCTCAACGGCGTCGATGCGTACCTCGTGGGCGACGAGCGCACGGCGGCGGCACGCCTGAACCTGGCGGCCGGTCGGGAGGCGCGGCGTGGCGCCGCCTTCGCGCTCGCCTTCGAGTGCTACCGCGCGGCGAGTCGGCTGCTCGGGCCGAGCGCCTGGGACACCGACTACCAGCTCGCGCTCGCGATCCACGACGGCGCTGCCGAGTCGGCGTACCTCAGCGCGTCGTGGGGCGAGCTGGATGCCGTCGTCCTGGAGGTGAAGGCGCGCGGGCGCACGATCGGCGACCAGCTCGGCGCGTGGGAGGTCGAGATCGACGCGCTGATCGCGCGCAATCGCTACGCCGATGCCGTTCAGGTCGCGCTGCGCGCGCTGCGCCTCTTGGACGTGGAGCTCCCCGACGATCCCGGGCCCGCCGAGGTCGGCGCGGAGCTGGGCGTGGCGATGAAGGTCCTCGGCGCCCTCGGCCCTCATGGGATGCGCTCGCTCGAGGTCGCGACGGATCCCACGGCGCTCGCGGAGATGCGGATCGAGAGCCGGATCTGCTCGGCCGCATACTTCGCGCGGCCGATGCTCCTGCCGATCCTGGCGTGCCGCCTGGCGACCAAGTCCGCGGCGCACGGGCTGAGCGCGGCGACGGCATACGCGATCAGCATCTACGGCATCGTGCTGAACTCGATCGGCATGCTCCCCGAGGCCCACGCGTGGGGCGGCGTCGCGCTCGAGCTGATCGAGCGCTTCGACGACCGCAGCTACGAGACGCGGACGCGCCACGTCGTGCACGACCTCGTCTGCACGTGGATGGTCCCGCTCTCGAGCACCCTCGCGGCGCTCCGCGAGGTGGTGGACATCGGCAAGAGCACCGGCGATCTCGAGTACGGGGCGTACGCAGCGCACGCGTACGTACACAACGCGCTCTACGCCTCGATGGATCTCGGCCCACTGCTCGACGAGGCCCTGGCGCTCGGGGCGTTCATGCGCGGCCAGGGTCAGGTCAACGCGCTGCACGTGCACGAGCCCTTCGAGCAGGTGCTCAAGTCGTTCACCGGTCGCACGCCGAGCCCCGCGTCGCTCGACGGCGACGGATTTCTCGAGAGCGAGGCGCTCGCGCGCGCGCAGGCGAGCGGCTCGCGCAGCGCGCAGTGCCTCGTGCCGCTCACGATGGGCCTGGTGCGCTACCACTTCGGGTCCGTCTCGGACGCGTGCGCGCAATTCGAGGCGGCGCGCCCCTTCCTCGACGGCGTGGCGTCCACCTGGCACCAGCCGATGCTGCACCAGTACGCCGCGCTCGCGATCTGGGCGCTCCCCGAGGCAGAGCGCGCGCCGCTCGAGGCCCACGCGGACGAGAGCCTCAGGGCCTTGCAGATGCTGGCGGAAGCGGCGCCCGCGAATTTCTCGCATCGCGCGCAGCTGGTGGAGGCCGCGCGTGCGCAGGCCAAGGGTGACGCGGCTCTTGCCCGCGAGCGCTTCCGAGACGCGGTGGGTGGCGCGGGGGAACAGGCGTGCTGGCTCGACGTCGGCCTCGCGCACGAGCTGTGGAGCTCGCTCGAGGACGACGCGTCCCATCGTGGGGCAGCACGAGCGGCCTACGCGCGGGTGTCGGCGACCGCCAAGCTCACCACGGCGCCCACGCGCAGGTAGGGGCGCGCGGCCCCGCGGAGTTCTTCGCGGGTGAGAGCGCGGGGGGGAGCGGCCCCACCCCCCATCGCCCGG
>JBBSAT010000255.1:0-11921 GCA_038252025.1 Polyangiales bacterium | reverse complement strand
CCTGAAGCGTCTCGACGCTGGGACCTGAAGCGTCTCGACGCTGGGACCTGAAGCGTCTCGACGCTGGGACCTGAAGCGTCTCGACGCTGGGACCTGAAGCGTCTCGACGCTGGGACCTGAAAGGGGTCTCGAGCCTCGCGTTCCTGGGCCTCGGACGAGCGATCGTCCGGGGCTCGACGCGTTTGGGTCAGTGGCCGCGAGCGAGCTCGGCAGCGAGCGCCCGTCCGGTGTGGGTCTGTGCGCGCGCGATCGCTTCCGGCGTGCCCTCCGCGACGATCTTTCCGCCGAGCGTGCCGCCCTCAGGGCCCAGATCGATCACCCAGTCCGCCGCGAGAACGACGTCGAGCTGGTGCTCGATGACCACGACGGTGTCGCCGCGATCGACGAAGCGGTTCAGGACGCGAAGCAGCCGCGCGACGTCGTCGCGATGCAGCCCGGTGGTGGGCTCGTCGAGCACGTAGAGGGTCGGGCCCGAGGCGGTGTTCCCGAGCTCCGCGATGAGCTTGAGGCGCTGCGCTTCACCGCCCGACAGAGTGCTCGAAGGCTGTCCGAGCTCGAGATAGCCGAGCCCGAGGTCGGCGAGCAGCGCGAGCGGCGTCGCCACCTTCGGGATCGCGGACAGCACCTTCGCTGCCTCTTCGATCTCCATTCGCAAGAGCTGTCCGGCCGAGCAGCCGTGGACCTTCGGCGCGAGCGTCTCGCGGGTGAAGCGCATCCCGTCGCAGGTCTCGCAAGGGACGTGCACGTTCGGCAGGAACGCCATCTCGATCGTGAGCAGCCCGTTGCCGTCGCAGGTCGGACATCGCCCCGCGTGCGCGACGTTGAACGAGAAGCGCGATGCGTCGTAGCCGCGGGCGCGCGCTTCGGGCGTCTCGGCGAAGAGGCGGCGGAGGTGATCCCAGACGCCGACGTAGGTCGCAGGGACCGAGCGCGGCGTCCGGCCGATGGGGCTCTGATCGACCATCGCCGCGCGCTTGAGGTGCTGCGCTCCGTCGAGCGAGCCGAGCGGCAGGCCTGCCTCTTCCTCGACGAGACCGAGCGCCTTTCGCACCGCGGGGAGGAGGACCCGGCGGACGAGCGTGCTCTTGCCCGAGCCCGAGACGCCGGTCACCGCGACGAGTCGGCCGAGCGGGAACGAGGCGTCGAGCTTCTTCAGGTTGTGGCCCGTGGCGCCGCGCAGCGTGAGGCGCGGGACCGCCTTGCCGCACGGGCGCCGCTCGTCGGGGATCTCGGCCGCACGGGAGATTGAGCGCCCGGTGATCGAGCCCTCGCGCGTGGAGACCTCGTCCGGTGTTCCGGTGGCGAGGATGGTGCCGCCGCGCTTTCCGCCGCCGGGCCCCACGTCGATCACGTGATCGGCCGCGCGGATGACGTCGCTGTCGTGCTCGACGACGAGCACCGTGTTTCCCTTGTCGACGAGCCCACGAAGCGCCGACACGAGCTTGCCGGTGTCGCGCGGGTGAAGGCCGATCGTCGGCTCGTCGAGCACGTAGAGCAGCCCGGTGAGGCCGCTGCCGAGCTGGGATGCGAGGCGCACGCGCTGGAGCTCGCCGCCGCTCAGCGTGTCGGCCGGGCGGTCGAGGCCCATGTAGCCGAGCCCGACCTCTTCGAGGAACGCGAGGCGCCGCTCGCACTCGCCGAGGGGAGCCGTCCCGATCTCGGCGTCGCGCGCACCGAGGTGGAAGCTCGCGATCACGTCGCGCGCGGAAGTGACGCTCTCGCCGAGCACGGCCGTGATGGGTCGCCCGTCGACGGTCACGCCTCGCGCGAGCGGAGAGAGGCGCGTGCCCGCGCACGTCTCGCATGGGCTCGTCACCTCGCGGAGCGACTTGCCGCGACCGACCGTCTCGGTGAGCACGCCCTTGCCCTCACACTCGGAGCACTGGCCCTGCGTCGTGTTGAAGGAGAAGAAGCGCGGGTCGAGCTCCGGATAGCCTTCGCCGCACTTCGGACAGGCGCGCTTGGTCGAGAGGAGAAGGTCTTCGCCGCGCGCGAGCACGCGCAGCGACCCGTCGGTCATCCCGGCCGCGCGTCGCATCGCGGCCTCGAGCTTGCTGCGGTCGCCCTTCACGCGATCGACGACGACCTCGACCTGGTGCTCGAGGAAGCGAGCGAGCGAGGTGCCAGGAGCGAGATCCCGCAGCTCGCCGTCGATCCGCGCCTGCCGGAAGCCGTCCTGGTAGAGCTTGTCGAGCAGCTCGCGGTGATGGCCCTTCCGGCCTCGCACCACGGGCGCGAGCACGGCGATCTCCGTCTTCGCGCCGAAGCGGGCGAGGGTGTCGTCTGCGAGCAGCGCTGGCGCGCGCGCCGTGATCGGGAGGTTGCACGTCGTGCAGTGGAGCAGCCCGGCGCGCGCGTAGAGGAGGCGCAGGTAGTGCGAGACCTCGGTGACCGTGGCGACCGTGGAGCTCGCTCCGCCGCGCGCGATGCGCTGCTCGAGGGCCACCGTCGGCGGCACGTGCGTCACGCGGTCGACGTTCGGGCGCGGTAGCTGCGGGAGATACTGCCGCGCGTAGGGAGAGAGCGTCTCGAGGTAGCGCCGCTGCCCCTCGGCGAAGATCACGTCGAAGGCGAGCGTGCTCTTGCCGCTGCCGGAAGGGCCCGTGACGACGACGAGCTTCTCGCGAGGCACGTCGACCGAGATGCCCTTGAGGTTGTGCTCGTGCGCGTTCTCGACCGAGATGACGGGCGGGCCGTCGGATCCGCGCGCCGGCGCGGCGGGGCGTGCTGCGGCCGCGCGCGAGTCACCGTCGATCGCGCGCCGCAAGTAAGGCGCGGTGCGGGACCGAGGGCAGGCGGCGACCTGCTTCGGCGTTCCCTCGGCCACGAGCGTGCCGCCTTCCTCGCCCGCGCCCGGTCCGAGGTCGATCACCCAGTCGGCGTGAGCGGCGATGCGCATGTCGTGCTCGACGACGACCACCGTGTCCCCGCGGGCGACGAGGCGATCGAGCACCTCCATCAGCGGCGTCACGTCTGCCGCGTGGAGACCGGCCGTCGGCTCGTCGAGCACCACCAGACCGCCGGCCGGCGCGTCCGAGAGCGCCAGCGCCAGCTTGAGCCGCTGCGCTTCGCCCCCCGAGAGCGTGTTGAGCGACTGTCCGAGGCGGAGGTAGCCGAGCCCGACGGACACCATCGGCTCGAGCTTGGCCGCGACCGACGCATCGCCCTCGAAGCGCGCGGCGGCCTCGTCGGCCGTGAGCTCGAGCACCTCGGCGACGTTCATCCCGCGGTGCAACACGTCGAGCACCGGACCGACGAAGCGCTTGCCGCCGCAGTCGGGGCAGCTGAACGTCACGTCCGCGAGGAACTGCATCTCGACCGTCTCGCTGCCGTCGCCGTGGCAGGTCTCGCAGCGTCCGCCGGCGACGTTGAACGAGAAGTAGCCCTCCGTGTACACGCGCTCCTTCGCGAGAGGCTCGCGCGCGAAGCGCTTGCGGATCGCGTCCCACGCGCCGAGGTAGGTCGCTGCGTTGCCGCGCGAGGTGCGTCCCAGCGGCGACTGGTCGACGTGCACGACGCCGGCGAGGCGAACGGCGCGCGACACGGAGTCGTGCGCGAGGGGGACCCCAGCGCCGTGGACGCGCAGCGCGCGCTCGACGGCGGGGACCAGCGTCTCGAGGACGAGAGAGCTCTTCCCACTCCCCGACGGGCCCGTGACGCACGTGAGCGCCCCGAAGGGGACGCGCACCGTCACGTCCTTGAGGTTGTTTCCCCGCGCGCCGCGAAGCTCGAGGAAGCCAGTGAGCTCGCGAGGGCCGACGCGCCGATCGATCGCGTCGCCGCGCCGCTCGGCACGCATCGCGCGTCCGGTGAGCGTGTCCGCCTTGGCGAGATCCGCAGGCGTTCCGTCGAACACGATCTGCCCGCCGTGCTCGCCGGCGCCGGGCCCGAGCTCGATGACGCGATCGGCGGCGCGCAGCACGTCCGTGTCGTGCTCGACGAGGATCGCGAGGTTCTCCCCCGAGGAGAGGCCGCGGATCACGTCGACGAGCTTCTCGACATCGCTCGGGTGGAGCCCGACCGTCGACTCGTCGAGGACGAACATCGCGCCAGTGAGCGAGGCCGCGAGGGCGTGCGTCAGCGCGACGCGCTGGGACTCGCCGCCGCTCAAGGTGCGGGAGCTGCGATCGAGGGCGAGGTAGCCGAGCCCGACGCTCTCGAGCGTCCCGAGCCGCGCGTCGACCTCGTCGAAGAGGAGGGCGACCGCCGCGTCGATCGTCCCGAGGTGCGCTCGCGCACCGTGAAGGAAGGCGCGCGCCGCGTCGGCGGGGAGCTGGAAGAGCTGCGCGATCGTCCGCTCCTCGAGCGTCCCATCTGCGCGTCGCGACGGAACCCGGAAGAGCAGAGCGTCCGGCTTGAGCCTCGCCCCGTGACAGGTCGCGCACGTCTCGTAGCTCCGGTAGCGCGAGAGCAGGACGCGGACGTGCATCTTGTAGGCGCGCGTCTCGAGCCACTCGAACCAGCGCGCGAGCCCGAACCAGCCCTTGTTCCAGCTGCGGCCATCGCCCTCGCGCAGCCATCGCATCTGCTCTTCGGTCAGCTTCTCGAGCGGCACGTCGAGCGGCACGCCTGCGAGCGGCGCCCACTTTCGGAGCGAGCGCCGCTCCCACTCGGTGCTCTTGCCGCCCCAGGGCGCGATGGCGCCGCCTCCGAGCGTCTTCTGCGGGTCGGGCAGCACCTTGCCCCAGTCCACGCCGATCGTGCGACCGAAGCCGCGGCAGGTCTCGCACGCGCCGATCGCGCTGTTGAAGGAGAAGAGGCCCGGGGTCGGATCGCGATACGCGATGTCGCAGTGCGCGCAGTGAAGGCCGCGCGAGAAGTGGCGTGAGCCCTCGGGGAGCACGACGGACGCACGGCCCTCGCCGCGCAGCATCGCGGCCTCGATGGCCTCGACGAGACGGCCCCGCTGATCGGGATCGAGCACGGTGCGATCGGCGACCACCTCGAGGCTCGCGATCGGGGCGGCGGTAGCGCTCGTCTTCGAGGCCTTCTTCTTCGTCTTGGCCTTCGACGTCGCTCTCGGCTTCGCCTTCGACTTCGGCGGCTCGCCGACGACGTCGCTCGGGCGCACGTCGTCGAGGTCCTTCACCTCGCCGTCGATCCGGACGCGTCGATAGCCGCTCTCGAGCAGCGCCTCACGCACCCCGAGGAAGCTGTCCGCGTCGCTCACCTGCACCGAGTACGTGACGAGCGCTCGCGCGCCTTTGGCTTCGCGGAGCAGATCGTCGGCCACCCGCTCGGGGGTCTCGCGCAGCACCTCGCGATCGCAGGATCGACAGTGCAGGACGGCCGTCTTGGCCCAGAGGCTCTTCGCGTAGTCCGCGACCTCGGTCATCGTGCCGACGGTCGAGCGGCTCGTGCGCACGGGCGCCTGGCGGTCGACCGCGATCCCTGCCGCCACCGGCTCGAGCTCGTCGACGGGCGGGCGAGCGAGGCGCTCGAGGAACTGCCTTGCGTACGCGCTGAAGCTCTCGACGTAGCGCCGCTGACCCTCCGCGTAGAGCGTGCCGAACGCGAGCGAGGACTTGCCCGATCCGCTCGGTCCGGCGATCGCGACGAGCGTCCCCGGCTCGAGATCGAGGTCGATCCCCTTCAGGTTGTGCGTGCGAGCGCCACGTAGCTTCGTCGTCCGCATCGGCCGGCTGTTCTAGGGTCACGGCTCGCGCTGTCCAGCGCATCCGACCCGTTCGGTCGGTGGCCCCGGACGGCGGCAGGGCGTGATCTCGGCCGCCGATTCGTCGTATCTTCGTTCGCCGTGAGAGCCCTTAGCCGTCTGATGTGGGTCGCGCTGCTGTCCCTGGCTCTGCCCGCATCGGCCTCCGCACAGGAGGTCACCTCCGCGCCCCCTGCCGAAGCCGCGCACGAGCCGGCCGACGCGGCCCGGGACGCCGAAGGGCGCGGGCTCTTCGAGGCGGGCCGGGCCGCCTTCACCGACGGTCGGTACGACGATGCGTTGCGATACTTCGATCGCGCCTACGCGCTCACGCACCGCTCGGAGCTGCTCTACAACATCGGGAGCGCGAACGATCGCCTCCGCCGCGACGCCGAGGCGCTCGTGGCCTTCGAGCAGTACGTGCGCGAGGTGCCCGACGCCGCCAACGCGCGGGAGGTCGAGGCCCGCATCCGCGTCCTCCGCGAGAGCGTCGCGATGGACGCCCGCGACGTCTCGCCGACGGCCCTGCCCGAGGCCGACTCCACGGCCGTCGTGACGGAGCAGCAGGAGACCGCGCCGGCGCCGAGCGACGGCGGGCCGGGGATCGTCGGCGAGTGGTGGTTCTGGACGATCCTGGTCGCCGTGGCCGCAGGCGCGATCGTCACAGGCGTCGTCCTCGGGACGCAGGGCGGCGGCACCGTCTACCCGCCCTACATGACCGGCGACAACGGCGCTTTCGTCTTCACCCTCACGCTGGACGCTCCGTGAGAGGCGCCCTCGCCAGCGTGGCGCTCCTGGCGGTCGTCGGCACCGTCGTGGGCTGTTCCCAGAACGGCGCGAACACGCAGATCATGGTGACCGTCGACGCGGAGCCGGGCGTCCAGAGGGTCTCTCGTCACCTCCTGATGCGGGTGTATGGGGGCGCTCGAGGAACCCCGCAGGCCGACCTCCTGATGGTCCAGGAGTTTCCGTTCGTGGTGGCCGATGGAGTCGGCTGGCCATCGGTGGTGGCGCTGGCACCGCTCGATCGCGACTCGACCCGCATCTATCGCGTCGAGGCCTCCGCTTACGACGTCGGAGCGCCGAACGCCAGCAGCGTTCCGGTCGCGACCGTGCGCGCGATCAGCGGCTACCTGCCGGGGCAGACGCTCTGGCTGAGGCTGGTGCTACAGGACGATTGCATCGGCCGGACCTGCGCCGACATCCAGACCACGTGTGAGGGCGGCGCCTGCGTCATGGCGGAGCGCCCTGCCGAGAGCCTCCCGCCGTGGACCGCTGATGCGGGGCCCGGACGCGACGGGGGCGCGATGGATGCGCCGGTGGACATGCGCGACGTCGGCCTCGACGCGCGGGCCGACACGTCGATCGATGGCGGCGCGTGTACGGCGGCCGGCTGTGACGACGGCCTCGCGTGTACGGACGACTTCTGCGGAGCGCTGGGCTGCGACCACCTGCCGGTCGACGCGCGCTGCGAGGACGGGCAGGAGTGCACCGACGACGTCTGCGACCCGACCGCAGGCTGCTTGCACCCCCCGAACGCTGCGGGCTGCGACGACGGCCTGTTCTGCAACGGGCTCGACCACTGCGACCTCGGAACGTGCTCGGGGCACGCGAGCCTCGGCGCCTGCGCGCCTCTGGCCTGCGATGAGGATACCGACCGGTGCCTCGACTGCTCGACCTCGGCCGACTGTCCTTCGCCGACGTTCGGGAGCTTCTCGGCGTGCACGTATGCGTCGGCATGCGACCCCTCCGGGACGCAGTCGCGGATCGTCCGAACGTTCGAGTGCCTCTCTACCGTGTGTGTCGCCTCGGATGGGCCCGAGACGCGGAGCTGCGGCACGCGGTCGACGGAAGGCGTGACGTGCATGGCGTCTCGATGCGATACGGCGGGCGCGTGTTCGTACCCACGGACGTGCGCGACGAGCGGGAGCGCGCCCGAGACGTGTCACGACTTCCAGTGCATGGGCGGGACGTGCACGGACACGTTCTACGCGAGCAGCGCTCCATGCACGCGCCCGACGGACGGAATCGCGTGCGACGATGGTATCGCATGCACCTCGCCCGATCTGTGCAGCGGCGACGTGTGCCGCGGGGGCGGGACGTGCGACGCGGGCATCTCGGACGCGAGCAGCTGCAGCGACGGCTTCGCCTGCACCGACGACGTCGTGGGCGACGCCGGATGCACGTTCATCCCGAACGACACGTTCTGCGACGACGCGATCGGGTGCAGCATCGAGTCGTGTGCCCCGACCGCCCCCGGCCATGACGTGCGAGGGTGCGTGCACGACTTCTCCGGGTGCATGCCGGACGGCGGGGGCCCCCGCGACGGTGGGTCCGCGCCATGCGTCTCCATGCCCTCCCTGTGCGACACGGTCGCCCCCTGCACGATCGGCTCGTGCATGCCGAGCGGCGCCCTCCCCGATGCGAACGGGTGCGTGTTCTTCTCCGCCCCCTGCATGGACGGAAGCGTGTAGCGCCCGGGGAGGCGGGCTGCGCGTCGCGGGCCGTCGCGGGCCGAGCGTCGGCGACGAAGCGTGTGGCCAACCCGACACCCTCCGGCTAGCTTCCGCCCCGATGTCCCGCGTCCGCATCCTCACGTGCCTCCTGGCGACCACCGCCGTGGCGAGCGCGTGCGAGATCCCGAACCCAGGGGTTCCTCTGCGGCCCGGCGATCTCTCGTTCCCGATCGCCGTCGCGGTCGCCCCGCCGCAGACGCCGTTCTCGCCGTCGCGCTTCGTCGTCGTCGCCGGCTCGAACTACGATCTTCGCTCGAACCAAGCTGCGCTGATGTCGCTCGATCTCGATCGCATCCAGGCCGAGCTCGACCGACGTCGTGCCATCCCGCGCGGCACGACCGGGAGCTGCGAGGACACCACGCGCGAGTGCTTCGTCGGCAACGCCGACGCCTTCATCGCCAGCCAGGTGTTCATCGACTCGTTCGCGTCCGGGCTCACGTTCTCTCCGCAAGGGGATCGGGTCTACCTTCCGATACGAAGCCGCGCCGACCTCACGTGGGTCGACTTCAATTCGGCCGACGGCTCGCTCGACTGTGGCCAGACCGAGACCGACTTCCGCTGCGACGACGCGCATCGCACGACGACGGTCGAAGAAGGGTGCGCCCGCACCCTCACGCTTCACGGTGACCCGAACGCGCTGATCGCCGGCTCCATGTCCGACCTCACCGATGATCCGGCCGAGGTCGGCCTCGACTGGCTCCTGATGGTGGAGCGTAGCGGCAGCACGGGCAGCGCCGCGCTCTACCTCGATCGGCGCGAGGGTGGGACGCGGCGTCCGGTCTTGACGCACATCCTGACCGGGCTTCCGCCCGACGCCGTCAACGCGTCTCTCGAGCCGGGCACGGGGCTCACCTGGATCAACCTGGCCTCGCCGATCTCGACCCGTGCGCAGCGCGAGCTCCCGCTCGTCGGCGTCTCGATCGATCCCAACCACCGCGAGTGCTCGGCGGCCTTCGCCGCGGGCCGCGTGCAGCTGGGTGGGGTCGCGACCGGCTTCGACTCGCGCGACATCGCGTGGACCGGACCGGACGCTCGCTTTGCCCACGTTCTCTCGCGCCTGCCGGAGTCGGTCATCACGATCGATCAGGACGGCGTGGCGCTGACGCCGGGAGATGCCGCCGTCGTCGACGTGGACGCGGTGGGCTTCGGTCCCTCCCGCATGGCCTCGGCCACCATCGACGGCGAGGACATCCTCGTCGCCACGTGCTTCGACGCGCGAAACGTCTCGATCATGCGCACCGATCCCGTCGAGGTCACCGCCGTCGTCGCGGGCTTCGACGGCGCGTACGAGCTGGCGATCGATCCCGTGCGCCGCTGGGCGATCGTCGGGGACTTCAAGACCTCGGTCGTCCGCATCATCGACCTCGCTCCCCTCACCAGCCCGGCGCTCGACGACGAGCCGTCGATCATCATCCGCATCGGTACTCCCCGAACTCGGCTGGGCTTTCCGTGAGGCAGAGGCCCGTGAGGCAGAGGCCCGTGAGGCAGAGGCCCGTGATGCAGAGGCGTCCTTCGATGGGCTCGGCGGCGCGCGTGGTCGCCTTCCTGGTGCTGGCGCTCGGCGTAGAGTCGCTCGGACCGTCCTGTTCGACCGGCATCAACACGGGACCGATCCGCGCCTTCAACCGGCCCGTCTCGGTGGCCTTCGCCTGCATCGACACGACGAACGGCAACCCCGTCCCGACCTCGACGTGCGCGTTGGACTCGACGGGCCTCGCGCCGGTCGGCTTCTCGATGCACGCGCTCGTACCGCAGGAGACGCGCGGTGAGGTCGCGGCGGTCGATCTGATCGCGCGCACCGTCCTCGACAGCGACCGAAGGATCCCGGGCTACACGTTCGTTCCGGTGGGCGCGCTGCCCGGAGCGATCATCGTGCCGCCGCTGCACCCGCGCTGCACCTACGTGGCGAACCGCGGCTCGAACGACCTCTCGGTCCTCGAGACACGCAGCTTCCGCTCGACGACGCGCAGCGACATCACGTTTCCTTCGATCGAGCTACCCGGCTCGCCCTCGGATATGGTCCTCGAGAGCGACGGGTCGAACGAGATCGCCCTCTGGGTGGCGCTCGCCGACATCGGGGCGGTCGTCCGGATCCCTCTCTACGGTGAGTGTGTGCCCGGCGACCCGGAGCCGCCGCTGATGCTGGGCGACGGAAGCGCTGTTCCGCCTGGCGTTCCGGCGCTCATGCCTGCCGACCTGAGCCTCACGTGCCCGGCCGACTTCGTGCCCGTCGATCCCGCAGTCGTGATGCCGCGCGATCCCGTGGTCCTGCCCGGCGAGGTCGCACAGCCGACCTCGCTTGCGGTCGACGACGGGGCCGGCGTGTTGCTCGTCGGCGATCGCAACCTGCCCGTGATCCACCGGATCGTTCTCGCAGACAGTTCGCAGCTCTCGCCGATCGCGACGGGCGCGCCGGTGCGAGACGTCGCGATCACACCGTTCGTGCCCGACTCGTACGATCCGGCTTCGGTCCCCACGACGTTCAGTCGCTACGTCTACGCGATCGACGAAGTCGACGGCACCATCATGGTGATCGAGTACTCGGACGAGGCGCGCGCCGACTTCGGGTCCGTGCTTCCGATCGATGTCGTCGGATCGCCGCGGCCCGATCGCATTCCGACCGGCATCATTGCGCGCGCCCTCGAGGTGATCACGCCTGGCTACGACGAGGCGCGCTTCCCGGGCGCCGATCCGCGCGTCGATCTCTGCGAGATCACGGAGGCGCCCATCACCACGCCGGCCCAGACGTTCCTCCGCGGCGTGTTCGTGTCCGTGGCGGCCGCCGACGGGACGATTCGCTTCATCGACCTCTACGACCTCGACGCGCCCTGCCGAGGGCGTGCCTACGGTCCGGGCGCCGACGCGAGCGCGAGCGCGCGCTGCACCCTGCCCACGATCGTCAGCGACATTGCGATCTACATCCGTCGCCATCGGCCGCGCGGCGCCTCTTTCGCCCTGGCCTTCGGTGGGGTCACGACGCTGCCGACCGTGATCCTCGGCGCGGCCACGATCGCGCTCGGGACCGACGGCACGGCGGGCGACAACGCCACCGTACCCAGCATCGTCGACCTGATGAGCTGCCCAGCGCACCTCCGGCCTGTGCTCAGCGGCGATTCGCCAGCGGACACCATGCAGCAGACGACCCTGGTCTGTGGCCTGACGGATCCGTTCGCCATCGTGGCCGAGACCTGGAGCGCTGCCTACGAGGGCTCGATCCCCGGCACGGGCACCTCGAGCGGCAACCGAGGCACGACCACCGCGACCACGGTCGAGATCGACTCGATCACGGACTACTGCGCGCGCGGCGTGATCGGATCGGAGGACGCGCTCGACGGGCTCCTCCCTGCCGGCGCGCCGGAGCTGGGCTACACGGGCGACATGCTCGCGCTGACCGGCCTTCTTCCCGCTGGGCAGATCGATCAGGAGATCTGTCGCGCCGTCGTCGGCGTCACCACGATCGGAGAGACGCAGCTCCCGGTGTTGGTCCCGATCCAGCGCGCGTACACGCAGCCTGACGGGCTCGGGGAACCGTACATCGGTCGGCTCGTGATCGACGCCGCCGCGCCGCTCATCGGCCGACCGCTCTTCGGCGCAGACCCGAGCATGCCCGGCAGCGGACGGCCGTTGACCATCAACGACGCGATCACTTGCTACGGCGATCCTCTCCTCGGCGATCAGCTGCTGACGATGGACGTTCGCTCCCGCAGCACCTACACGGTCATCGGAGGCCGTAGCGGCTTCGCGTCGCGCGT
>JBBSAT010000254.1:0-11961 GCA_038252025.1 Polyangiales bacterium | reverse complement strand
GCTTCGCGGCCGAGGCGACGCGAACGACGACACCGGCCATGCCGCCGCCGCTGAGCGCGGGCCGATACGGCTTCGCTGGACGTGCGCGCGACGCGAGCTGCGTCTGGTTCGCCGCCGGCTGCGTCGAGGCCGACGTGCCGCAGGCTGCAGGGGCCCTCATCGTCATCACGCTCGACGCCTCCACCGAGGCCGCTGCCTGTTCGGCGTCCGAGTGCAGCGGGGGCCAGTGCGGGGGGGCCGATGCGGGGCCCGTCGATGCCGGCGCGCACGACGGCGCCATGGACGGAGCGCCAGACGCCGCGTTCGACGCGCACCTCGTCGACGACGCGGCGCTCGTCGACGCCGGGTGCGTCGGTGGTTGCGGCGATTGCGAGTCCTGCACGGACGGAAGCTGCATGCCGGTCGCGGACGGTCTCGGCTGCGCCGGCGGAACCTGTCACGCGGGGGCCTGCTGCACGGGCTGCCTCGATGGGACGGGCTGTGCGACCGGCACGGCCGTCTCTGCGTGTGGTGCGATGGGCGCGTCGTGCGAGACCTGTAGCGGCGCGACGCCGTACTGCGACGGTGCCTGCGTCGCGCCGCGCGCGGTCACCGCGATCGGCCTGGGAACCGCGTTCGCGTGCGCCGTGACCGACGCGAGGTCGCTCTTCTGCTGGGGCTCGAACCTCGTGGGGGAGCTCGGCAACGGGACGTCGGGCCCGGGCACCGACTCGCTCGCACCGATCCAGGTCGGCTCGGATCTGGACTGGTCGTGGGTCGACGCGGGAGACGACCACGTCTGCGGCGTGCGGACCGGCGGCGCGCTCTGGTGCTGGGGCGACAACACGGACGGCCAGCTCGGCATCGGTGATCTCACCTCGCGGCCGAGCCCGACGCTGAACCCAACGCCGGGGCCGTGGGCGTTCGTACAGGGCGCGACCGTCGGTGATCACACCTGCGCGATGACGACCACGGGCGCGGTCTACTGCACGGGACAAGGCGACTACGGTCAGCTCGCGCTCGGAGATTTCTCGGGGCACACGACGCCGATCGCGGTCCCTGGGACCTACCGAACCCTCTCCACCGGGCATCACTTCACGTGCGGCATTCGCAACGACGGAGCGCTCTACTGCTGGGGAGAAAACCTCCACGGACAGATGGGCAACGGAGCGTCCGGCGCAGGCACGAGCGTCGGCGTCCCCACGCGGGTCGGCACGGCGACCGACTGGACGGCCATCGCCGGGGGTGACCAGCACGTCTGCGGCGTGCGCGGCGGTGCGCTCTACTGCTGGGGCCAGGGGACGTCCGGAGAGCTCGGCAACGGTGGTGCGCTGGACAGCGCGACGCCCGTGCGAGTCGGCGCGGCGACGGATTGGGTCGACGTCGCGCTCGGCGAGACGCACAGCTGCGGTCGTCGCGGCGGAGATCTCTATTGTTGGGGCGCGAACGACCAGGGCCAGCTCGGGCTCGGCGCAGTCGGGGCCGATCGGCTGGCGCCTGTTCGCGTCGGCGCCGCGTCCGACTGGGAAGCGATCGCAGCTGGGCAGTTCTTCAGCTGCGGCCTGCGCACGGGAGGCCACCTCCACTGCTGGGGCGCCAACCCCTCGGGTGCGCTCGGTCAGGGCGATCGAACGCGCAGACCGGGCCCGATCGAGGTCTTCATCCCTCGGCCTTGAGCCGGGCCTCGCCTGAACCGGACGATCTGAACGTCGCCGTGCCGCCGAGGCTCGTGCGAGCATCCGGCGCGATGCCCAACGAGCCTGCGCCCTCACCGCCGACCGGCGCCCAGCCGTCGCAGCCGCTTCCGCAGTCCGTCCAGCGCGTCGTCATGGTCTTGATGCTCGCAGGATGCGTCGGCCTCTTCTTTCTGCTCCGGGAGACCGCCGACGTGCACGACGTCCACGACGCGTCGATCTACCAAGGCACCGCGACGTTCGAGGTCTCCGGGGAGGTGCTCCACACGAGCGAGGAGAACCTCGCGCTGCGAGCGATGGTCGAGTACGAGTCGTTCACGCTCGGCGATTCCACCGGGCAGTTCCCCGTGTACTACCGCGCTGACGACCTGCCTCGTCCCGCGGACGGATCGCACGTGACGGTCGAGGGGGCGAACCTGCGGGTGGCGGGCGAAGGTGGCCCGGTGGCGTTCATCGCGCACCGGATCACCGCCGACTGACGTCCGCGCGCCACGCTCGGTCGGCACTCTTCGCACGCTCGGTGCGGCGCGCGGCTCGCTTTCGTGACACGACGGTCGCTCCGATGAACAACCCCTCCTCCCTCCGGGAGATCGACCTCGACGGCTTCCGGCGGGACATGGACGCCCTCCGCGCGAGGACCCTGCGCTCGCTGAGCCGCGCGGACTTCGATCACCTCCGCCGGATCGAGTGGTTCGGGCGCGGGCTCGCCGTCCTCGGATACGGGCTCGCCTGGATGGGCGTCAACCCGCTGAGCGTCTTCGCCATCGCGCTCGCGATCACGATCCGGTGGATGGTGATGCACCACGTCGGGCACGGCGGCTACGAGAGGATCCCCGGAATCCCCGAGCGCTATCGACGCAAGCGGTTCGCGCTGGGACGCAGGCGCTGGCTCGACTGGCTCGACTGGATCGAGCCGGCCGCCTGGAACTACTCGCACAACCAGCTGCACCACTATCACACGAGCGAGCCGGCCGATCCCGATCGGGTCGAGCGCAACGTCGCGCTGCTCCGGGACATCCGCCTGCCGCGCGCGCTCAAGTACGTGGTCGTCCTCGCAGGCGCGCTGACCTGGAAGCTGACGTACTACGCGCCCAACGCGCTCAACGGGCTGGAGTCGCGGAAGCTGCACACGCGCGGCGCCCCGCACGAGAACTTCATCAACCTGCTGAACTTCTGGGATCTGCGCTTGCCGCTCGTGCGCCGCCTCTGGGCTCGGAGCGTGGCCCCGTACCTGCTCGTGCACTTCGTCCTCGTCCCGTGCCTCTTCCTCCCGCTCGGGGAGGCCGCGTTCTGGGCGGTGCTGGTGAACAGGATCCTCGCGGAGCTGCTCGCCAACCTGCACACGTTCGTGTGCATCGTGCCGAGCCATGCGGCGGACGACCTCGCGCTCTTCGACGGCCCGGTGAAGACGAAGGACGAGTTCTATCTGCGGCAGGTCCTCACGACGGCGAACTACCGCACGGGGGGCGACGTGAACGACGTGCTCCACATGTGGATCAACTATCAGATCGAGCATCACCTCTTTCCGGATCTGCCGATGAGCACGTACCGCGAGATCCAGCCGGAGGTGGCTGCGCTCTGCGCGAAGTACGGAGTCCCGTACGTGCAAGAGAGCGTGTTCGCGCGGCTCTCGAAGTTGCTCGAGGTCTTCGTGGGAAGCGACCGGCCGGCGGCGACGGCGAAGCACGTCTTCCCGCAGGCGATGCGCGGAACGCTGCCGAAGGAAGAGCCGCCCTCGTCAGAGCCAGTGCTCTCGAGCCCGTGAGCGGGCTACGGCCGCTTCGCCGCGAAGTGCTGAGGACCCAGCACCTGCGCGTCGCAGCCCGCTTTCACGAGCGTCTCCGCTGCCGCCATCGCCTCGCGCGCCGCGACGTCCACGACGACCTCGATCGGCACCGAAGCGAGCCTCTCGTGCGCCTCGGCGAGCGTGCACCCGCTGACGTCGCGCAGCGCGCGGATCGTCGCGACGGGATCGGGGCCCGCCTTCCAGAGGACGACCTGATGGCGCCCGGGATGCGTCGTGTACGCGCGCAGCAACGCGAGCGGATCGCCGTGCGCGACGCGCGCCTCGGAGACCGAGATGCGCAGCTCGAGCCCGTGCGTCGCCGCGAGGTCCTGCACCTGCCGCGCGGCGAGGACGAGATCGATCGGCGCGAGCGTGGTGCGCATCCCGCCCCAGTCGGTGGGCTCGAACACCGGTGGCCACCGCACGCCCTCGTCCTTCGGCCGTTTCATGGCGTCGTCGAGCATCCCGTCCTCGATGTCCGCACGGAACGCCGACTGACGACGATCTCGCTCCGTCGCGGCCGGCTCGGCGAACGCTTCCGTGCGCCACGTCAGGATCTCGAGCAGGACGGGCGCGTGCGCGTGGTTCAGCTCGACCTCGACGCGCCCACCATGACGGTAGAAGAGCGCACCGAGCTCTCGCGGGAGGGTCACGGTGTAGGGCGCGTGCACGAGGATCTGGTCGGCTGTCTCGAACACCTCTGGCGGTGAGCCGTACGCCGGCCAGCCGTCGCCCGTGCCGACGTGCTCGCTGACCTCGACGCCCTCTTCGCGGAGGAAGCGATGGAGCGGCGACTCGGCCTCCCGATCCGCCGACGTGAGATCGAGCCACGCCGCGTGGGCCACGAGAGCGGCCCGGAGCCGACCGCCGAGCGCGAGCGCGACGTCCGGGCCGAACCTCCCGACGATCGTGTAGCTGCCACTGTTGTTGCTCGCGAACGCGTTCCAGATGCGGATCTTCATGGATGACGGCCTCTCTCACCAACGAGCGGGAGCGAAGACGGACCGAGGCCGAAGCCAGGCGCGCGCGCGCAGCCCGGATCGCGCGCAGCCCCGCGGAGCTCGAGGTGACGCTCGCGCCAGATCTCGAGCACGTCCTCCGCGCTCTGGAACGGGAACGAGAGGTGATGGAAGCTGCACGGCGCGATGCGGCGGTCGCTCGTGATGACGAGATGCTCGCGCCCCGCGCCGCAGTCTCCCTTGGTGAAGAGGCGCGGCACGGCCTCCATGCGCTCGCCCCAGCACACGTCGAGCTTGAGCTCGGCACGGCCACCGAGCGCGCGGGCGAGGAGCGCGATGCGGCGTGCGGCGTCCTCGACCTGCGCGGGATCGAGGTGGAGATCCCGATCGCGCCCGTTGTACGAGAGGACCAGCACGTCGCGCGCGCCGCGCTCGACGGCATCGAGCACGGTCGACTCCAGCAGCGGCATGCGAGCCGGGGTCAGCAGCCAGTTCACTCCGAAGCGCGCGCCCTCCCCTGCCATGAGCGCGATGCGCGCGCGCCAGTCGTCGTCGTCGTAGAGCGACAGACGGATCTGCCCGCACTTGCCGCGTAGCTCCGCCAGCGCGCGCGCGTCGAGGAGGCGGCCGTTCGTGGTGAAGCTGACCGCGAGCTCCGTCTCCTCGTGCAGGCGACGGACCAGCTCGGGGAATCCCTTGAAGACGAGCGGCTCACCCCCGCCGAACGCGACCTCCAGCACGCCTGCGCGAGCGAGCCCGCCGAGGACCTCGAGGGCGCCGCCGAGGGTCCAGTCGCTCGCGGACTCGACGTCTCGCGAGCAGAAGCCGCATGCGAGGTTGCAATGGTTCGTGATCGCGAACTGGACGACGCGGGGCGCGCGCATGCGCAGCTCGCGCGTCTCTTCCCCTTCGAGGTGAGCGTTCCACCCGCTCTCGCGATCGAAGAGCAGCAGCGCGCCGTCGAGCGGAAACCTGCGCATGTGCACGAGCGCCGGCGGAACGGGAACGAGGTCTGCGTCGAGGAACATGAGGGGCGCTCGCCACGCTCACTACCGGTACGGCGCCATGTCCGCCAGCGTCAGCGGCGCGAAGCTCGCGTCCCGGGTGCGCTGCTCCACGACGCAGCTGGCCGCTTCCGCGAACGGGTAGCGCACCAGCGCGTCGAGCACGGCCCGCGTCAGCGCGGTCCGGAAGCCACCGGCTCGCGCGGCCCGGACCACCAGGACGTAGCGGACCACGGCGAGGCAGTCGATCGGCCGCGTCTGCACGTCGACGGCGGCGCGGGCTCGGTCGCGCCCAACCACCGGGAGAGACCGCCGCGATGCGCGAGCGAGCGTCTCGTAGATCTGGCCCTGCCGCGCGTACGCTGCGCTGCTCCAGAAACCGCTGCGACAGCGGATGACGGCCTCGTAGCGACTCGCGGCTGCCGCGGCGCGCTCGGAGGCGGCGCGTAGCTCCGAGAGGTATCGGTCGATGGTCTCGGGCTCGGTCAGGCCGGGCGGGATCGCGATCTCGAGGTCGTCGAACGCGCGCGCTTCGACCTCGGCCTCGGCGAAGGCGGCTTCACCGCACGCTGCCGCGTCCGTCGCCGGGACCGCGTCCTGCGCGAACGCGGACGCGTGCACGAGAACACCCGCGACCACCGCCCCCGTCACCCACGCGCGCATCGCTAACATTCTATACGAACACCACGGCAGCGGGCTGTGGGGTTGCCACCTGTCCGGACACTCGCTACTCGATGTGGGTCTGTCAGTACGGCCCGCCCGGCAACGTCATCGGCCAACGTCCTTATTGAGGAGCCGGACGAGCCCCGTCGTGAGGGGGTCGTCGGCGAGTGCGGGGCGCGATTGCCTCGCCCGAGCTCCAACAGAACGCGCCACGACGACACCGTTCGCGCCAACGAACTGCGCGGTCGGCGCGAACCGCATAGTCCTGCCGGCATGAGCACGCCGATCCCACCTCGATTCCGAATTCCTGGATGGCGGGACGAGCCGCTTCTCGCGCGCGTCCTCGCGGACACGCTTCCGAGTGAGAAATGGGGGATCGGCGCGGTCGCGATCGCCATCCTCTCCGCGCCGGTGTTCGGGCTTCTGGCGCTCGTCTCGATCGCGGCCGCGTCCGACCTCTGCAGCTACGACCATGACGCGCGCTGCATGGCGGCCATCGCGGGGAGCACGCTCGTTCCCGCCCTGGGAATGTTCGGCTCGTCTCTACCTCTGCTGATCTACGGCGTCCTGCGCCGCAGAGGGCCGAGCTTCGTGCGCGTGCTGCGCGACAGGGCAGCCGAGGTCGTCGAGCTCCGCGTCCGCCGGGTGGATCCCGCGGCGCAGGTGCACCGCGGGGAGGTCACCCTCGTCGTCGCGAGCGGCGCGCGGCATCGCTACGAGACATCGTCGAGCGAGGTTCTCGACGCGCTCGTGGCCGAGGTCGCTCACCTCGCCCCGGGAGCCCGCCAGGCTTGACGGGGATCCCGAAGCGGAGGCTCCTTGACGCTGCATGCGCCCGTCGCAGACGATCCCCGAATGCTGACGCGCGCCCTCCGCCCCTCGGTCTCGGTCGCGCCATAGCGGTGCGGGCCACCGGCTCGACGCGGCGAAGGCTCGCGATGATCCTCGCGCCGTTCGTCATCGGGCTCGCGCTGCTCTGGGCGTGGGTGTACCGCCGTCCATGGCTCGACCCGAGCGAGCTCTCGGAGGCCGGGGTGATCGCCAACGCGGCGCTCGCACAGCGCGCGAACGAGTGCCCGCGGCCCGTGCTCCGCGGCGAAGCGACGGAGGCCGACGGTACGCCGCGACTTCGTGCGCTGCTGGCGGGCGACGGGCGTCTCCACGACTGCGTCGACTTCGTGTTCCGCGAGCGCGAACGCCTCCGCGCGGCGCTCTCGCTCGGACAGGACGGCTCGCTGGAGCTACCCGAGTGGGACGGTCCGACCGGAGGCCCCGAGAGCCCGCCCGCGCCGCCCGGCGCGTGGGAGTACGGCACGATGGGCCGGCTCCTCCACGCAGAGCCGCTACCGGAAGAGACCGAGATCCTCGTCGCGTGTGACGGGCTCGACGAGGAGCTCGAGGCCGTCGCGCAGCACCGGTCGGCGTGCACGCCGTTCGCGCTTGGGGCGGACCTCCTCGTGGAGGCCGGCGGCGTGACGTCGCAGGCCGGCCCGCGGACCGTGCTGCTCGCCGAGATCGCGACCGCGCACGCGCGCGAGCGCATCCGCCGCGGCGAGCGCGTGAGCGGGATGTCGCTCCTGCTCTCCACGCTCGCGATCTACGTCGACGCGATGCGCGGGAGGCCGTCGCTCGTCGGAGCGATGCTCGCCGTCGCCGGCGTGGGGCACACGTTGATGCAGGTGCGCGCGGTGCTCGCGAGCAGTCTCCCGTGGACCGACGCCGAGCTTCGAGAGCTCCAGGCCGAGGTCCTCCGGCTGGTCGCCGCGATGCCCGATCCCGTGCGCTTCATCGCGGACGACGCGCTCTTCATCGCGCTCGGGCCGATGCGCGCGCTCGGCTGGGAGCCGCCGAGCAGCGTGAGCGTGGTGATCGACCCCGAGCTCGCGATGGGACGTGAGGACGGTGCCCTCCCTGCCCGCGAGGCGATGGTCGGCACGATGTTGCTGGTGCAGAGGCGGCTCGGCGGCCTCTGCGACGCGACGGTGACGCACGAGGACTGTCGACGCGCGCTCGGCGAGGAGCTCCTCCGCGCAGAGGACGACGCGGACCGCCAGATGCCGCTGGGTATCGCCCTCGCCGCAGTGCTCGGACCGCGCGCCGGTCGCGACGCCATGCTGCGAGCGGAGTACGCAGCTCTCCTCGGCGCGCTGGTGCCCTACGTCGACCGCGTGCTCCGGACGGAGGCCGCGCTCCGCGCGCTCTGGCTGCTGCTCGAGCGCACGCGGCTCGCGCTGGACGGCGTCTGCCCGGACGCTGCGGCGATGAGCGCCGACCTCGCGGCGCTGCGCCCGCTCGCGTTCGAGGAAGGCTTCGGGACGTTCGACGTCTTCGACACGACGCTCCCGTATGCGCCCGTCGATCTCTCGGCGCCGCGCTGGCTGGCGCCGGCCAGCTGGGGCACGGTGCGATTGCCGCTGATCGAGTCGTACTGCCCGCCGTTCTCGATCGTCTCCGCGTCCGCGCCCGAGGCAGAGCGGCCGTCCGCCGCGGAGCTCCCCTGAGACGGGGACGCCGCGTCCCTCGGGCCTGAGACCGCGGCTATGCTCGCCGGCCTATGAGCGCCCGGGCGGGTGCGGCACGAGCTCGAAGAACCGGGTAAAGAGCGCGGCATGAATGGCTGGTTGAGCTCCCTGCCGCCGCGCATCCAAGGGCTGATGACGTTGATCATCTCGGCGTCGGTCGTCCTCGTCGGCGTCCTCGTCGGGCGCGTCCTCGAGGACCAGTTCTATCCAATCGTCATCCCGCTGGGCTGCGCCGTGGCGCCGTCCGGGCTCTTCCAGATCATCACGGGTCACAGCCGCGACGACATCGCCCATCGGCGCGTCCCGCTGCCCCTCATGATCGGTCTCTTCGCCTCGATGCTGCTCGGTGGGCTCATCGGGCTCGAGCTGAACAAGCTGTTCTTCGGAGTGCGTTGGTAGCGCTGCCGAGCGAGCCCGTTCAGCGGCCGCGGCTCGGCACGAGGACGTACTTCTCGCCCGTCGCCTGCTTCGCGTACCGCGCCATGATCGCGGGATCGAGGACCTCGGCGAGCGAGAGCTCGGCCGCGAAGTCGCTCGCGAACGTCGTCGTGAGCTCGCTGGCGACGCGCCCGCGGAGCCGTGCGAAGTCCGAAGGCGAGCCCTTTCCGAGCTCGTTCATCACGAGCCAGCCGCCCACGCCCCAGGACATTCCGAAGGCGCGCGTGAGCTCGGTCGGACGCCGATCGAGCCCGCCGTACAGATAGACCTGCTTGTGCGTCGTCGAGCCGTACGGGCTGTAGCGCTCGGCGCTCGCGCTCGCCGCCGCTTCCATCGCCGTGAGGATCCGGCTCGCGAGATCGCCGCCCGCCACCGCGTCGAACGCGAGGGTTGCGCCCGTCTTCAGGATGGCGGCTCGCAGCTCTTCGTCGAAGGACGGCACGCTCGAGTCGCACACGTGCTCGGCGCCGAGCTCACGAAGCAGGCGCACCTGCTCGTCCTTGCGGACGACGTTGACCAGCGGGACGCCGTCCTCCGCGCAGAGCTTCACGAGCATGCGCCCGAGGTTCGACGCAGCAGCGGTGTGGACCAGCGCGGTATGGCCTTCGCGCCGCATCGTCTCGAGCATCGCGAGCGCCGTCATCGGGTTCACGAAGTTCGAGGCCGCCTGCACGGCCGTCGTGCCCTCCGGCAGCGTGAGACACTGCGCGGCGGGCAGACACCGGTGCTCGGCATACGTCGCGCCGCCAGAGATGCCGACGATCTTCCCGAGGAGCGCCTGCGCGGCCGGCGCGCTTCCGGCCGCGATCACGACGCCCGCGCCCTCGTTGCCGACGGGAAGCGACTTGCCGATCCGCGGCGCGAGCTGCGCGAGCGCGCCGTCCATGACGCGCGCCTTCACGGCCGGTTGCGCTGCCGTGCCCGACGCATGGACGGTCGACAGATCGGCGCGGCCGAGCAGCACGTTGAGGTCGGAGGGATTGAGCGGCGCGGCGTCGACGCGCACGACCACCTCGTCGTCCTTCGGCACGGGCATCGGAACGTCGAGGAGCGAGATCTCGACCGTGCCGTCCGGATCGACGCGCGAGCGCAGCTGGACTGTCATGACGGCAAGCTTGGTCGAAGGAGCGCGACCGAGCACGTACCCCGGGCGCTGCCAGAGAGCCCGGCGCGGCCCCCCGGACGTTTCGGTCAACCGCCGACGCGAGACGGCCTACCATCTCAGAAGCGTGAGCGAGTGCTCTCGACGGGGGTCGACGATGGATCATCGAAGTAGGAACGTTCGCGGGCCTTTCGCTCTCCCGCTCGTCCTCGTCCTCGTCCTCGTCGCGATCGCGCCGACGGCCGGCTGCGGCAGGACGTCGCTCCGGATCGACGGCGCGGAGGACGCGAGCACCTTCGATGCCCCGCGCGACGCCGCCCCACCCTCCTCGTGCGGCGATGGCCGGGTCGAAGGCCTCGAGGAGTGCGACGACGGGAACGCGCGCGCCTGCGACGGATGCTCCGCGGAGTGCGACCTCGAGGTCTGCGGCAACGCGCGCATCGACTGCGCCGAGGCGTGCGACGACGGAAACACCGTGGGCGGGGACGGCTGCTCGGCCGCGTGCGCGCGTGAGTCCGCCTCCTGCGGCGACGGCAGGCTCGACCCGAGCGAGCAGTGCGACGACGGCGCCTTCGCGCCTTGCGACGGCTGCTCACCCGCGTGCACGCTCGAGGCGTGCGGCAACCGTCTGCTCGACTGCGGCGAGCAGTGCGACGACGGCAATCGCGTCAGCGGAGACGGATGCTCCGCCGCGTGTTCCATCGAGAGCGCGACGTGTGGCGATGGCGCCGTCGATCCCGGCGAGCAGTGCGACGACGGGAACCGGCGCACCTGCGATGGCTGCTCGCCCGCGTGCACGCTCGAGATGTGCGGCAACCGCGTGCTCGACTGCACCGAGGAGTGCGACGACGGGAACACGGTCAGCGGTGACGGCTGCTCCGCCAGCTGCTCCGTCGAGGCGCCGGGCTGCGGCAACGGCACCCTCGAGCGGGGTGAGGAGTGCGATGACGGAAACCGTCTACCGTGCGACGGCTGCTCGCCCTCCTGCCGCAGCGAGACGTGCGGCAACGGGACGCTCGACTGCGCCGAGGCGTGCGACGACGGGAACACGCTGAGCGGAGACGGCTGCTCGGCGAGCTGCATCACGGAAGCGGCGCGCTGCGGGAACGGGACGATCGAGCCCGGCGAGCAGTGCGACGACGGAAACGTATCGAGCTGCGACGGCTGCTCCAGCGCGTGCGTCGTGGAGCGCTGCGGCAACGCCGTGCGCGAGTGCATGGAGGAGTGCGACGACGGAAACGTGACGAGCGGCGATGGATGCAGCAGCGTCTGCCGAGCCGAGCCTCCTCCGATGGGCTGCGGCGATGGGGTCCTCCAGCCGGGCGAGCAGTGCGACGACGGCAACCGGCTCGGTTGCGACGGCTGTAGCGCGACCTGCCGCATCGAGCGCTGCGGCGATGCGATCGTCGAGTGCACAGAGCAGTGCGACGACGGAAACGTCGCGAGCGGCGACGGCTGCAGCGCGGTCTGTCGGCTCGAGATGCCGCCACCGCGGTGTGGCGACGGCCGGCTCGACGCGGGCGAGCAGTGCGATGATGCGAACGCGGCCTCCTGCGACGGCTGCAGCGCGAGCTGTCGCATCGAGCGCTGTGGCAACGCGATCGTCGAGTGCGCCGAGCAATGCGACGACGGAAACCTCACGAGCGGCGACGGGTGCAGCGCGGCGTGCGTGCGCGAGCTGCCCCCTCCGCTCTGCGGCGACGGCGCGGTGGATCCAGGCGAGCAGTGCGACGACGGAGGCACGGTCGCCTGCGACGGGTGCAGCGCGGTCTGCCGCGTCGAGCGCTGCGGCGATGCGGTCGTCGAGTGCGCCG